>NZ_JBVYHB010000012.1:0-149133 GCF_056033425.1 Leisingera sp. SA32 | reverse complement strand
TGAACCGCGCCGGGTTTGCCGGAGGCTGATTTCAGTTAGTTACGCGGCTCGTGCCTCAGTTTCCAGAGCGGCGTAGAAATTGGCCTCTGCTTCTGCCGGCGGAATGTTCCCGATAGGCTCGAGCAGACGGCGGTTGTTGAACCAGTCCACCCATTCGAGTGTTGCGTATTCCACCGCTTCGAAGTTTCGCCAAGGACCGCGGCGGTGAATGACCTCGGCCTTGAAGAGACCGTTGATCGTTTCGGCCAGCGCGTTGTCATAGCTGTCCCCAACGCTGCCGACAGAGGGCTCGATACCAGCTTCTCCCAACCGCTCTGTGTACTTGATCGACAGGTATTGGCTGCCGCGGTCGGAGTGGTGAACAAGCCCCATCGCCTTTGTCGGCCGCCGCTCGTGAACAGCCTGCTCCAGCGCATCGAGAACGAACCCGGCATGCGCCGAGGTGCTGACACGCCAACCAACGATCTTGCGGGCATAGGCATCGACAACGAAGGCGACATAGGTGAACCCCTTCCAGGTGGCGACATAGGTGAAATCGCTCACCCGGAGCATATTTGGAGCAGGCACCCGGAATTGCCGGTTCACTTTATCCAGCGGGCATGGGGCCTTCTTGTCGGGCACAGTCGTCTTGTGCGGCTTGCCCCGGATGATACCTTGAATACCCATGCTCCTCATCAGCCGGGCGACCGTGCAGCGGGCGACGTCGAAACCTTCCCGTTGCAATTGCCGCCAGACCTTCCGCACGCCATAGACTCGCCAGTTCTCTTCGAAAACCCGCCGGATCTCGGGCCGCAATGCCGCGTCACGCCGGGCACGGTCCGACCACCGGGCCGGATCAGCCCGCTTCGCCAGGTGGTCGTAATACGTGGAAGGGGCAATCGGCAGGACAGTGCAGATCGGCTCGACCCCATACTCCGCGCGATGCATGTCGATAAATGACACCATCACTTCGACCGGCGGTCGAGCTCCGCCATCGCAAAATACGCTGATGCCTTGCGGAGGATCTCGTTCGCCTGGCGCAGCTCGCGGTTCTCCCGCTCCAGCGCCTTCAGTTTGTCGGCCACATCGGTTGGAACGCCCGCCCGCTTGCCGCTGTCGACCTCTGCCTTCTTCACCCACTCATTCAGAGTGTGCGCCGAACAGCCGATCTTCGCGGAGATCGACATGATCGCCTGCCAGCGGGAACTGTGCTGGCCCTGGTTGTCCAGCACCAGGCGCACCGCACGCTCGCGAACCTCAGAAGAATACTTGTTTGTTGTCTTGCTCATTGTGGCTTCATCCTACTCAGGAGTTGAAGCCTCCGGCAAACCCGGTGCGGTTCAGAGGGATAAGATGCACGTCGTGGCCGAAGGCGGTCATGGGTTCATATGATTGCGGAGAGGGCAGGTGGAATACGGCGGTTGTCGGCTCTCGCAACCAGCGTTAAGTCGCCAGATACATCAATGGCTTCGGATACACCGTCCGAGGCCTTCTTCGTGTTCGGGCCTTCCGCACCCGCCGCAAGGCGCCTCCACGGGCCTTGCGAAGAAAGGGCATTCTGGCGTCGATCATCCCTCAAAGAAGGGACGATAGGGTTCGCCGCGTTTGATGATCCCGTATGCGGTTCGGGCCATTTTAGCTACGATTTCGGTATACGCTTTGCGGCGCAAAAGAATTTTTTTTTTGCCTTGGCATACATCCCGCCCGGAAAGCCTCAGCAGAACGCCTATGTCGAGCGCTACACCCGGACGGTCCGGCACGAATGGCTGGACTTGTACATTTTCGAAAGCATTGAGGAGGTCCAGCAGATTGCCACCGATTGGCTCTGGTCCTACAACCATGAACGCCCCAACATGGGCAACAGCGGGATGACACCCGCCCAATAACTGAGAATGGCCGTGTAAATTCTACGATCAAGTCCCCGAAAAAAAACGGGGGGATTACCCGCGTGCCGCGGCTGGCCGCGAGAGCTTTTATCTGTGCCGACAGCAATTGCCGCCAGCACAAGGCGTGTCTTAGAACGCGCTGCCTCGCCTGTCGGTTGGGCGTCTATGGACCCACCGCGAGTCGATTTTGATGGACGGGGTACTCGATTCCAAGGTGACCAGATTCGAACTGATCAAGTTTTTTCCGCCAGACCCGGCCCGGCCAGAGCAAGTCCACAAAGCGTTCGGCGGGATGGTAGGCTGCGGTATAGAGCGTGCCGAAGCCCCTGTCGAAGGCCAGAGAATACAGGGGCGGCTTCAGGAAGGCGCCGACGAACTTCTCTTGTGGCTCTTCATGCAGTGTCAGCCGCTGCAGCAGAAAGCGCTCCCGTTCGACGGAGGCTGTCAGGCGGGCGTGGCTGGTCCACTCGACGCGTTCCTGATGGTTCGTGGCAACGGACGCACGGGTGATGACGGTGGGGCGGTCCGGAGCGAGGTATGCTGTGAAAAAGCCCCGGCTGCGGTCCATCACGGTCACGTTGTAACTCATGTGGCAGGGCACCCGCCGCAGCACCTCCTGAGCCTCATCGAGCGTGGTACAGACCTGCAGAATGTACCTGAGTATGAGAGGCACGCCAAAGCCCTCCCCGACCGCGCGGCGCCCGCCGAAGGTCAGCGAGACGGTCAGCCCGGCATCGTTCATCCCGTCGAGCAGGCCGAACAGCCCGTCCGACGTGCCCATGACCTGGCATCCGTCCCAGCCGGTCTTCAGGAACACCGCGTCGAAGGCCGCGGGGTTGTAGTCGTAGTTGCGCACCAGAAGCGGTTCCTGGCCGGGCCAGATCGCCTGGCTGCAACCGGCCAGATAGCGCGGCGGGCAATAAAAGCTGAGGAAGCGGGCTTCCATGTCGCCGCCACCCACCGCCGCGCAGAGCTGATCGTAAATTCCCATGAGCTCGGGCATGTGGGTCTTCAGCGCGCGCCTACATTCGGCATAGGTAGGGCGGCCACATAGGCCCTCGCTCGCCCACCAGTCCAGATAGGCGGTGCGGTACTCGGAAAAAAGCCGGGCGAGCACTTGTCCCGGCTCGTTTTCCTGCAGGGCACGGAACGTGAGTTTCATTTTCCCTACATAATCTTGAATGCCGGATCTTCAAAGGCCTCGGCAGAAGGAAGTGGGCTTGCGGCATAGGCGGACTTAATTCCGTCGATCCAGCGCTTGGACTTTTCAGTCAACTGGAAGCCCTTGGTCATCGACCGGCCGCGGGTGACAAGAATGCCAAGGTCGGCGCCTTCGTAGCGGTAGTCGCCAACGTTAGAGATGCGCAGAAAGAACGCCTCGTCTTCGCTCTCGACCGCCCGGCGGTGATAGTCAAACCGGTCAAACACCACCTCGCCATCCGGCTGCATCCGGTAGATGCCGGATTGCGGTGCCGAAGTCACGATGTCGACGGTGTCGTCGGTGTGTTTGATCACCATCTGCGACCAGGAGTCGATCATGTTCGGGTCGGCCCAGCGGTCGTTCAGTTCCCCGACGTCCAGCTTGAACGGCTTTTTCGAGAACTCCAGCAAATGGAACAGGAAAAGGGGCGCGTCAGCATGGGCAAAGGCCGCGTGGTTGGTCATCGAAGACGCTCCGGTGATGCGCGGGTTCAGCTCGCCCAGCCAGATCTCTCCGGTTTTCTTGTCGATCAGGAAGTCCAACTCGAAATAGCCGCGGTAGCCTTCCTTGCGCAGCTGTTCGCCGAACTTGAAGGTCAGCTCCCGCGCCCGTTCGCGGGTCTTGGGCGGGAAGGCTGTGGCGAAAATCTCGTTGCCGCACCAGCCGCCACGGTAAGGGGTCAGCTCGTTGAAGCCGACAAGCTCGGTCATCAGCGGCCCCACGATGGTGCCTTGGGAGGTGGCGCAAGCCTCGATCGCGGAGCCGCGGCAATCGATCCGCTTCATGATCTTGATCTCGCCCTCGCCGACGATCTCATGCTCGTGTTTGCGGAAATCGGCCTCGGACTTGACGAAAAACGTCGTGTGGCCGGAATCGCCGAAGGCGCTTTGCAGCACCAGATCGCTGCCGAGGTCCGCCTTCTGGCAAATTTCTTTCAGGTGCTTGTAGCTTTGCACTTCGGACAGCGTGTTCGGCACCGAGGGCACGCCTGCCTTGTTGCCGACGCGGACGGTTTCGATCTTGTTGTCCATCCTGGTGCGCAGTTCTGCCTTGGGGAACCACAGTTCGCCGCCGAGTTCCTCAACCAGTTCCTCGGTCTTTTCATCGAACATCAGAAACACGAACTTCGGCTTGCCGCCGCGCGCCTTGATGTAGTCCCGTACCTCCTTGTGCTGCAGCAGGTAGTTGTTGATGTCCTCGATCGACTGGAACTCGTCATGCGGCAGCTCCGACGGCACCAGCACGTTCGGGTGACGGCCGTCGAAACAGTCCATGTAGCAGATGTACTTGAAGTTCTTCACCCATTCATCAAGCCCAAGAAGGTTAAAGTTCGTCGCTGAAACAAAATAGACCGGGTCCGCGTTGGTGTGGAAATAGCGGCGGATCTCCGAGATGTTTTTCAGAACTTTCTTCGGCATATATCTTCTCCCTTGTGAATCTATTTTTGGACGGACTTCAAAGCCTCTTTGGTGAAAACACGCAGCCCCAAATCTTCGCGGTAACCGTGGATCTCGCTGACGTCGAGCGCCCGCATGAAGGACATTATTTCCGGACTGATGACCTGCCCGGGCACCAAGATAGGAAAGCCGGGCGGGTAGGGAATGATGAAGCTTGTTGAGACCAGCTCCTCACCCGCCTCCAGCCGCTGCATCAGTGCGTCATCGGCAGGGATGTAGTCGCAGTAGTCCTCGTTGTAGGCGAGGAAGAACGCGGTGCGGATGTCGCCCTCTGGCGTTTCGGCACCCGCCCGGAAGGCATCGTGGAACCGGCTGAAATCTGGAAGTGGCGGCACATGTTCGACCAGCGCGGACACCCTGTTATCAAAGGATCGGCGCTCCATTTTGGAGGCATCGTCCAAAAGCTCGTCCAATTCGTTGGCGATCTCCACCAGCACTTCGATCAGATATGCGACTGAAGACCTGGTGGTGCCGATATTGGTCATGAACAAAACGGTATTGCGGGAGGTCTTGTTGATCTGGATCCCGTATTTGTCCATCAGAATCTTGGTCTTGAAGGTGTCGCCGTCCCAGCCGGTGCCGCCCACCGCAAGGGTGACGCGGGTCGGGTCCAGAACGAACTCGTCCTCCCGCCACATGTGCCAGGTATCCGCCCAGCCGTGATCCGGGTCGTAATAGGCCTCGACCCCGCTTTCGCGGAACGGCTCGGGGATCATATCGCCGGCAGTCAGGACGCGGAAGTACTTCTGCAAAAGCGGGTTGTCGGAGATGGCCCGGCGGATCGACATTGCGCTTTCGATCTGCTTTTGCACAAATTCGAACCCCTCCAGCTCCACCTGGCGCCGTCCGACGTCGAGCGAGGCGATGATCTGGTAGTTGGGCGAGGTCGAGGTGTGGGTCATGTAGGCTTCGTGGAAGGCCTGTTCGACCTCACCTTTGAAGTCCTGGTCGTTGACGTGGATCATCGAGCCCTGGCGCAGCGAGGTCAGGGTTTTGTGGGTCGACTGGGTGGCATAGGCGCGCACCCGTGCGTCCGGAGGCGGCACGAGCCGTGTATCCAGCCACTTGGCCTCATCCGCGTCTTTCAGCGCCTCCTGCTGAGCCTCCCACGCGGCTTTGGCTTCCGGGGTGCGCAGGGTTTGCCGCAGCGTGTTAGCGACCCCCATGGCGGTGCGCTGCCGGTAGGTGGGGTCGAAGCGCGCGAACGCGAACCAAGCCTCGTCCCACAGAAAGATCAGGTCTTTCTTGATCGCGAGACACTCCTCCATCACCCGCTGCACGTTGTAGACGATGCCATCGAAGGTGCAGTTGGTCAGCAGCACCATGCGGACCCGGTCCAGCTTGCCCGCGGCCTTGAGCTGCAACAGGGTGTGCTTGATCTCGCGCAGCGGCACTGCGCCATACATCGAGTGCTCGTGCAGCGGGTAGCTGTCCATATATACGACGCTCGCGCCCGCCAGCACCATCCCGTAGTGGTGCGACTTGTGGCAATCGCGGTCGACCAACACGATATCGCCGGGCCGCACCACTGATTGCACCACGATCTTGTTGCAGGTGGAGGTGCCGTTGGTTGCAAAGAACGTGTGTTTCGCCCCGAAAGCCCGCGCCGCCATGTCCTGCGCTTCCTTGATGGGGCCGCGTGGCTCCAGCAGGCTGTCGAGCCCGCCGGAGGTGGCCGAGGTTTCGGCCAGGAAGATGTTGGAGCCGTAAAACGCCCCCATGTCCTGGATCCAGTGCGAGCGGCTGATCGACTTGCCACGGCTGATCGGCATTGCGTGGAACACGCCCGTCGGCTGTTTCGAATATTCCTTCAAAGCTGTGAAAAACGGTGACTTGTACCGCCGGTCGACGCCCCGGAGGATATTGAGGTGCAGCTCCTGGAAGTCTTCCTGGTTGTAGAATACCCGGCGGCAGCGGCCCAGGTCCAGGCCGGCGATCTCTTCGGCCGAGCGGTCGGTGACCAGATAGGCGTCCAGCTCCGGCCGGATTTTTTCGATCAGCCGACAGGATACCGGCCCGTATTCATGTGGCTCTATCGCATCGACCTCTTCCGCTTCACTTACGCGGGTCAGGTACTGGCTGAGGATCGGCAGCTCGATCTTGGATTTCAGCGACAAGCCGGGGCGAACCACCACGGCCTGTACATTGTAATTGAACAGCACGCCAATCAGCGCATCCTCCAGCGAGGGCACGATCACGGGTTCATAGATGAACGGATCCTCGACGCGGCGCATCCTGAGCAGGTTCTGCCGCAGAAACCGTTCCTGAGATTCCGACACGTCATCGACAATCAGAACCTCGAAATAGGGCCGCCCCAGGGCGCGGGCTTCCGGTGCAAGCGAGGCTTCGTCTTCGTAATCCTCGTTGTCGATTTCATCGGACGACAGCGGAATCGACCGCCGTCGGTAGGCGCCCGAGGTCAATGCCCGGGCGATGCGTCGGACCGCGGTCGAAAGGTCGCCGGTATTGCCCTGCTGCAAGAGCCGCCGCAGGTGCTCGAAGGCATGGATGCCGGGAAACGCCCAGTACCGTTCGATCGGGGCCAGCACCTCGAAAAGGTGCTCGGCTGTGGTCATCAGCTTTTTGCCTTGTCGGCTGTCAGCGCGGTGCCGCGAGAGACCTTCCGCGGCCTCCCGCAATGCGCTCCACCGGTCAGCGCGCAGCTGTGTCGCGCTGTAATAGTCTCGGATCGACGGGAATTTCTTCTTCGATTGCAAGTTCAAGACCTGCCCCCCTTTCTGTCGCGTCCGGACCAGAGCCGCTATCCGGTCCGATTAACCTGAGCCCGCCTTTCCGGGAAAGGCGGAGTAGTAGTGCGGCGTGAGTAGTGACTGGTCGGCCTCTTCCAGCGAGGTTCTGGGATCCGGCGCCTGCAGCCCGCGCAGCGAGCCTTGCCCGGGTGTCTCCAGTGGGCCGAGCGTCTTGAGGTAGGCATCAGCACCGCTGGTGCGGTCGTAGACGGTGAATTCGGCCTCCCGGTCGCGGAAGCTCTTCAACACTTGACCCAGACCCTTGAGGCCGGTTTCGCGCTGGCGCCGGACCTGGTCGATGTCAATTTCGATCGGGAACATATCCTCCTGGCCCGCCGACTGATGCAGCACCGTGGCCGAGGGGTCGACGACGATGGAGCGACCGACACCGCCAGCGCCGAGCCCATTCACATCGATGACGTAACACTGGAACTGGGCTGCCGTCGCGCGGGCGATGGCCAGTTCCGCTTCCCGGTCTGTGGTGCCGGTCAGCACCGGATGCAACAGCACCTCCACCCCCTGGCTGGTCAGCTGGCGCGTGGTTTCCGGGAACCAGATGTCATAGCAGATCGACAGTCCGAAGCGGCCGACTTCGGGAACGTCGAACACACAGAAATCAGTGCCCGCCGATATGCCCGCCTCGTAGGGGCGGAAGGGAAACATCTTGGAATATTTGGCGACGATCTCGCCTTCCGGGTTGATCACGACCGAGGTGTTGAAGATCCGGCCGTCTTCGGTTTTTTCAAACATGGAGCCTGGGATCAGCCAGATGCCGAAACGACGGGCATCCTCTTGAAACTGCTGCAAGGCATCGTTCGGGAACGGCAATGCGAAGCGGTCCAGCGGCCCGAACGGCGCAAGTTCGGAAAACAGAACCATCTGCGTCCAGGGAAACCGGGCCATGAGAATTTCGATTCGGTGCCGCATGGCCTCGACATTCGAGTGCAGTGCGGCGACATGCATTTGAACACCAGCAATTGCAAAAGGTGTCATATTGGGTGGATCTCCAACTAACTGTGTTGCAGCCACTCTATTGGCGCATGGCCGTCCTGGCTAGGGTCACCACACGTTGGTTCTCGTGGCAGGCCGGGATTCGCCCGTCAAATCTCCTGCGGTGGCCGTTGTCATCGTTCCGCCTGAATGGTCACGTGGCTCACGCGCATCGGCTGGCCTTCGAACCAAAGGCGGCCGACAGTCTGCTCTGGGGAGCACCCTTCCTTCGACTTTGTGACCACTACTTTGCGCACCTCTTTCGATCGCACCAGCTTGCGGCGGCGGCGCGCGCCTGGCAGCCGCAGCCCCTCGCGCCGTCACACCGTAGTAGCCGTCCAGATGCGGCAATTCACGCTCTTCGAAGCGATTTCGCTTGATCTCGCGGTAGACAGAGGAGCGATGCCTCCGCGATCCTGCTCACAGGCATCCGCGCCTTCAGCATATCTGCGACCGCGCGCCGTTCATGATAATCAAGTTCTGTATGAGCCATCTTCGATCTATCCCGCTTTCCAGCAAGACGCGGAAACTGTCGCAACCCATTCTGGAATGGACCCCCACTCAATTTTCATCGTATAATTTCAAGATCTCGCCATCCACGACGGAAGTCGACGTCTGGCTCCCCTCACTCGTTTGTGTGCTGTCAATCGTCACATCTCCGGTGGCACCGTCACCAAGCACCATATCGACCTGAATCCAGTTCGCAATTGCGTATGTATTCGAAATCACTGGCATGCCAGGATATCCAGAAGTTACGGAATTAGAGTTTGCAGTTGGACCACGCATTTGCATGGAAAGGTGATTTTCACGGCTTCGGTTTCCAAAATTCCAGGGTTTTGAGCCTGTGCTGAATGTGCCACCTGCGGCCAAGACGTCCGGGCAAACCAAGGCAGCGATAAGTAGTGCTAGGGCGGTTTTCATTTTCCCCTCCCAAATTCCGTGAATGTTGCGACCCACGAAAAACCGTGGGTCGCACTATACGCCAGGCGCACTTACGCCAGGGGGTCGACATCTATTAAATGCGGCTGGCGTGTCCCTGCTTAATTGATGCCGTCAACAGTAACGGACAGGTTGTTGCCGAGCGCCGTCGCAACAGAAGAGACTGCCGGATCGACCAGAGTTCCAAGGCCGGACACATTGTTGAAAGCCACGGTATCGACCATCGACGTGGAGCTGTTCATAGCATTGGCCACCTGGACGTTATTCCCGATCAGGAAGGCATCCTGCAGAGAGTCCGTGGCAAGCGTGGCGGTCATGTTGTTGACCACAGACGTTGCCGCTTTGTCGACCGTACCGTTGAGCACTCCGGACGTCGTCGCTGTAGCGGCGACCAGACCGGGCAGAGAAACGTCGACCAGGGTGCCGGTCAGGCTGGTCCCAACCGTCAGGTCCGTGCCCGAGTATGACTGGTTCATGTCGAATTGGGTCGATACATCCGCGTCCAGTGACGCGTTGTTGGCCAGGGAGGTCGCCTGGGTCGCCACCGCGGCGACGTCGTCTAGCTCAATCCCGTTCAGGCTCACGGCGTCATTGACAACGCCCGTGGTAGAGCTGAATGCCACGTACTCGCCGCTGGCAATCTGATCGCTTTCCACTTTTGCCAGCCCGCTTGGGTGGACCGAAACAGCAGACGCGGCGGCTGTCGAGGCGGCAGAGGCGACCTTGGAATCCCAGTTCCAGCTGATCCCATCAAAAGCCAATGCAGGGCCTGCCGCTGCAATTGCGATAACAGATACGCTAAGTGTGTTTAGTTTCATGGTATTTCCGTCCCTTGAGTGATTGCGATTTCTAAGTGTTGGTTTCTTGGGGGTATCCCCCTCCTGGCGCGCAGCCCTGCTTTTGTTGAGCAGGCAGGCCAAGACCTTCCGTGAGGATCTGGTACGTCGCCAGTTCCACCACTGATCTGACGCCCAGCTGCATCGGTTCATTCCGGATGCTGCCAGTGTCAAATTCCACAAACTGTTTGCCGAAGAACCTGAAGATCCCGGCTTCGTATTCCTCGCCCACGATCTGCTTTTGCAGGCTGGTGACATAGGCGGTTCCCAGGGACCGCATATCGACCAGGCGCACATCCAGACCGACGTTGATCACAGCCACACGCCGACCGCCGCCGACCCCGGCAATAAAGCCCCGTTCGCCGCCCGACATGATATTGTAATTCAATTCGGTCAGCGCCCCGAGAACCAGAAAATGCGCTGGTGCGATATTCACGTCTCCGGCAGGGCGTTTGATGTAATCTTCTTTGACGAGTTGCTGTTCGGCCAACGCAATGCGCGGGTCCAGTCGTTCAGCCAAATTCACCTGCCGAGTTTTGTACAGAGCGCTTATCATCATCTCTGAAACACCTTGGGTCAGCTCAGTGCTGTCATTGATGGAGTCGATGGACTTCTTCCCTGTTTTATCGGAGATCATCCCAACGGCAATTGTCGGCCTATTTGTCCGCGGTTCCTTCGCCAGTTCGAAAAGACAGGCCGTATACGGGGTGTTGTTGTCAGTGACAGGGGGGCCAACCATCGGGGGCACGTTTTCCCCTATTGTCACTGATTGACTACAAGCGCTCAGCGCAAAAAAGCCGGAGCTTGCGAGAGTTTTGGAAACATTTTTTAGTCTAATAATTAAATCTGAAGTCATGTCGTTTGCCCCTGTGGTACAATTGAACATATCTGACGTCCATTGTTATGAAATATGGAATTGGGGTACATGCTTGCCCCAATTGACGTATCACCTACACTTCCGATGCGGGTAATCTCCAATGGGGGTGAGAAAAATATACACTCGGATAGGTGGGCGATGCGGCAAGAATCAGAGTTCATCCAATTTTCGCTATTACCGACCTCAGAGAAAGGCTCTGGGCCACATCGCCACGGAACACGTCGAAGCTGCGTGGCTCCCTGACGATCTGGTTCCGCGGTGCCATGATTTGGAAGCCTTCGCCGTTTGGCACGCAACGTCGGCAGCCGCTATCGCGCTGCACAAAGAGCTGTTTGTTGGGAACGTCCCCCTACCTTTGCCCCGCGCGCTGACACAGCCTCGCGCAACTCCTGGCTGCGGCGCCTCACTGGGGCTGCGATAACGCGCAGGGCAGTCATTTCTCTTTAGGCCGCCGTTCTCAGACTACTACGGGTCATGCGGTTAGAAGTCTTGGCAACCGGGCGAGAGTGCAGGCTGCCGTCGATCGAGGAGAACCTCACCTTCGGCGACAGATGCGGGGTGACGCAGGCTTTCCGCAACAGCCTGAAAATCTCCTTGGCGTCACAGGGCTTATCCGCTCCCCCTGCGTCAGCCTTTTACAGAACGACGACACCATGAAGGGCTTTCATGAGGGCGCGCCTCATGAGGCGGAGCAATCAAAGATCCAGTTGCCGCGTTGCACCTTGAAAGCTGGAGGCCGAAAAAACGCGGACACCGCTGGCTTGCAGCTGTTTCAGGTCGTGCCGGTCGGCTGCGTCCAGTCCGTTTTTCGGAACCCTTAGAAGGACGGCTGAAACCCGACCAGGGTGGCGTTGGACGACGTCGCGATAGATGGACGCATCCTCCTGCCCGGTGTCGCCGACCAGCACCGCGGGCAGCGTCGGATAAGCCTTGAGAAGCGCGTCGACGCTGCTCCCTTTGTGGCTGCCGTGACCTGCAGAGATGAACTGGGTTTCGCTCAGCCCCAGGTCGCGCAGGAACATCGGACCGCGGACCAGCCCGGCCTGGCTGAACACCTGCGTGAGAAAGCCATGCATATTCCAGGGTGAGGAGCTGACGTAAAACACTGGATTGCGGCCATTCTCCGAGAGGCTCTCTAGCAGGGCAGCGGAATCCGGATAGATGCGCCGCGTCAGAGCGTTGCCGCTGAAGGTCGTCCAGAGGTTTCGCAGCAGCGAATACGCGGATGTGTGCAGCACGGTGTCGTCGATATCGGAGATGACCAGGACGCGCGCGTCCGGGCGCGGCACAAACACCGGGCAGGCTGAGGCGGTCCCGGCGTTGGCGATCGTTACCTCGATATCATGCCAGCCGGCCGGCCGGCCAACCGGGAGTAAAAGCTGAAAATAGCCTTCCTCGTCCGTGACAGCCGTGGCGCGGCCGTGGGCTACCGTGACCCCGGCGACCTCATCGGTGAGAAACAACGAAACCATTTGCCAGATATTCCGAACCACACCTTGCCCATCGCGCGCGGTGTTGCCACGGAGCCCTCTCAAGACGCGGCCACGCACGATGACATGCTCTGTGGCGCTGTAGCCGATGTGCGGGTCAATTACCAAATCCGCGCCGCTGCGATTTCGGCGCGGCAGGACGCGGTCCATCAAACGTTCGGCACCCAGGGCGATCCGGTGCAAGGCTTTCTTCAACATCCCATGGCTCCTACGCGGCTACGCAACACCAACGCGCATCGGCGTAAAAAGTGCCCTGGCGCCGCCAACAGCATCACGGTTCGCGGCGGTTGCGCTCTTGCGCTGATGCCCGGTTGCGGCAAAGACTGTCCCGCGGCCCCGGGCGCGGGCGCGGATATGGCCGAAACGGGGAGGACATGGAATTGAGCTGGGGAAACAAGTTTGCCCGGACGCGGGTGCGCGGGTGGCTGAACCTGCCAAGCCGGGCCGGGCTGGTTCTGGCCCTGGTCACCGCCGCCGTGCTGTGCCTCAGCGCGGCCAGCGGCGGGGCACAGCCAGTGGATGGCCCGGTTCAGACAGACAGCCAGATCGAAGTGGGAGACGCAGCGGTCCGCGACGGTGAAATTCACAGCCGTATCGAAAAACTTCTGGCTCAGATTGATGGGTTTGCAACGGTCGAGGTGACGGTCTCCGAAGGGGTTGTCCGATTGACCGGCGCCGTGATCGACAATGCAGCCCAGGATCGCCTGACGCAGATCGTCAACCGGGTGGCCGGGGTGGTCGCGATCGAAAATGAAACGCAGATCAGCGGCTCCTTGGAGGAACGTCTTGCCCCGGCGATGGAGCGTATCGCCGGGCGCACCCGGAATTTGCTGGCAAACGGGCCGATTTTTCTGGTGGCGCTGGCGGCCTTTCTGGCGGTGGCAGCGGGCGGCTGGCTGCTGACCAGCCGGATCGGCATCTGGACACGGCTGGCCCCCAACCCCTTCATCGGGGATGTCTACCGCGCAGTGGCGCGCATTCTGTTTATCCTCACAGGGCTGGTTCTGGCGTTGGATATCCTAAATGCGACGGCGCTGATCGGGGCGGTCTTGGGGGCCGCGGGCGTTGTCGGCCTGGCGCTTGGCTTTGCTGTACGCGATACCGTCGAGAACTTCATAGCCTCCATTCTGCTTAGCCTGCGGCAACCGTTCCGGGCGAATGATTTTGTGGACATCCAGGGCGATCAAGGCACGGTCGCGCGGCTGACGTCGCGCGCGACGATCCTCATCTCGCCCGAGGGCAATCATATTCGCATCCCCAACGCCACGGTCTACAAAGGCCGTATCGTAAATTTCACCCGCGATCCCCGGCGCCGCTTTGGGTTCGACCTTGGTGTGGATGCTGATGCGGACTTGGCTGCAGCGCTGTCCACCGCGGTTGCCGCGCTGGAGGCGCTGCCTTTTGTGCTGGGCGACCCGGAGGTCGGCGCTTGGGTCAGCGAGGTCGGAGATTCGAATGTCATCTTGACCTTCACCGGCTGGGTGGATCAGACCCAAGTGGATTTTGCCAAGGCCCGCGGCGAGGCGATCCGGGCGGCCAAATCAGCATTGGAGTCAGCAGGGTTCGGATTGCCTGAACCAATTTATCGGGTCCGGCTGGATGGAGCGCCGGACACCACGCCGCCCAAACCGCCGGCCAAGTCGGCGGCAGCGCGGCCGGAGCCGACGACAGCTGCCTTGCCGGGCGCGGCCGATCCGGCGCAACCGGAGGCCACGGGGCCCGAAGCCGCAGCAAGAGAGCGAGAGGGAGCAGGAAGCGGCGAAAACCTTCTGGATGCGCAGCAACGCGAGGAGTGAAGCGGCTGGTTTCTGGCCACGAACTGGTTTTCCACGCGGCGTCTGCCGCACCACAACCATTCGCGGGGCCCCACCAGGCACCGATTCTGTCTTCGCATCCCTACGTGTGCGGCGAACCCGCTTTCTTCGCCGCGGTCACGCGAGATTACCGCAGGCGTTCTTCTGATCCTGCATCGAACAGAAAGGCATCGCTGTCGGCAAAATCGAGACCCACGGCGGCGCCTTCTTCCAAGGCGTTCTCGCCGGGGGTTTCGACAATGATCCGGGAACCGTCGGCGCAGATCAGGTGGTCATAGGACACAGCCCCCAAACGTTCGCGCAAGTCCAATGTCGCGGCGCCCCCTTCGGTGACGGCGACATGCTGCGGGCGAAGACCGACGATCACCTTGGCCCCTTCGTCGGGCAGACTGGCAGCAGTGGTGATTTCGCGCCCGCCAAAGGCGGGGACGCAGACCTTGCCGTTGCACACCTCGCCGTCGACGAAATTCATCCCCGGAGAGCCGATGAAACCGGCAACAAAGCGGTTGTCGGGGTTGTTGTACAGCTCCATCGGGCGCCCCACCTGCTCAACCCGTCCGGCGCGCAGTACCACGATCTTGTCGGCCAGTGTCATCGCCTCGACCTGGTCATGGGTCACATAGATCATCGTGGCACCGATTTCCTTGTGCAGCCGGGCAATCTCTACCCGCATGTCCACGCGCAGTTCTGCATCCAGGTTGGACAGAGGCTCATCAAATAGGAACACGTCCGGTCCGCGCACGATGGCACGGCCAATGGCAACCCTCTGGCGCTGACCGCCAGACAAGGCTTTTGGCTTGCGTTTCAGGTAGTCATCGAGCTTGAGAATGCGAGAGGCTTCGGCGACCTTGGTCCGGATTTCCTCCTTCGGATGGCCAGTCATCTTGAGGCCAAAGCCCATGTTTTCCTCGACGGTCATATGCGGGTACAGCGCATAGGACTGGAACACCATGGCCACGCCACGCTCTGCGGCATCCAAGTGGGTCACATCGCGGTTGCCGATATGGATCTGCCCCGAGGTCGTCGCTTCCAGTCCCGCAACCATACGCAGCAGGGTGGACTTGCCGCAACCGGACGGGCCGACAAAGACGCAGAACTCCCCGTCCTCGACATGCAGATCCACGTCAAAGATGGTTTGAATTTCACCGTATTTCTTTACGGCCTTGGTCAGAGTGACGCCGGTCATGTTCGTGATCCTTTCTGTGGCGGCTGTCATTGGCCTTTGTGCCGCGCCTCGCTTAGGTGGGGAACTGCCAGCTTTCGGCAGCCTCGGCGATCTCATTGGCTGTCTTGAGCAACAGCGGGCGCAAGCTGTTCAGCCCTTCAATGGATTGTCGCCGGGTGGAGGAGGTGATGGATAGCGCCCCCATGACCCGGCCCCGCGAGGACAGGATTGGGGCGGCGATGCAGATGATGCCGGGTTCATGTTCTTCGCGGTCAAAGGCAATGCCTTCGCGGCGGATGCGATCGAGTTCGCTGCGGAAATCGACTTCGCTGGCCAGCGTCTGGGGTGTGTGCTGCACAAAGGCCTGCCTGCGGATCGCATCTTCGCGTGCGTCATCCTCCAGGTGGGCAATCATCGCCTTGCCGACCCCGGTGCAAAACCCCGGTCCGATTTTGCCCGCCTGACTGAACATATCAATCGGGGTCCGCGCGTTGCGCTTGTCGACGTACAGCACCTGTCCCTGGTCCAGCTGTGCCAAGTGGATGGTTTCGCCGACCTCCGCCGACAATGCATCCAGGTAATCGCGCGCCACCGGCGCCAGCGAGCTTTGCCGCCAGGCCGCATGGGCCAGCCTGACCAGCCGCAGACCGGGAGCATAGGTCTGCTGCTGCGCATCAAAGCTGAGCATCCCCTGATTCGTCAGTGTTTGCAGTAGACGGTACAGCGTCGCCTTGGGGTGGTGAGACGCCGCAAGCAATTCCGCAAACCGCACAGGGCGTTCATACTCGGCGACCTGGTCCAAAATTTCCAATGCTTTCCCGACGGTTCCGTCGGTGCTGCGTTGCGGCGTGCCCGGTGTCGCCATGGACGTCCTCCCCCTGTGTCCCGGCCCCAATTGGTGAAGAGACTGTTGACATGCATAGACGGCCTCCCTCATTGTTTCAATAGATGGAAACTGGTTCCAATATGTGAAACTTAGGGCCGGCCGTCAATAAGGGAGGACACTATGAATATTCTAAAGGGAACGGCTGCGGGTCTTGCGATGGTCGCTGGATTGGCGGCATCCGCGCAGGCTGCGGAGCTGAGCGGAACGCTCAAGATTTTTTCGGATATGTCGAACCCGGCGCCGCGGGCGGTGATCGAGAAGCTGGCATCAGATTTTGATGCGCTGCATCCCGATCTGACGGTTGAGTTGACCGTGATCGACCGCGAAGCCTACAAGACCCAGATCCGCAACTTTCTGACCGCCAACGCGCCGGATGTTGCCAACTGGTACGCCGCGAACCGCATGCGGCCCTATGTGTCCGCCGGCCTGTTCGAGGATGTCTCCGACCTGTGGGCGGAGCCTGAGATTGCCGAGAACCTTGCCTCGACCAAGGGGGCGATGACGCTGGACGGCAAGCAGTGGGGCGTGCCCTACACCTACTACCAGTGGGGCGTCTACTACCGCGAGGATATTTATAACGAGCTGGGGTTGGAGGAACCCAAGGACTGGGAGGCTTTCAAGGCGAACTGCCAGAAGATCCTCGACTCGGGCCGCAAGTGTTTCACCATCGGCACCAAGTTCCTGTGGACCGCCGGGGGATGGTTTGACTACCTGAACATGCGCACCAACGGCTATGACTTCCACATGGCGCTCACCAACGGCGACGTGGCTTGGACCGATGATCGGGTAAAGCAGACCTTTGCGAATTGGCGTGAGCTGATTGAAATGGGGGCCTTTATCGACAACCATCAGTCCTACAGCTGGCAGGAAGCGCTGCCCTTCATGGTGAATGGCGACGCTGCGGCCTATCTGATGGGCAATTTCGCGGTGGCGCCGCTGCGCGAGGCGGGTCTGGGCAGCGATCAGCTGGATTTCTACCAATTCCCGGCGATCAATCCGGAAGTCGAACTGGCCGAGGACGCGCCGACCGATACGTTCCACATCCCGGCGGCGGCACAGAACAAGGAAGCCGCGCGTGAATTCCTGCGCTATGTGGTTTCTGCCGATGTGCAGACAGACATCAATGCAGGGTCCGCGCTGGGCCAGCTGCCGGTCAACGCGTCCTCTTCGGTGGATGACGACGAGATGCTGAACCAGGGGTTCGAGATGTTGTCGTCGAACAGCCCCGGCGGTATCGCGCAGTTCTTTGACCGTGACGCGCCGGCTGAAATGGCGTCGGTTGCGATGGAAGGCTTTCAGGAATTCATGGTGTTCCCGGACAATCTGGACGACATCCTGAGCCGTCTCGAGAAGGCCCGCCAGCGTATCTACTGACCGCGATGTTCCGGGCGGGCCACGCCCGTCCGGACAAGCCCCGTCAGAAGGGCGGCTGTAGCCGTCACGCTATCAGACTTTGCCCGCCTCGCCTGCGCCCACCCCGGAGAGAGGCGCGCATATCCGGGAGATCCCTTTGGCTGACGTAACAACTCCACGCACTGAAAGCGCCCCGGGCTGGATCCGGCGCAACCGGCAGGCGCTGGCTCCGGTCCTGTTCCTGCTGCCGGGGGTGCTGTTTTTTCTGTTCTATGTGATTTTCCCGATCCTTCAGAGCTTCAACCTGTCGTTCTATCGCTGGGATGGTCTGGGTCAGCCGGTCTATGTCGGCATGGAAAACTATATAGAGCTGATGGATGACCGCGCTTTTGAGGTCTCCATGTGGAACAACCTGAAATGGCTGCTGCTCTATCTTCTTGCAATTCCGGCAGGGCTGGCGATTGCGTTGTTCCTGAATCAGAATATCCTCGGTATCCGGCTGTATAAGTCTCTGTTCTTCTTCCCGTTTGTCATCAGCCAAGTGGTCGTGGGGCTGGTGTTCAGCTGGTTTTATGATCCGACCTTTGGCTTGCTGAACCAGATCCTTGGCTTCTTTGGCTTTGGTACGCTCAACGTGCTGGGGGATCCGACCCTGGTGACCTATGGGATCATCGTTGCGGGCCTGTGGCCGCAAACCGCCTATTGCATGATCCTGTATCTGACCGGGTTGAACGCAGTCGATCCCGAACAGGTGGAAGCGGCGCGCCTGGATGGTGCCAAGGGTTTCAGGATGCTGTGGTATGTCATCATCCCGCAGCTGCGGCCAGCAACCTTCATCGCGTTTGTGGTGACCATCATCGGGGCGCTGCGCTCGTTTGATCTGATTTCCATCATGACCAATGGCGGGCCGTTTGGCTCATCGCGGGTGCTGTCTTTCTACATGTTTGAAAAAGCGCTGTCGGAATATGGATTTCGTATGGGGTACGGCGCGGCCATTGCGGTGGTGCTGTTCCTGATCATGCTGTCGTTCATCGCCTACTTCCTGTGGTCGATGTACCAGGAAGAGAAAGGCGGCCGCTGATGTTCCCGCGCCCGATCGACAAAGCCTCGCCCGCCTGGGCCGCCACCTATCAGGCGCTTGTGCCGATGGCGCTGGTGCTGTGGTTGCTGCCGCTGATTGCGGTGGCGGTGTTCTCCATCAAACCGGATGTGGACTTTACCACCGGCAATTACTGGGGCTGGCCCTCCGCCTTCAAGGGGGGCGAGAATTACGGCAAGGTGTTCTTTGCCTCCGACATGCCGCGCTACCTGCTGAATTCGGTGCTGATCACGGTGCCGACGGTGATCGGCGCGGTGGCGCTGTCCTGCATGACCGGGTTTGCGCTGGGCGTGTACCGGTTCCGCGGCAATCTGTTGCTGTTCTTCATGTTCGTGGCGGGCAACTTCGTGCCGTTCCAGATCCTGATGGTGCCGGTGCGCGATCTGACGCTGGATATGGGGCTGTATAACACCAAGCTGGGGCTGGTGCTGTTCCACGTCGCCTTCCAGACCGGCTTCTGCACGCTGTTCATGCGCAACTTCATCCGCGCGCTGCCGTTTGAGCTGATCGAGGCGGCGCGGGTCGAGGGGGTGGCGGAATGGCGGATCTTCTGGTTTGTGGTGCTGCCCCTGATGAAGCCCGCGATTGCGGCGCTGTCGGTGCTGATCTTTACCTTCATCTGGAACGACTATTTCTGGGCGGTGGTGCTGACCCAAGGGGCCGAGAGCCAGCCGGTGACGGCGGGGATCACCTCTTTCAACGCGCAGTACCGGGCCGCTTACCACCTGATGAGCGCCGGTTCGATCGTGGCAGCCCTGCCGCCGGTGGCCATGTTCTTTCTGATGCAGCGGCATTTCATCGCCGGTCTGACCCTCGGGGCGGTGAAATGAGTGATGCGCATCAAGTCTGGCGCATCGATGCGCCGGGTCAGACGTTGGTGCTGTCATCCGACGGCGGCATTCCCGGCGCGCTGTACTGGGGGCCTGCGCTGCACCCGCAGACGGATCTGGCCGCGCTGTCGCGAGCCTGCGAACAGGAGGTGACCGGCGGCATGTTCGACCGGCTGCCGCCGCTGTCGCTGTGCCCCGAGGCGTCACA
This sequence comes from Leisingera sp. SA32, assembly GCF_056033425.1. Classification (NCBI taxonomy): domain Bacteria; kingdom Pseudomonadati; phylum Pseudomonadota; class Alphaproteobacteria; order Rhodobacterales; family Roseobacteraceae; genus Leisingera; species Leisingera sp. SA32. The sequence goes on along the minus strand of NZ_JBVYHB010000012.1, from coordinate 129,373 downwards.
GTCCTTCGATGGGCAACCGGGGTTGGTGGCGTATCGGGACGGTGCGCCGCTGTTTCCACGGTTTCGCCTGAAACAGGAAAACGGTCGGCAGTTCACCTGCCGGGACCACGATCTGGGCCTGACGGTTGTGTTTGATTTCCACCCGCAAGGGGACACCATTGCCGCTACAACCACCCTGCATAGTGACCACGAAATCACCCTGCACCATCTTGCGGCCCCGGTGCTGCCGGGTCCGCAGATGGGGCAGGAGGTGGTGGATTTCTGTGGTCGCTGGGTCGGCGAATTTCAGATATCGCGAACCGCGTGGCATGCGGGCATTCACAAACGAGAGGCCCGCAGCGGCCGTTCCGGGCATGAACATCCGCCGCTGGCCTATTTCCCGGAAGCGGGCGCCAGAAATGCGCACGGCACAGTCTATGCTATGCATTACGGCTGGTCCGGTGGCCATGTGATGATCGCCGAGGAATTGCCATCCGGGCGGCGGCAGATCCAGTGGGGACACGCCACCGGGGCACAGGGGCAGGGAACCGCCTTTCGCACGGCGCCGCTGTATCTGGCGGTGTCGCAAACCGGGTTCAACGGCTGCGCCACGGCATTCCAGCGCCTGCTGCGCGACCACATCGTGACCTGGCCCAGACCCGAAACGCCGCGCCCCGTGCATTACAACTGCTGGGAGGCTGTGTATTTCGACCATGACATCAGCGTGCTGAGCGAGATTGCCGAACGTGCGGCCCGGCTGGGCGCGGAGCGATTTGTGCTGGATGATGGCTGGTTCGGAAAGCGCGACGATGACCGGTCATCCTTGGGGGATTGGAAAATCGACCGGCGCAAATGGCCAGATGGCCTGACCCCGCTGATTGAGCATGTGGAGCGCCTCGGCATGACCTTCGGCCTGTGGGTTGAGCCGGAAATGGTAAATCTCGACAGTGATCTGGCGCGGGCGCATCCCGATTGGATCTTGGGGCGCGAAGACCAGATTGAGGGGCGGCACCAGCGGGTGCTGGATCTGGCGCAGCAAGAGGTGCGCGACTTTCTGTTCCAGACCCTGTCAGCGCTGTTGCGGGAGAACCGCATCGATTATCTGAAGTGGGACCACAACCGGTTGTTGCCAATCGCACAGGCTGCGCAGACTGAGGGCCTTTACTCCCTGCTGCGCGACCTGCGCATGGCGTTTCCCGAGGTCGAAATCGAAAGCTGTGCTTCGGGCGGTGGGCGGATTGATGCAGGCATTCTGGACCTGACGCAGCGGGTCTGGTTGTCAGACAGCAACGATGCGCTGGAGCGGTTGCGCATCCAGCATGACGCGGCCCTGTTCCTGCCGACGGCTGTGACCGGCGCCCACGTCGGGCCGCGCACCTGCCATACCTCCGGGCGGACCATCGATATCCGGATGCGCGCTTGGGTGGCGGCCCAGCGGCATATGGGGTTTGAACTGGACCCGCGCGAGTTGACGGATGACGAGACCACAGTGCTGACCCGCGTCACCGAATGGTGGAAAGACAACCGACACTGGCGGATGAAAGCGGATATTCTGCGCCTAGACAGTGCCGATCCTGGCGTGATTGCAGAGCTGCAACTGGCCGCCGATGGCAATCGTTTTGTGGTCTTTGCAGGCAAGGCGCGCTGTTCGCATCAGATCCTGCCGCGGCCCTTGCGACTGATCGACCTGGACCCGCAGGCAATGTACCGGATCGACCTCGTCAACCGGGATGAGCTGCACCACCTGTCCCGCGGGCAGACTGCACTCAAGAAGGCTCCGCTGACGCTAAGCGGTCAGCTCCTGATGCAGCAGGGGCTGACCCTGCCGTGGCAATTTCCTGAAACGATCTGGGTGATCGAAGGAGAAAAACTATGACCAAAGACCGTCGCAGCCGTGCATGGTACGGCAAGCTGGACAAGGACGGCTTCATCCACCGCTCGTGGATGAAAAACCAGGGCTTTCCCGATCACGCCTTTGACGGGCGGCCAATTATCGGCATCTGCAACACGTGGTCGGAACTGACGCCCTGCAATTCCGGGCTGCGCGAACTGGCGGAGGGCGTCAAGCGTGGCGTCTGGGAGGCGGGTGGCTTTCCGGTGGAATTCCCGGTGATGAGCCTGGGCGAAACCCAGATGAAGCCAACTGCGATGCTGTTTCGCAACCTTTTGGCGATGGACGTGGAGGAATCGATCCGCGCCTATGGCATCGACGGGGTGGTGCTGCTGGGGGGATGCGACAAGACCACGCCCGGCCAGCTGATGGGGGCGGCGTCGGTTGATCTGCCGTCTATCGTGGTGTCGTCGGGGCCGATGCTGAACGGCAAATATCGTGGGCAGGATATCGGCTCGGGGACGGACGTGTGGAAATTCTCCGAAGCGGTGCGGGCAGGCGAGATGACGTTGAAGGATTTCATGAACGCCGAAGCTGGCATGAGCCGGTCCAAGGGCGTTTGCATGACCATGGGTACCGCTTCGACCATGGCGTCGCTGGTTGAGGCAATGGGCCTGTCGCTGCCCACCAATGCCGCCTTGCCTGCGGTGGACGCGCGCCGGTTGGCGCTGGCACATTTGACTGGCAAACGGATTGTCGAAATGGTCGAGGAGGATCTGAAGCCTTCGGACGTCATGACCAAGGCGGCGTTTGAAAATGCGATCCTTGCCAATGCCGCCGTCGGGGGGTCCACCAATGCGGTGGTGCATCTCTTGGCCATGGCGGGCCGTGTCGGGGTCGATCTCGACCTGAAGGATTTTGAGATCGGCTCGGAGATTCCCCTGCTGGTCAACTGCATGCCGTCTGGCACATACCTGATGGAGGATTTCTGCTATGCGGGGGGCATGCCCGTGGTGCTGAAACAATTGCAGGACAACGGACATCTGCGAAACGCCAGGACCGTTTTGGGCGGCGATATCACCGCCTATGCCGAGGGTGCGGAGTGTTTCAACGACGATGTCATCCGCACGTTTGACGCGCCGGTGAAACCCGCGGCGGGCCTGCGGGTGTTGCGTGGCAATCTTGCCCCCAACGGCGCCATCGTCAAACCCTCGGCGGCCTCGGATCATTTGCTGGAACATGAGGGCGAGGCCTATGTCTTTGAAAGCATAGAGGACATGAAGGCAAACATTGACCGTGACGATCTGCCGGTGACACCGGAGTCCATCCTCGTGCTTAAGGGCTGCGGGCCAAAGGGCTACCCGGGCATGCCGGAAGTCGGCAACATGCCAATCCCGCGCAGGCTGGTGACCCAGGGGGTCAAGGATATGATCCGGGTTTCGGATGCGCGGATGTCTGGCACTGCTTTTGGTACTGTCATCCTGCATGTCTCACCGGAGGCGCAGGCGGGGGGGCCGTTGGCGCTGGTGAAGACCGGCGACCGCATCCGGGTATCGGCCTCTGGCGGCGTGTTGGAGCTGCTGATCTCTGCCGAGGAGATGGAGACCCGCCGCGCCAGCTGGCGGCCAGACGATCCGCATTACACCCGTGGCTACGCAAAGCTGTACATCGATCACGTCCTTCAGGCCGACAAGGGGGCGGATCTGGATTTCCTGGTGGGCAAGGACACCCGCCCCGTGACGCGGGAGAGCCACTGACATGGACCTGAACGCAACGTTTCACGACCTTACAGGCGTATCCGTCTTCATCACTGGTGGTGGTTCCGGCATCGGCGCCGCCCTGACCGAAGGATTCTTGCGGCAAGGTGCCAAGGTGGCATTCGTCGGGCGTTCCGACGCCAGCGCCTTTGTTGATCGAATGGAGACAGAGACCGGCAACAGGCCGCTGTTCATCCAATGTGACATCACCGACATCTCTGCGCTGAAGGCGGCGATTGACCAGGCCGCCCAGGCGCATGGCCCGATTGGTGTGCTGGTAAACAACGCCGCCAACGACCAGCGCCATGCGACGCTGGAGGTTGACGAGGATTTCTGGGACTGGGCGCAGGCCATCAATCTCAAGGCCTATTTCTTTGCCTGTCAGGCGGTGGTTCCAGGGATGCAGCAGTTGGGCGGCGGCGCAATCGTGAATTTCACCTCGATCAGCTACATGATGGGCAACAGCGGCTATCCAGCCTACACCACGGCAAATTCCGGCATCAATGGCATGACTCGCAGCCTTGCGCGCGAATTCGGCCCGGACCGCATCCGCGTCAATGCGCTGGCGCCGGGCTGGGTGCTGACGGACAAGCAGCTGGACAAATGGGCAACGCCCGAAGCTCTCGCCGCGCATCTTGAGCGCCAGTGCCTGAAGGATCACCTCGCGCCGCAGGACATCGTCGAGGCGACGCTCTTTCTCGCTTCGCAGGCAAGCCGCATGATCTGCGGCCAGGCGCTGGTGGTAGATGGCGGTGTTGTGGTGACGGGATGACCAACGCTGATCATACTCCCGCGGCATGGGTCGCGGCCGATTGGGGCACCACGCATCTGCGGCTTTGGCCGATGGATGCCGACGGGGCACCAATATGCAGGATCGATTCCGACCAGGGCATGTCGCGCCTGACAACCGCCGCGTATGAGCAAACCCTTGTGGCATTGCTGGAACCGTATTTATCGACCAACCATGTTTTGGACGTGGTGTGCTGCGGCATGGCGGGCTCGCGCCAGGGGTGGGCGGAAGCACCCTATGCTGCGGTCCCCTGTGCGCCGCCGTCCTTCGATACAGCAACCCGGGTCGGAACGCAGGATCGTCGCTTGCGGGTTCACATCCTCTCTGGTGTGAAACAGACCCGGCCCGCCGATGTCATGCGCGGCGAGGAAACCCAGATCGCCGGTATACTGGCTGAGCAACCGAAGCTGGACGGGGTCATTTGTCTGCCGGGCACCCACACGAAATGGGTCTCGGTGCGGGACGGAGAGATCACGGGGTTTTCGACCTTTCTGTCCGGAGAGCTGTTTCAGCTGGTGGGCAACCACTCTGTCCTTCAGCACACGCTGGCAGGTTCGGGCTGGGACGATGGGGCGTTCAGGGCTGGGTGCCGCGATGGCGCTGCTGAACCGGGCCGCTTGGCCAACGCGCTGTTTGGTCTGCGCGCGGAAGCATTGCTGGATGACCTTGATCCGGTCGCTGCCCGGTGTCGCGCCTCTGGCTATCTTCTGGGGATGGAGGTCGAGGCGGTGCGCGGGGCGTGGGAAGACCGTGACATCGTGATCGTGGGCGAGAATGAAATCGCGCAGGCCTACGCCTCGGCTCTCGACCAGCGGGGCGCGAAAGCTGAAATCAGTGACGCGGAACAGGTCACGCTGGCGGGGCTCAGCTCTGCCCGGGCGCAAATGATACGAGGATACAAAGATGAGCCGTAACCTGATCGCCATCCTGCGGGGGCTGACACCGCAGGAGGCGGTGTCCGTGACGGAGGCGCTGATCTCTGCCGGAATTACCCGTATCGAGGTGCCGCTGAATTCGCCGCAACCTTTCGACAGCATCGCAGCCATGGTCGACCGCGCCGCGGACCGCGCGCTGATCGGGGCGGGGACCGTGCTCGACACCCCGTCAGTGGCGCGCCTCAAGGACATCGGCGCGCAGATGGTGGTCTCGCCCGATTGCAACCCGGAGGTCATCGCGGCGACCAAGGCGGCGGGGATGCTCTCCTTTCCCGGTGTATTTTCCCCGACAGAAGCCTTCACCGCTTTGCGCGCGGGGGCCGACGGGTTGAAGTTTTTTCCGGCTTTCAAACTGGGCATTGATGGGTTCAAGGCGGTGAAAGCGGTACTGCCCGCGACTGCACCGACCTATGCGGTGGGGGGCGTCGGGCCTGAAAACTTTGCGGCGTGGAAGACGGCAGGCGTCACCGGGTTCGGCATCGGGTCGAACCTTTTCAAACCCGGAATGACGGTTGCGGACATCGCCGCCAACGCGCAGGGCATGGTCGCCGCCTATGACGAGGTTTTTTCATGAGTGTTGGGGTTTACAGCGCAATACCCTGCGCGCTGGGCGAAGGGCCCCTGTGGCATCCCGAGCGCCAGCAGCTGTTCTGGTTCGACATTCTCGGCAAGCGGATGCTGTCCGTCGTTGGCCCAGAGGAACAGATCTGGCAGTTCGACGAATGCGTTTCTGCTGCGGGCTGGGTGGACCGCGACACGTTGTTGATGGCCAGTGAAACCGGATTATGGCGGTTCGATCTGAAGAGCGAGGCGCGAACGCTTCTTTGTCCGCTGGAGGCCGATAATCCGGCAACCCGGTCCAATGACGGGCGCGCGGATCCGTGGGGCGGATTCTGGATCGGCACCATGGGTTTTGACGCGGAGACGGGGGCGGGTGCCATCTATCGCTATCACCGGGGTGAACTGCGCCAACTGGTTTCGGACGTGACGATCCCAAATGCGATCTGCTTCGCGCCGGACCGATCCTGCGCCTATTACACCGACACCGAGGTGGGCAAGATCATGCGCCAGCCCCTGGCCGCAGCGGATGGCTGGCCTGATGGGACACCGGAGGTGTTCCTGGATCTCAGCGCTGAGCCATTTGGTGCAGATGGTGCGGTCGTAGATGAGAATGGCAACGTCTGGAACGCGCAATGGGGGGCCGGGCGCGTTGCCTGTTACAGTCCCAAGGGGGTTCTGCTGCGGGAGGTCGCGGTTCCGACACCGCAGGCGTCTTGCCCGGCTTTCGGCGGTGCGGACAGGTCTACCCTATTCATCACCACGGCCGCCGACGGGGTGGAGACGCCGCCTGCCGGGCAGACCTTTGTCACCGCCACGACGGCGGTAGGGCAACGCGAACACCAAGTCATCCTGTGAGACGGCAATGAAACGAACCCTTGGCACTTGTTATTACCCCGAGCACTGGCCGCAGGAGATCTGGGCGGAGGACGCGGCGCGCATGGCGGATGCGGGCCTTACCTGGGTGCGCATAGGTGAATTCGCCTGGTCGCGACTTGAACCCACCCCGGAAGACTTTCACTGGGAGTGGCTGGACCAGGCCATCGAAACACTGGGCGGGCAGGGGCTGAAGGTCGTGCTGGGGGCGCCCACGGCCACGCCGCCCCGCTGGATGGCGGAACGCCATCCGGACATGTTTGCCGTGAATGCAGATGGCCAGCCGCGTGGGTTTGGCTCGCGGCGGCACTATTGCTTCAGCCATCAGGGGTACCTGGCCGAAAGCCAGCGTATCACCCGGCTTCTGGCGGAGCGCTATGGCGCAAACCCGTATGTGGCGGCCTGGCAGACGGACAATGAATATGGCTGCCACGATACGGTTGTCAGCTACTCCGAGGCTGCAAAAGCCGCTTTTCAGAGATGGCTTGACGCGGCCTTCGACGGAGACATCGGCGCGCTGAATGCCGCCTGGGGGAATGTTTTCTGGTCGATGGAGTACCGCAGCTTTGACGAGATCGGCCTGCCAAACCTTACCGTGACGGAGCCGAACCCTGCGCATGTTCTCGCGTTCAGACGCTTCAGCTCCGATCAGGTGGTGACCTTCAACCGCGCCCAGGTGGAGATCATCAAGCAATTCTCAGAGGCGCCGATCTCGCACAACTACATGGGCCGGATTACCGAGTTTGACCACTTCAAGGTGGGCGCGGATCTGGAGATCGCAACCTGGGACAGCTACCCGCTCGGGTTTCTCGAAGACCGTGTGGGGGCGAGCCCGCAGGCGCAGCGCACCTATGCGCGGCAGGGGGATCCTGATTTTCAGGCGCTGCATCATGATCTTTACCGCACGGTGGGGAACGGGCGCTGGTGGGTGATGGAGCAACAGCCGGGACCGGTGAACTGGGCGCCTTACAACCCGGCACCGCTGCCGGGCATGGTGCGGCTTTGGACGTGGGAGGCCTTCGCCCATGGCGCAGAGGCCGTGTGCTATTTTCGCTGGCGGCAGGCCCCTTTCGCGCAGGAGCAGATGCACGCAGGACTGTTGCGGCCTGACAGCAAAGAGGCCCCTGGCATGGAGGAAGCGCGCAAGGTTTCGCAGGAAATGCAGGCCGCGCCCGACGTTCAGCCTGCGCAGGCGCCTGTTGCGATCCTGTTCGACTACGAGGCCGACTGGGCCTGGGCAACGCAGCCGCACGGTGCTGGGCTGAGTTACTTCCAGCTCATCCTGGATCATTACAAGGCGCTGCGCCGCGCGGGTCAAAGCATCGACATTCTGCCTCCATGCACGCGCGATTTCAGTGGGTACAGGATGATCCTTGCACCGGGCTTGATGCATATGCCGGACGATCTGAAGGCCGCGCTGGGCGCATGTTCTGCCGAGGTGCTTTATGGTCCGCGCAGCGGCGCACGCGACAGCCAGTTCACAATCCCCACCACACCGCTGCCCCCGGCACTGCCGGGGTTGGATGTCACGGTGTCGCGGGTCGAAAGCCTGCGTCCGGACATGCCGGTTGGGTTGGTCGATGGCGGGACTGTTTGCAGCTACTTGGAGGAACTGGAAGGCGCTGCCGAGACGGTTCTGCAAACCACGCAGGGTGCGCCGGTGGCTGTGAGAACGGGCAAGCAAACCTATTGCGGCGGCTGGCTGGACCCGACAGGCCTAGATCGTTTGATTGCCACCTTGGGCGCGGAGGCGGGTCTGGCCATGCGCCAGATGCCCGAAGGGGTTCGCACCCGCCGCACGGCAACGGAGGAGTTTTGGTTCAACTACCGTGCCGAGCCCGTTCAGACCGAGGTCGGTCTATTGCCGGCAGCCGGTGTGCTGCGCCGGACCTTGTGAGGCGGCGGTGGTGCCTGGTAAGGGGCCGACTGAGGAACAGCCGGACAACGGCCAGCCGCGCCCCAGCGTGACCAAGCAGCTGTTTCAGCGGCGGTACACCCGGCGCGATTGCGCGCGCAATGTCCGCGCCTGTCCTCATCCGCGCCCATTTCCCGGGGGCCGCGTTTGGTCGCACATATGACCCGAAGATGCGGGCAACCTGCCGGATCCGTCCCCGCGGCGGATCAGAACAAACCGCGAAGCCCCTGCCCCCTACAGCGAGGCTGCCGCGCGGCTGGCCTGGTCGTAGTGACCTGATAGGGCGCGCAGGTTGCGCGCCAGTTCGCGCAAGTCGTTGCCCGGGACTTCGGTTCCGGCCAGTCCGTCCAGCAGGCACTGGCGACGGACATCGCGGTAGGCGGCACACAGGTCCGCACCCTCGGGCGAAGTGCGGTAGAACACTTCCTTGCCGCGCTTTTCCGACGCCAGAAGGCCCGCCTTCAGAAGTTTGCGCAGCCCGTAGTTCACCGTGTGGCTGTCCTCAATGTTGAGCAGGAAGCAGATGTCCGAGAGACGCTTGTCCTTGCCGCGATGATTGACATTGTGAAGGATCAGGATCTCCAGCGGGCTGAGGTCAGGCTGACCAGCCGCCGCCATGCACCGGGTGGTCCAGCGCGAAAACGCATTGAAAGCGACGATCAGGCCGTATTCCAGCTCCGAGAGTTCCCAGCCCTCGCCATCCGCCAGATGACGGGAGGAGACGATTCGTCGGGAATCCGGGTGTTTGTCAGCCATCAGCAGCCCCTTTCGTGTCGATAAAACCCCAGCGTTTTACCTGCATACAGGCATAAAAATACAAAGTTTCAGGGAGATCAAGCGCAGGCTGCGATCTCGGCGGGCGTGCGCGGCGTTCGGGACAATGCGCAAACGATGACATAACGTTGACAAATTGTAATCGTTGTGGGAGCATTTCGGCACATAAAGCATTGGGAGGAAAACATGCAGATCACGCGTATGCTGGGCGGCGCTTTGGCCGCATTCACCGGACTGGCCATGTCGGCACAGGCCGCAACCTGGGACATGCCGACGCCGTATCCGGACGCCACGTTCCACACCAAGAACATCGCTGAGTTTGCCAGCGACGTGGCCGCGGCGACTGATGGCGGGCTGGAGATCAAGGTCCACTCGGCGGGCTCGCTGTTCAAACATCCGGAGATCAGCAAGGCGGTGCGCAGCGGCCAAGTTCCGATCGGCGAGTTCTTCCTGTCGCTCCTGGCCAATGACAACCCGGCGTTCGGTGCCGACTCGCTGCCGTTCCTGGCGACCAGCTACGACGAGGCAGAGCGCTTGTGGGCTGCACAGAAGGATGTGATCGACGGGCTGCTCGACGCGCAGGGGCTGATGGCGCTTTATGCTGTTCCGTGGCCGCCGCAGGGGCTGTACACCACCAAGGAAATCAACAGTGTCGATGATCTGGCAGGGTTGAAGTTCCGCACCTACAACGCAACACTGGAGCAGTTCGCCAACCTGGCGGGCGCCGCGCCGACGCAGGTTGAGGTCCCGGATATTCCGCAGGCCTTCAGCACCGGCCGGGTTGAGGCGATGATCACCTCGCCCTCCACAGGAGTGAATTCCAAGGCATGGGACTTCCTGACCCACTACACGGACATTCAGGCTTGGATCCCTAAAAACATCGTGGTGGTGAACAAGCGCGCCTTCCGCCGCCTGGACGAAGCCACCCGGACCGCGGTTCTGGACGCCGCGGCGAAGGCCGAGGCCCGCGGCTGGGAGATGAGCCGCGCCGAGACCGCCGAGCAGGTCAAAGTGCTGGAGGATAACGGCATCACCGTGTCCGAGCCGTCGGAAGAACTGATCGACGGTCTGCGCGCGATCGGCGCGCAGATGCTGGAAAGCTGGAAGGGTGAGGCCGGCGAGGTCGGCGCCACCTTGCTGAACGCTTACCAGCAGTAATGCAATCACGGCCGGACGCCGGAAGCGGCGTCCGGTTTTATGGGGAGGAGGGGCAGCTATGCGGCCTGTGCTTGATTTCATCTATCGTGCGGCCGGCGGCCTGGCAGCACTGTTCATCGTGGCGATCGTGGCGCTGGTCTTTGCGCAGGTGTGCCTGAACCTGGCCGACAAGATTTCCGTGGCGCTGACCGGCGGCGGGATCGGGCTGACTATCCCGTCCTATGCTGACTTCACCGGCTTTTTCCTTGCCGCTTCCACCTTTCTGGCGCTGGCTTATGCGCTGCGGGCGGGCGGTCATATCCGGGTGACGCTGGTGACCAACCGGTTGCCGGACCGTGCCCGCGCGAAAGTGGAGATTGCCGTTACCCTGCTGGCACTGCTGATGAGCGGTTACGCCACCTGGTACATGGGGCTGCTTTTGCTGGAATCGCTGGAGTTCGGCGACCGCAGCGCGGGCATGGTGTCGGTGCCCTTGTGGTTGCCGCAGACACCCGTGGCACTGGGCCTTGTGATCCTCACCCTCGCGCTGGCGGACGAACTGGTCTGCATGTTGCGCGGCGCGCTGCCCTCCTGGGAGGGCAAGGGCGAAAATCTTCTGAGCGAATAGGGGATCACCATGTCGGTTGCCGTGCTTTCCATCCTTCTTCTGATCCTTCTGTTCCTGTTTTTGGGCGCCGGCCTGTGGGTGGCCTTTGCCCTGCTGGGCGTGGGCATCGCCGCGATGGCGCTGTTCACCGAGGCACCGCTGGGGCTGGTGATGGCCACCACCATGTGGGGCCACAGCAATTCCTGGGCCTTGGCGGCGCTGCCGTTGTTCATCTGGATGGGCGAGATCCTGTTCCGCTCGCGCCTGTCGGAGGACATGTTCACCGGGCTGTCGCCCTGGATGAACCGGCTGCCGGGGCAGCTGCTGCACGTGAACGTCTTTGCCTGCGGCATCTTTGCGGCCGTGTCCGGGTCATCCGCCGCGACCGCGGCCACCATCGGCAAACTGTCGATCCCGGAGCTGTCGCGCCGCGGCTACCCCGAAAAACTCGTGATCGGCACCCTGGCGGGCTCTGCCACGCTGGGGCTGCTGATCCCGCCGTCGATCATCCTGATCGTCTATGGCGTGGCGACGGAGCAATCCATCGCCCGGCTGTTTGTTGCGGGCGTGCTGCCGGGTGTGCTGCTGGTCGGGCTGTTCGTCGGCTATGTGGTGGTCTGGGCCTTGCTGAACCGCAGCCAGTTGCCGACCGAGGACATGGCCGCCACCTTTCGCGAGAAACTGAAGCGTGCCCGCAGGCTGCTGCCGGTGGTGCTGCTGATTGGCGGTGTGATCGGCTCCATCTATGCGGGCATTGCCTCGCCCACCGATGCCGCCGCTGTGGGCGTGGTGCTGGCGCTGCTGTTGTCATGGCAGTCGGGCTCGCTCACCCGCCAGAGCTTTACCGCGGGGCTGATGGGGGCGACCGTCACCTCCTGCATGATCGCCTTCATCCTGGCGGGGGCCTCGTTCCTGACCGTGGCGATGGGCTTCACCGGCATTCCGCGCATTCTGGCCGAGTGGATCGGTTCCCTGAACCTGTCGACCTTCACCCTGCTGGCAGCGCTGACGATTTTCTTTGTTATAATGGGCTGCTTCCTTGACGGTATTTCGGTGGTGGTGCTGACCGCCTCGGTGATCATGCCGATGGTGCTGGAGGCGGGGATCGATCCCTTGTGGTTCGGCATCTTCCTGGTGATCGTGGTGGAGATGTCGCAGATCACCCCGCCAGTCGGGTTCAACCTGTTCGTGCTGCAATCGCTGACCGGGCGCGATATTCTGACCGTGGCCAAGGCGGCCCTGCCATTCTTCTTCTTGATGATTGTGGCGCTGGTGCTAATTGCGCTGTTCCCGGCCATCGTCACCTACCTGCCGGAGCAAATGTGATGGCACAGGAAAACGCGGCAGCACCGGCGCCCGAGATCCGCACAGTGGGTGTCGACGGCATGCTGGTGAGCTTCGGCAACCGCTTGAGCGAGCCTGCCAACCGCGCCGCCTTGGCGTTCCGCGCGGCGCTGGCAAAGGAAAGCTGGGACGGGGTAGAAGAGGTGTCCACCTCGCTGGTCTCGGCCTATGTGCGCTTTGATCTGCGGCATGTCGACCACGCGGGCCTGCGGGCACGGCTGGAACAGCTGCTGGCGCAGCGCGACTGGTACGCCGCCGAGCTTCCCGGCCAGCGCCGCTTGTGGCGCATCCCGGCGGTCTTCGGCACCGATCTGGCACCGCAGCTATCGCAGGCGGCAGAAGCCGCGGGCATGTCCGAAGCAGAGGCGGTGGCCTCGCTGTCCTCGGCGCGGGTGCGGGTGCAGACCATCGGCTTTGCCCCCGGCCAGCCCTACCTGGGCGAGCTGCCCGCGGCCTGGGACATCCCGCGCCAAAGCCAACTGACCTCCCGCATTCCCGAGGGCGCGCTAGCGGTCGCGATCCGGCAGCTGGTCTTGTTTTCTGTCGCCACGCCCACGGGCTGGATGCACGCGGGCCAGACCGCAGTGCGCCTGTTTCGCCCCGATGCAGAGGAGCCTTTCCTGCTGCGACCCGGCGATGAGGCGCAATTTACCTCCGTGACGCCGGAGGAGCTGCAAGGCTTGCGGCGCGACCCGTTGGGCGGCGCCAAGGCGGAGGATCTGTCATGAGCGGCACATTGACCATTCTGCGTGCCGGACCGGGCCTGACCGTTCAAGACCTTGGTCGGACAGGCTGGCTGGCGTACGGCGTGTCGCGCGGCGGCGCGGCCGACCGGCTGGCGCTGGCCGAGGGCGCGGCGCTTTTGGGGCAAGGTGCGGAACGCGCGGCGATCGAGATGGTCGGCATGGGCGGCGAGTTTCAGGCGGATGTGGACCTGCGGATTGCGCTGACCGGCGCACCGATGCGGGCCAGCATCGACGGTGCGACCGCGGCCTGGAACGCCAGCCACCTGCTACCCGCCGGCGCGCGGCTGACCATCGGCGCTGCGCGCAGCGGAAGCTATGGCTATCTGCATGTTGGCGGCGGCTTGCAGACGCCACAGCACTTGGGCGCGCGTGCGGTGCACCTGGCCGCGGGCATTGGCGCGCCGCTGGCTGAAGGCGATGTGCTTGAGGTCGGTGAAGACAGCGGCCGCACCACGGGGTTGGGCCTGACACCTGACAACCGCTTCGAGGGCGGCACCGTGCGGGTGGTTGCGAGTTTGCAGACGTCCCTGTTTCCGGACGCTGAACTGAAACGGTTCGAGCAGACGGCCTTCCGCCGCGGTGCGCGCGGCAACAGGATGGGTGTGCCGATGAACAGCGATGGCGAAGGCTTTCGCACCGAGGGCGCGCGCTCCGTGGTGTCGGAGGTCATCGTGCCCGGCGACATCCAGGTGACCGGCGACGGCACGCCCTATGTGCTGCTGTCCGAATGCCAGACCACCGGCGGCTATCCCCGGATCGGCACGGTGGTGCCGTGCGATCTGCCGCTGCTGGCGCAGGCGGCGGCGGGGGCGGAGCTGCAATTCCGGTTCATCCCGCTGGAGGAGGCGGTGGAGCTGGAACGGGCCGAGGCGGAACGGCGTGAGGGGTTGCGCAGCCAGTGCACGCCCCTGATCCGCGACCCGCGCACCATGACCAATCTGCTGTCTTTTCAGCTGATCAGCGGCGTGATTGCCGGTGAAGAAGATGTCTTGTGAGGAGATGAGATGACCCGAACTGTCGATCTGAATGCCGATATGGGCGAGAGCTTTGGCGCCTGGTCCCTGGGGGATGACACCGGACTGCTGAACATCGTGACCTCGGCCAATATCGCCTGCGGCTATCACGCGGGCGACCCGGACGTGATGGCCGCGACAATGAAAAACGCGGTGGCGCGGGGAGTGGGCATTGGTGCGCATCCGGGTTTTCCCGACCTTCAGGGCTTTGGCCGCCGACGCATGTCCGTGCCGAACGAAACGCTGGGGAACATGGTGCGCTACCAGCTTGGCGCGGCGCAGGCGATGGCGCGCGCTGCGGGCGGCGCGGTGCGCCATCTGAAACTGCACGGGGCGCTGGCAAACATGGCCTCGGAAAATGTTGCGATGGCGCAGGCCTGTTACCAGGCAGCCTTGTCGGTGGACCCGGACATCATCGTGATGGTGTTGGCTGGCACCGCGCAGCAGAAGGCCGCGGAGGAGCTGGGCTGCAAAACCGCATGCGAAATCTTTGCTGACCGGGCCTACAACGACGATGCCACATTGGTGGACCGCAGCCTTCCCGGTGCGGTGATCCATGACCCGGCAGAGGCCGGACGGCGGATGGTAGAAATGGTGCGAGAGGGCGCCATCATCACGGCCAGCGGTAAGCGCATCGCGGCGCGGATCGACACCATCTGCCTGCATGGTGATACCCCGGCTGCGGTGGCGATCGCCGCCGACGTCAAAAACGCTCTGCAGGCCAGTGGTATTAAACTGGCAAAATTCGAAGGGGCGACTTTGTAGGTTTCGCACGCCGGACGACGGGCGGCGATACCTGCCCGCGCTCGGCAGCCGGGATCCAGACTGCGTGGCGCGGTAAAGCTACGGAAGGGCAGCAGACGACTGTTGGGACGAGCAGGGCTCCAAAGTGCTGAGGTCGCGCCGTCTACCTGTATGTACGTCTGGCGCAGGATGGCGTGTCTGCATGTGCATCAGGTCGTCAATAGGTCGCGTAGCATTGCATCCGTAACCGGTTTGGTCAGCCTGTCCAACCGGTTCACGCCTGTCAGTGCTGTGGGAACACGTGCGGCTTCTCTCGTCGACATCAGCACCAGCCGACACTCGGGGTGCAGCTCGTGCGCCAGCTGCAGGATCTCCCAGCCAGAGGCGCCATCGTCCAGGTTAAGATCGCTCAGGACCAAATTCAGCGGGTCTTTCTGCCGGATCTGTGCCGTGCCATCGGCGAAGCTGGGAGCGGTACACACAGTGTAGCCCAGATGTTCCAGCACGCGGGATGTGGCGGCCAGGTTGGCCGGATCATCGTCGACCACCAGAGCGGTCCCAGCGGGGGGCGTGCGGCTATGGGGGCTAGTGTCAGCTTCCAGCGGAGGGAAATCCAGCGTGACAGTTGTGCCTTGGGCTGGCGGCTCGGTTCTTGAGGTGATGGTCAGATATCCGCCTGACTGGTGAACAAAACCATCCACCATGGACAGCCCAAGCCCCGTGCCGTTGCCATCGTTGCGGTGGGTGTAGAAAGGTTCGGCGGCCCTTCGCAGGACGTCCGGTGGCATACCGCAGCCGTCGTCGCGGATGGACAAGCTTGCGCCACCGCCCTTTCCTGTGCCGACGGTAACCAGAACTGTGCCCGCGCCGGTGAGTGCTTGCCCGGCATTCACACACAGGTTCAAAACGGCACTTTCCAGTTGCCCCGGATCGACCCGCGCAAAGACAGGGGTTTGCGAAAGCTCGAACCTGAGAGACACAGTCTCCGGCAGCGCGATCTCCAGCAGGTCCGCCATGCCCTGGACCAACATCCCGACGTCTGTGACCTGCGGTTCCAGATGCTGCTTGCGTGCAAAAGCCAGCAGGCGCTCCGTCAGGGATACGCCCAAGTCCACGGCAGACCGGATGCGGGCGCGAAAGTGTCGGGATTTTTCCGCGTCCGCCTCGTCCAAAAGGTGCAGGTTGCCAGAGATGCTGGACAGAATATTGCCGAAGTCATGGGCGACTTCGCCGGTGACCTTGCCAAGCGTTTCAACCCGGCGGATTTCCTCCAGCCGTTCGTCGATGCGCTTTCGCTCTGTGGTTTCAGACAGCAGCCAGACCGCGCCGCCATCCGGCATCGGCGAGTGGCGTAGCTCCAGCACATGGCCGGACGCATCTGCATATTCCTCAAAGCCGCCTCGTTCCCCTGCGCTGGCCTGCCGCACGAACGCCGAGCAGGCAATAAGCCCCTGCATGTCGGTGCGGGTTTTGCCGTCGTCCGGCGGAAGCCGTAAAAGGGAGCGAAGATTGCCGTTTTCCGCTTCGATTTGGCCGTCGACCGCAGTGATGGCGACGCCATCCTTGATATTGCGGAACACGCGGGAGAACAGCGCGTTCTGTCGGCGGATTTCTCCGGTGCGGCGGTCCAGCTTGCGGGCGTTGTCGCGAAACACCTGAAAGGCGGCGAAAAGCTGGCCGATCTCGTCCTTGCTGACGCGCGCGCGGGGCAGGTCGCTGCGATGATCACCCGCGGCGAGTTTGCGCATCGCCACAGCAACGCGGCGCAGGTTGCCGGTAACGTAGCGCGAGACATAGAGCGCAGAGGTCACCGCCACCAGCAGGCTCATCAATGTGAACGCGAAGAAGGAATTCTTGGCGATGCCGAGGTTGTGCGAGGTTTCGGCTCTGGCGCGGCTCAGGCGGGCCTCTGCCTGCGCGACTTTTTCTTCTGCGTAGGTGGTCACGCGGCCGACTTCCTGCCGGATACGAAAAAGCGCGTTCTCCGCGTCAAGCGCGGCGGCAAGTTCACGGTGTTTGAGCACAAAGAGCCCACCGTTGCGGGACAAAGAGGCCTGGATCTCGCGGTAGGTGCCAAGATGCGGCGGCAGCAGGCGCGGCTCCAGGCGGGCGCGGATGGCGGTATAGCGACGGGTGAACTCACCCAATTCGATCAGGGCCGCGGCCCGTCCGGCGGCGATGGCGCTGGCCGATAGCTGCTGCAATTCGGCCCAGATCTCCCGCTCTGCCAGCGGCAGCGTTGTATTGCCTGACTGCCGCTGGATGCGTCCGTTCAGTCGCTGCATCTCGCGGTCTATCGCGATCAGGTCCGCTTTGCGTGCTGTTTGCGGAACCAGTGCAGTGGTCAAATCGTCGATGGCAACCCGCAGCCGCGCCAGGGGCAGGTGCAGTGCGGAATCTCCGGTCGCATGGGCTGAAATCCGGGCCAGGCTGTCGCGGACTTTTGCCGCTTCCTGCTCAAGCTGGAAGGGGGGAAACAGCGCATAAAGAAAAGGGGCGGAGGTCGCCAGATCGGCGGCATGGCGTGACAGATCGAGCGCCTTTGATACTTCGGCCAGTGTGTCCTGATGCAGCACGTTCATCCAGGCTTCGGTCCGGTTCAGCACCCGCATCCCGATCAGGCTGACCAGCAGGATCAAGGCGAATAGCACCGCGATGGCAGCAGAAAGCCGAACCCGAACGCTGAGAGAAGAGAGCCAAGGCACCACCCTCAGCTCCCTGAAAGCCGGAACACGTAGCCCTGCGCACGCCGGGTTTGCAGGTGAACGGGTTTGGAGGGCACACTTTCAATCTTGCGGCGCAGGCGCAGGATCAACACGTCGATGGTGCGATCCACGTAGCGCTGCATATCAGAGCCGAGCTCTTCCAGCAGCTCCGGGCGCGGGATGACACGGTCGGGGTTGCGGGCGAAATATTCCAACAGGCGGTATTCGGCGTTGGTGAGCGGGATCTCCTCGCCCTCGCTGTCCAGCAGGCGGCGGGATTGCACGTCGATCCGCTTAGCGCCAAAAACAATTTCCTGGCCGGGGTTGGCGCTTGGACGGGCGGTGCCGTGGCCATAGCGACGCAGGACTGCCCGGATGCGGGCCACCAGTTCACGCGGGTTGAAGGGTTTTATCATATAATCATCGGCCCCGGTCTCCAGACCGATGATCTTGTCGATCTCGTCGCCGACACCGGTCAACATGACGATGGGGATTTCATAGCGTTCGCGGATGTGGATCGCCAACGTCAGGCCGGATTCGCCGCGCAGCCGCAGATCGATCAGCGCCAGGTCCACCGGCGGCGGGTCGCCAAGAGCGTGAAAGGCCGGGATGTCGGCACAGCAAATGGCGTCAAACCCGCTCTCTCGCATTAGCGCAGACAGCGTGTCCCGCATGTTGGCGTCATCGTCAACGATGGCAATGAGCGGCTCTGTCCTGCCCTCCTGCATGCAACCCTCCTCCTGTCACCTGCGGATATTTTCGCGGCGCGCACGGCATCCGCCCTTTGTCAGTGTCGCAAGTCGCTGCAAAGTTTAAGGGGATGTGGGAAAGATTGTAACACTGTTAACATGAATCCTGCCGTCGCGCGGTTCCGTTAACAGAACGTGGCTCGCCTGCCCAACTGCGCCGCGCCTATCGTTGCGGGGTCAGCGCCTGATCAACCGGGGAGGTTTCCGGCAGGCGTATCTAGGGAGGATACCATGACAAAACTTTTCACCCGTGCCGCAACGGCACTGGGCGTTCTGTCGCTGAGCGCCTTTGCAGCCGCTGCCGAAGACTGCGCCGAGCGCGGCGCGCTGGACGCGCTGTATTGCGATGCAAACGGCGACCTGGTGGCAGACACGCCGACCGACCCGGCCAAGCTGAGCAACCCCGACACGCTGGTCTTTGCCTATACCCCGGTCGAAGATCCGGCGGTTTATGCCGACATCTGGGAACCGTTCATTGAGCACCTCTCGGAAAAGACAGGCAAGGATGTGCAGTTCTTTGCGGTCCAGTCGAACTCTGCCGAGGTCGAGGCAATGCGCTCTGGCCGTCTGCACGTGGCGGGCTTCTCCACCGGGCCGACGCCCTTTGCGGTGAACCTGGCGGGCGCCGTGCCCTTTGCCATCATGGGCGCCGAGGACGGCCAGTTCGGCTACAAGCTTCAGGTCTTCACCCAGGCTGACAGCGACATCAAGGAAGTGAAAGATCTGGCGGGCCGCCGCGTGGCGCATACCTCGCCGACTTCGAACTCCGGCAATCAGGCACCTCGCGCGCTGTTCCCTGACTTGGGCGTGGTGCCCGACAAGGATTACGAGGTCATCTATTCCGGCTCCCACGATCAGTCGATGCTGGGCGTGGTTGCGGGCGACTATGACGCGGCGCCGGTGGCCTCCGAAGTGGTGGACCGCATGGCGGAGCGGGGTCTTTATGACACCGCGGATGTGCGTAAGATCTGGGAAAGCGATCCCTTCCCGACGACCTCCTTCACGGTGGCGCACAATCTCGACCCTGAGCTGACCGAGAAGATCAAGGAAGCGTTCTTCAGCTTCGATTTTGCCGGTACCAAGCTGGGCGAAGAGTTTGATGGCGTCAGCAAGTTCATCCCGATCACCTACAAGGATCAATGGGCGGTCATCCGCCAGATCCAGGCCTCCAACGGTGTTGAATACACGCCGCAGGGCCTTGCCGGGAAATAACACTATCTACAAATGAAACAGCCCGGTCAGCACAGGTCTGACCGGGCGCCTTTCGCGGCCCGGTTTACGTCTCTGCCCTGTGGCAACGTGACAGGGGCGGGGCCGCGCTATGTCCGGGAGACCGTCATGCTGAAAATCACCAAACTGACCAAACGCTACGGATCTGGCGATCCGGTGCTGAAGGAGCTGGATCTGACCGTCGAGGGCGATCAGCTGACCTCGGTCATTGGTTCGTCCGGCGCAGGCAAAAGCACCCTTCTGCGCTGCATCAACCGCCTAGTGGAGCCGACATCCGGCACCATCGATCTGAATGGCACCAATTTCACCAAGCTGAGCCGCCGCGAGCTGCGCACCGCGCGGCGCCGGATCGGCATGGTGTTTCAGAGCTTCAACCTGATCGACCGGCTGACGGTGATGGAAAACGTCCAGTCCGGGCGGCTTGGCTATATCTCCACCTGGGCGGCGCTGACCCGGCGCTACCCGCGCGAAGATATCCGCCATGCCTATGAACTGATGGAGCGGGTGGGCATCGCCCATTATGCGAACAAGCGCGCCGATGAGCTGTCGGGGGGCGAGCGCCAGCGGGTCGGCGTGGTACGCGCGCTGATGCAGCGGCCCGAGATCCTGCTGGCGGATGAGCCGACTGCCTCGCTCGACCCCAAGACCTCTGAGCAGATCATGACGCTGCTGCGCGATCTGGCAAATGAGCTGAAGCTGCCGGTCATTATCAACATCCACAACGTGACCGAGGCCAAGGAATTCAGCGATCGCATCGTCGGCATGCGCTACGGGCGGATCATCTTTGACGACAAGCCGGAGGCGCTGGGCAAGGAGCAGATGGACGAGATCTATGCAGGTGTGCCCGCCGAGGACCGCGCTCAGGTCGGGGCGGCGGCATGAGCACGGTCAAGGACACCTGGCGCAAACCGCCGTTCATTGCCAACCCGTTGCTGCGCTACGGGCTGTTGGCCGCAGTGGTGGTCTATTTCGTGGTCACACTGGCGACTCTGCCCATCGACTGGGACCGCGTTTCGGACGGGATGACACGGGCGCAGCGCATCTTTAGCGGTGCCTTCCCGCCCAGTTTCGAACGCGCTGGACTGCTGTTCGACGGTTTCATGGAGAGCCTGAAGATCGCCATCCTCGCCACGGTCGGCGGCATTCTTCTGTCGGTGCCGCTGGCCTTCATGGCGGCAGGAAACATCGCGGTGAAACCGGTCTATTTCCTGGGCCGCGGCATCATCATCGTTGCACGTAGCTTCCACCCGGTGATCGTCGCGATCATCTTTGTAAAGGCCGTGGGCTTTGGCCCCTTTGCGGGCGCGTTGACGCTGGTGGTCTATTCCATCGGCTTTGTCGCCAAACTGCTGGCAGAGCGGATCGAGGAAATCGACTTTGGTCAGGTCGAGGCAATGCGATCCGCCGGGGCCGGGTTTATCGCGACCCTGGCCTATGCGGTGATGCCGCAGATCATGCCGCGTCTCGTGGGCCTCGGCATCTACCAACTTGACAGCAACCTGCGCGCCTCTGCGGTTGTTGGCATCGTGGGTGCGGGCGGGATCGGCGCGACCCTGGCCAATGCCTTTGGACGCTACGACTACGACTTTGCCTTGGCGATCACCATGGTCATCGTCGGCGTCATCCTCATCTCTGAGGCGGTGAGCGGATTTATCAGGAAACGGATTGCATGATGACCGGCCAACCATTGAACCAAACCCTCGACCATTGGTCGCGCTTTACCCTGCGCCAGCGGCTGATGCGCTATGGCGGCTTTGCCCTGACCCTGCTGGTCGTTGCCTGGGCGCTGAGCAGCATCGACGTGATCTGGGCCTGGGTCTGGGACGCACCGTCGCAGATGGGCGACCTGTTTGGCCGAATGATGCCGCCGGACCCCTCAAACCTTCCGTCGATCCTAGAGGCGATCTGGCAGACGGTGAACATCGCCACACTGGCGACGATGATCGCCGTCGTGGTCTCGCTTCCAGTGGCCTATATCGCGGCGCAGAATACCACACCAAACAAGTTCGCCCTGTGGGTCGGGCGCTTCATCCTGGTGTCGTCGCGGTCGGTGAACACCATCATCTGGGCGCTGTTGTTCGTGGCCATCTTCGGTCCCGGAATCGTGGCGGGGATCGTGGCGATCATGTTCCGCTCAATCGGCTTCCTCGGCAAGCTGCTGGGCGAGGCGATCGAGGAGATCGACCGCAAGCCGGTTGAGGCGCTCGAAGCTTGCGGCGCGTCGCGCTTCAAGATCGTGCTGTACGCCATCGTGCCACAAGTGATGCCCGCCTTCTTTGCCGTGGCAATCTTGCGCTGGGACATCAACTTGCGCGAATCCACCGTTCTTGGCCTTGTCGGCGCGGGCGGCATCGGCATGATCCTGCAAGGCGCGATCGACACTTTCAATTGGCCCGAAGTGTCGATGGTTCTGCTGACCATTCTGGCCCTTGTCGTCTTTGGCGAGGTGGTGTCTTCCTACCTGCGCAAGAAGATCTTGTAACACACACACGGTCGCAGTCGGCCTTCGGTCATTACGCCCTGACGCCTTGCCGTCGGAGGCGCAGAGACCGAAATCCGGCTGCGGCTGTTCCGACGGGAAAAGAGCGAGATGATCAGCACGGATCACGCATTCGACATGTACGAGAACCTGCGCTCGGTGCTGCCGTCCGCAGAGGTTCCGTCAGCGGCGCAGCATGGTCGCGACCTTGGCGACACAGCCGCGGATTACGACGCCTATGTCCTTGATGCTTTCGGCGTGCTGAACCGCGGCGAAGCCGCAATTGCAGGTGCGGTGGAGCGTATGGCCGCGCTGCGCGCATTGGGAAAACGGCTGGTGGTCCTGACCAACGCCGCGAGCTACACCCGTACCGAGATCCTGGCAAAGTACCATCGGCTTGGGTTCGATTTCGACGCGTCCGAGGTCGTGTCCAGCCGGGATGTCGCCTTTGCAGCCTTGTCGGCGTTGCCGGACGGGCAAGCCTGGGCTGCTGTCGCGGCCGCGGGCGACGATTTCAACGACGCACCCGAAACGGTGCGGATCGAACATCTGAACGATGACCCGGAGCTGTTGCGCACGGCGGGCGGATTCCTGCTGTTGTCCTCCGCGCGCTGGAGCGACAGGAACACGGCCGCCCTTGCGGAGGCGCTGCTGGCCAACCCCAGGCCGCTGGTCGTGGCCAACCCGGATCTGGTCGCCCCGCGTGAGACGGGCCTGTCTGTCGAGCCGGGTTTGATCGCGCATCAGATCATGCAAAAGACCGGCGGTCGGGCGGCGTTCTACGGCAAACCTTTCGGCAATGCGTTCCAAGCCGCGCTTGCCCGGCTGGACGGCATTCCGCTCCATCGCATTGCGATGGTTGGGGACACGCTGCACACGGATGTGCTGGGTGGGGCGGCTGCGGGGCTTGGCACGGTTCTTGTTACGGATCACGGTCTGTTCAAAGGACACGATGTCGTCCCCTATATTGCAAAATGCGGGATAAGACCGCACTGGATCGTTCAGACGACCTGAGAGGCTTTGGTGCGACAATGGCGGCTTCTGCGGCACTTGGTTTCAGGACGCTGCACGGTTGTGGTTTCGCGCCGCACCGCTGCGACAGCCAAAGCAACCCGCGCTGACAGATGCCGATGGACACGGTTCGGGCTAGCGGTCAAGCGGGCTCAAGTTTCTTAAAATTATAATATTTGTCAAATGGTTAACGAGCGTGCGTTGGCGCTTCATTAAGTATTCGGTGGGATTACGGTAGTCTGACGGACTATCAACTGAGGCACTCAATGTACCGAATTTTGGACTGCATCGCGATGCAGCATGACACCGGGCTGGTGGCGGTGGCCGCTTTGGTCTGCATCGTTGGTGCCAGCCTTTCCGTGCGGCTGTCCAGTCGGTTGACTGCTGCCAGCGGGCGGCGGCAGCTGATCCAGTTGGGACTGTCCAGCATGATCGGCGGCGCAACCATTTGGTCGACCCATTTCATTGCCATGCTGGCGTATGAACCAGGGTTCGAGAATGGCTATGAGCCGCTGGTCACGGGCCTCTCTCTTTTGGTTGGGATGTTGGGCGTGCTGACTGCCAATGCCGTTCTGACCTATGGGCGTGGCCGGTCTATGCCACTGGTGGCGGGCTCCCTGTTTGGTCTGGGGGTGTCTGCGATGCATTACACCGGGATGAAGGCTTTCCTGCTGCCCGGCACAATAGAGTGGAGGTCGGAATACCAGCTCGCATCCGTTCTTGCGGGTGCGGGCTTCGCAGCCCTAAGCTATCGCTTCATCGCGTCCAGCCGACAGGGCAGCAGGGACTGGATGTACGCCTCCGGGCTTCTGGTGCTGGCGATCTGTGCCATGCATTTCACCGGTATGAGTGCAATCGACGTGCGCCTTAGCCCGCTGGTAGAGGTGCCGCCCAAGGTGATCGCCGACACCACCCTCAGCATGTTGATCTTTGGCGTCATGGGGTTGATCCTGCTGGTCGGTTTTGCCTCCGCCAGCATTGAGTCGAATCTCGAAATCGAGGCGCAGGACAAGTTGGCCCATGCCGCCTTGCATGATCCGCTGACAGCGATGCCAAACCGCATGTGGCTGACACAATATTTGTCGTCCTTGCGTCTGCGTTTGCAACGGGACGAGACAGAACGCGCCGCGGTGCTGACCATTGATCTCAACCTGTTCAAAGAGGTCAACGACTTGCACGGTCACGCGGTGGGGGACAAAGTGTTGCAGGCGGTGTCGGAACGTCTGCGCGGACAGCAAGGGGCGGACGAGCATATCGCCCGCGTCGGCGGGGATGAGTTCGTTGCCGTCAAGCAAGGGTTCCGGCGGATCGAACAGGTGTTGTCTTATGCGGAACGGTTGCATGCCTCCATCATCGAACCGATTGACCTTGATGCCCTGTCCGTGCGGGTTGGTGCCTCCATCGGCGTTGCGACCAGTCTGACGGATGGCCGGGATCCACAGGATCTGCTGTATAAATCTGATCTGGCGATGTATCGCGCGAAATCCGATTCCGCGGCCAGCATCTGCCAGTTCAGCGCCGAGATGGATCGCCAGAGCCGCGACCGGTTGCAGCTGGTTCATGACCTGCGCCAGGCCGGGGCCGCGGGGCAGTTTGAGCTGGCCTACCAGCTGCAAAACGACCTGACCACGCTGGACCCGATGGGGTTTGAGGTTCTTTTGCGCTGGAATCACCCGTCGCGGGGCAGGGTGTCTCCCGCGGAATTCATCCCCATCGCGGAGGAGACCGGGCTGATCCGCGAAATCGGTCACTGGGTTCTGCGGGCCGCCTGCACCGAAGCTGCAAGCTGGTCGCACCCGTATCAGGTGGCGGTGAATGTGGCGCCGCAGCAGCTGGTTCAGCCATCGTTTGTCGAGGATGTCATGGACGTCTTGCTGGAGACCGGCTTGTCACCAGAACGGCTGGAGCTCGAAATTACCGAATCCAGCATCATCGACGACCAGGCCCATACGCTGAAGGTCATGCACCAGTTGAAGGACTATGGCGTCCGGATCGCGATGGACGACTTTGGCACCGGGTATTCGTCGCTGGCGACCTTGCAGACCTTTCCGTTCGACAAGATCAAGATCGACCGCAGTTTCGTGCGGGGCGTCCACAAAAACGCACAAAGCGCCGCCATCGTGCGGTCGACGCTTTTGCTGGGGTCCGCGCTGAAAATTCCCGTTCTCGCCGAAGGTGTCGAGGAAAAGGAAGAGCTCGCTTTCCTGCAACAGGAAAAATGCGCGTCCGTGCAGGGCTTCTACTTTGGGAAACCCATGAATCAGGCGGAGATGCGAGAGATCGTAAGCCAGGATTTGGCGCGGATGCGCGCTAAAACAGCTTAGCGGCGAAGACGCTCCTTTTTGCAGATGTGCTGCATAGGCTGAGGTGATCTGGGGGGGCAATAGCCCCCCCGGTGTCGTTCCTGAAGCGGGTGATTCTCCTTCTCAGATGCGTGCGCCCCAGCAGCCAAATCGACGGATCCCACGCTGTCGGAAATCGGCTTGTGACCCTACACGTATGTAAATAATAGGCGTTTTTTAGTTGGCCGGTAGGCGGTCAAGACTATTGGATTTTGGATATTGTATCAGTATAAGGCTCGGAGCTGCGTTTGGGAGGATGAAGCATGGCTGGGTCTGACGGACATTTTGTGCGCGCCGCTGGGGCGTCAGTTTGACCGACCGGTTCGAAATGCTTCAACAGCGTGCCGTGAACGGCAACTGGCATGCCCGCAAGAAAAACGCGCGAAGAGAAGCCGGGCAGCCGGTTGGATTTGGTATTGCCTTCACAACATGGAGAACTGAGGAATGAAAACGCTGTTGAAAGCAGTGGCGGCCAGTGCACTGGCCCTGCAGGTCGCTGCACCCGCCTTCGCTGAGGACATCAAACTGCGCTTTGCAGGTGTGTTCCCGATCGACCATCAGGGTACGAAAATGATGGAACAGGTGGCGGCTGAGGTGAATGCCGCTGGCGTTGGCTTGGATATGACCGTCTTCCCGGCCAGCCAGCTGGGCTCTGGCGAGGCGCTGTTCGAAGACGTGGCGCGCGGCAACATCGACTTTGCGTCGGCCTTTATCTACTCCGACACCGATCCACGTCTGGAGTTCCTGAACATGCCGTTCCTCGTCAGCAGCTATGACGACATGGACCGCGTGCTGCGCGACATGGATTCGGACTACAACCGCATCCTGCAGGACATCACCGACGAATATGGCATACGTGTCATGGCCGCCAACCCGGAAGGCTTTGTCGGCATCGTTGCCACCCGCGAACCGGAAAACTGGAACAACTTCGAAGACAAGGGCATGAACATTCGTGTCTGGTCCTCGAACGCGGTGAAATCCACCGTAGAGGCACTGGGCTATCGCGCCACCACCATGGCCTGGGGCGACATTTTCCCGGCGCTGCAGTCCGGCATCGTGGACGGCGCGATCTGCTGCACCAAGACCGCAACCTACTCGATCTTTGCCAAATCCGACGTTGGCACCCATTTCGTCGAGTACAACTCGCTGCTGGAGCAGACCTTCTACTATGGCTCCGAACGGACGCTGGCCAAGCTGAACGACGAACAACGTGCGGTCATCCAGGCGGCCATGGATAAGGCCTCTGCTGACTTCTTTGAGTACAACCGCAAGAACGACGAGGCCTATGGCCAGAAGCTGGTCGACAGCGGTTACACGATCCTCAAGCTGAACGACGAGGAACAGAAGGCGATGGCCGAATACGTGCGCAGCGCCATCTGGCCGACCATGGAAGGCGCCGTGGGCAAAGATGTGATTGACCAGGTTCTGGCAGCCGTTCAGTAATCACCTACAGCAGGGGCAGCACGCGAGGTTGCCCCTGTCTGCGTTTGCAACATGTGAGCGCCCTGGCGGATGGCATCGTGCCGGGAGCGGGACAAAGACGGACCTGCGGCGAGCGCGTGTTCCGGCTTTTTGGCTTTCAGGGCGCTCAACGTCAAAAAGGGGGCAAGATGGCCCGAGTAACGGACGAACTGCCGCGCGTCATCGGTGTGCCGATGAACTGGGCGATGTTTCTCATGAAAGCGATCGTCATATTTGCCGGCACGCTGATGGCCGTGACCTTTGGTCTGGTCGTCATCGTGCGCTATGGGCTTGGCGGGGACCTTTTCGCGTATGAAGAGTGGCTGTTGGCGATCAGCATCGTCGGCTTTTTCGCAGGGGCTGTGCTGGCGTCAGAGCGCCGACTGCACATCAACGCCGACATTCTGGAAGTGGTGATTACCAACCCGCGCTGGATCTGGTGGCGGGGCTTCATTGTCCTGGCGATTGAGCTGATGGTCACGGTTTTCATCGTTTATGCCTGCTATGTGTCGCTTGCCGATGATTTTTCCTTCCCGCGCCTGCGGGCAACGCCAGCCCTGCGCATTCCCTTTGTCTCTTGGCGCATTGCCATCATGGTTGCCTTCGGCTTCATGGCGATGTTCTCGGCCGCGCATCTTTATGTCCACATTCGAAAAGGTCTTGGCCTGCCTCTCAAATCTGACCTGAACCCGGAGGCGCAATCATGATCATCGTCGGAAGCCTTGTTATCGTGTGCGCCATGCTGCTGCTGGGCGTCAGCGTCTTTGTGGCCTTTGGGGCGGTGCTGATGTTCATAGCCCTGGTCGGCGATCAGTCGATCACCGGCTACCTGCCAACAGGCTCTACCGGATTGCGGTCGCTGGTGCTGCTGGCCATTCCTTTGTTCATGATCGCGGGCGGCGTGATGGAGCGTGGCCGTATCGCGGCACCGCTGGTGGCAATTGCGGAGATGTTTGTCGGTCACCTCAAGGGCGGCTTGAGCGCGGCGGCGGTTCTGGCCTGCGGGGTGTTCGGCTCTATCGCGGGCAGCGCGAATTCGACGCTGACCTGCATTGGCGGCATCATGCTGCCGCATCTGAAAAAGGCGAACTACCCCGAGGGAAAATCCGCAGCACTGCTGGTGGCGGCCAGCCCCCTTGGCCTGTTGATCCCGCCAAGCGCCAATCACATTCTTTATGGCTGGGTGGCGCAGCAGCACGTGCTCAAGTGCTTTCTGTCCACGGTTATTCCTGCTTTCATCCTGATTACGCTGTTGATCATCACCAACCGTTTCATGCTGCGCAAGCATGACGACATCAAACTGTCAGAGCAGCCATCGCCCTTTCTACCCGCGCTGAAGGCGCAGGGGCGGGTGGCCGGACCGGCGCTGATGATGCCGATCATTATTCTGGGCGGGATCTATGGCGGCATCATGACCCCGACCGAAGCCGCGGGCATCGCGGTCGTCTATGCGATCCCGGTTGCGATCTATTTTTATCGCGGGCTAACGTGGCGGGGGCTGCTGGAAACCATCCAGAAGTCCGGCGTCACCATTGGCGTGGTGATGATTATGATCTTCATGGTGCTGATCGTCTCTGACAATCTGATCGCCCAGGGCGCACCGCAGATCGCCCAGCAGATGGTCTACTCGGTTTCCGACAACCCGATCGTGATCCTGTTGATGATCAATGTGGTAATGATCCTGATCGGCATGCTGATGGATGACATCTCCGGCCTGCTGCTGTCGACGCCGATCCTGTTGCCGATCGCGCAGAGCGTCGGCATGGACCCGATCCATTTTGCGGCCGTGATTGGCGTCAACCTCGGCATGGCCAATATCACGCCGCCAACTGCACCGCTGCTGTATCTGGGCGCACAGGTTGCCGAGACCCCGGTGGCAAAAATGCTGTGGCCGACGCTGGTGTTTATTATCTTCGCCTGGTTGCCGACGCTGATGCTGACCACGTTTGTGCCGGCCGTGGCGCTGTGGTTGCCCGAGCTTCTGCTAGGCTGAGTGTGCCCGTTCCGCCAAGGGCACACATTGTACAAGAGGGAAAAGTCGGCGGTCAGCGCCGACTTTTCTGTTTCAGAATGGTTGCCAAGTCCCTGCGGCAGCGGTGTCCTGTGGATGCGTGGCAAAAATTGCGAACCAGGGTGAAAAGGCATTGGATTTTGGATCCAAAATGCACTAAGACCGTTTTGCAGAGTCGCGATCCCCGGATTTTCGACATGCGACAGGTTTTTTGGGGACTTCAGAAAACCGGGCGTGGCCCGGCCTGAGTCTCGACACGGCAGGCTGGCCCGCAAGTCGGCATATTCAATAAGGAGCAACCATGTCCCAGAATGTCTTTACGGGTACCATGCCCGCACTCATGACGCCCTGTAAGGCGGACCGCACCCCGGATTTCGACGCCCTGGTGAAAAAGGGCAAGGAAATGATCGCCGCGGGCATGTCTGCCGTGGTCTACTGCGGTTCGATGGGCGACTGGCCGCTGCTGACCGACGAAGAGCGCATGACCGGCGTTGAACGTCTGGTCGAAGCAGGCATCCCGACCGTTGTGGGCACCGGCGCGATCAACTCCAAATCCGCAGTGGCGCTGGCGGCACATGCGCAGAAAGTCGGCGCGGCCGGTCTGATGGTGATCCCGCGCGTGCTGTCCCGCGGCACATCTGCCATCGCGCAGAAAAACCATTTCAAGGCGATCCTGACCGCCGCCCCCGATGTGCCTGCGATCATCTACAACAGCCCGGTTTATGGTTTTGCCACCCGCGCGGATCTGTTCTTTGCGCTGCGCGCTGAACACCCGAACCTGGTTGGCTTCAAGGAATTCGGCGGCAAGGACGATCTGCGCTACGCAGCAGAGCACATCACCAGCAAGGACGATCAGGTCACCTTGATGGTGGGCGTGGACACCGAGGTCTACCACGGCTTTGTCAATTGTGGCGCCACCGGCTCCATCACCGGCATCGGCACCGCCCTGCCCAAGGAAGCCCTGCTGCTGGCAGCCCTGTCGCAGAAGGCTGCCGAGGGCAACGCCGAAGCCCGCCTGCGCGCGCGTGAGCTGGAAGAAGCCTTTGGCGTATTGGCCAGCTTTGACGAGGGCACCGACCTGGTTCTCTACTACAAGTACCTGCTGGTTCTGAACGGCGAGGAAGAATACCGTCTGCACTTCATCGAGACCGATGAGCTGACCGACGCGCAGCGCAACTATTGCGAACAGCAGTACAACCTGTTCCGCACCTGGTTCGCTGATTGGTCCGCGCAGGGCGGGATTATCGCTGAATGCATGTAATCGACAGCCATACCGGCGGGATGCCCACACGGGTCATCCTTGAGGGCAGCCCCGACCTTGGGTCGGGGCCGCTTTCCGCGCGGGCAGAGGCGCTGGCCAAAGACCATCTGGATTTCTGCAACGCGGTGCTGCTGGAACCACGCGGCCAGGCCGGCATGGTGGCGGCGCTGCTGGTGGAGCCGGTGGACCCGGACTGCGTAGCGGGCGTCATCTATTTCGATGCGGATGCGGTGCTGGGCATGTGCGGCCATGGCACCATCGGCCTCGCCGTCACTCTGGCGCATATGGGACGCATTTCCCAAGGCACCCACAGGATCGAAACCCCGGCAGGGGTGGTCACGGTGGAGCTGCATGACGCCAACACCGTCTCTGTCACCAACATCGAAAGCCGCCGCATCCATCACGACGTGACGGTCGAGGTCGCGGGCCACGGCGCGATCACCGGAGACATGGCCTATGGGGGCAACTGGTTCTTCATCGCGGAGTCGCCGCTGGAGGTGTCCGGCGCCAACATCACTGCGTTGACGGACCTGTCGGTTGCCATTCGCGAGGCCTGCATTCGCGGTGGCATCAGCGGCCCCGAAGGGCAGCCGGTCGATCACGTGATCCTCAGCGGCGCCAGCCCGAACGCATCCGCGCTGCGCCGCAATTTCGTGCTGTGCCCGGACAATGAATATGACCGCTCTCCCTGCGGCACCGGAAGCTCGGCTTTCGTGTCTTGCCTTGCGGCCAACGGTCAGCTGGCAATGGGCGAGGAGATCCTGCTGGAGAGCGTGATCGGCAGTTCCTACAGGCTGTCTTATCGGCCCGGTCCGACGGATGGGGTCATCCCGCGCATCACCGGCCAGGCCTATGTGATGGCGGAGTCCAGGCTGGTGTTCGCCCCCGACGACCCGTTCAAGGCCGGTATCGTCTGACTATCCGGCGGGGCGCCTCTGCCGCCCCGCTTCTTCTTTGGCTCAGAGGGCAGATCCCATGTCGCAGGATATCGTTGTCATCGGCGCAGGTGTCGTTGGTATCAGCATCGCAGCCGAGCTGGTCCGCCAGGGGCACAAGGTGCGGGTGCTGGACCGCAAAGGCGTTGCCGCCGAAACATCGCAGGGCAACGCCGGGGCATTTGCCTTTACCGACGTAATGCCGCTGGCGGCGCCCGGCATCATGCGCAAGGCGCCAAAATGGTTGCTGGATCCGCTTGGACCGCTGTCGATCCCGCCGCGCTATGCGTTGCAGATCGCGCCCTGGATGCTGCGGTTTTGGCGCGCCAGCTGGCAGGACCGCCACGATGCGTCTGTTGCAGCCCAGAGCGCGCTGATGGATCTGTCCCGCGCGGCGCTGGAACGCCAGATCGCGGCCACGGATGGGGAATGCCTGATCCAGCGTGACGGGCAGTTGCAGCTGTATGAGGGCGCGGCGCAGTTTCGCGACAGCCTACCCGGATGGGAGCTGCGCGGCCGCTATGGCATCAGGTATGAACTGCTGCGCAGCCCGGAGGAAATCGCCGAAATTCAGCCGGGGCTCGACCGCCGGTTCACCCACGCGGGCTTCACGCCGGACTGGATCAACACGACCGACCCGAAAGCATGGACAGAGCATCTGGCGCGCGGTTTTGTCGCCGCCGGCGGAGAGATCCTGAGCAGCACTGTCCGTTCTATCGTCCAGGATGGGGCGCGGGTGGAGCTGGTCTGCGAAGATGGCAGCATGACGGCAAGCAAGGTCGTGGTGGCAGCCGGCGCCTGGTCGCACCATCTGGCGCGCACCATAGGCGATCGCATTCCGCTGGAGACAGAGCGTGGTTACAACACCACCCTGCCAGCGGGGGCGTTTGACGTGCGTACCCACCTGACATTCGGCGCGCATGGCTTTGTGGTCAGCCGGATCAACGGCGGTGTGCGGGTTGGCGGCGCGGTGGAACTGGGGGGGCTGAAACTGCCCCCCAACTACACGCGTGCGGATGTGTTGCTGCAAAAAGCTGCCCGATTCCTGCCGGGGCTTGAGACCACCGGCGGCACCCGCTGGATGGGGTTCCGGCCGTCGATCCCGGATACGCTGCCCGTCATCGGCACCTCTCCGCGGGCCGAAAATGTGATCTATGCCTTTGGCCACGGGCACCTTGGCTTGACCCAGTCCGCCGCCACCGCGGAACTGGTGCGCGACGTGGTTGCGGGCAGGTCCGGTGCGATTCCGCTTCAGCCCTACCGGGCTGACCGATTTTGAGCGAGGGAGCAGTAAATGCGTAGCGCAAAGACGATCCATGTTATTTCGGCCCATGCCGAAGGCGAGGTCGGGGACGTCATCGTTGGTGGGGTGTTGCCGCCACCAGGTGAGACGCTGTGGGAGCAGCGCAATTTCATCGCGCAGGACGAGACGTTGCGCAGTTTTGTGCTGAACGAACCGCGCGGCGGCGTGTTTCGCCATGTGAACCTGCTGGTGCCGCCCAAACACCCCGAGGCCGTCGCCGCCTGGATCATCATGGAGCCGGAAGACACGCCGCCGATGTCTGGCTCGAACTCTATCTGCGTATCTACCGTTCTTCTGGATGGCGGTCTGGTGCCGATGCAGGAGCCGGAAACGCATATGGTGCTGGAGGCGCCGGGGGGGCTGGTCCGTGTGCGGGCGGAATGCCGCAACGGCAAGGCAGAGCGCATTTTTGTGCAGAACCTGCCCAGCTTCGCCGACAAGATCCAGGTGCCGCTTGAGGTCGAGGGGCTGGGCACGATCACCGTGGACACGGCCTATGGCGGAGACAGTTTCGTGGTGGTTGACGCACAGGCGTTGGGGTTTGAAATCGTCGAATCCGAGGCCAAGGACATTGCCCGCCTTGGCGTGCGCATCACCGATGCCGCCAATCAGCAACTGGGGTTCAGCCACCCGGAAAACCCCGAATGGGACCACATCTCCTTTTGTGCCTTTTGCGGTCCGCTCAGCGAAACGGAAACCGGTCTCAGCGGCAAATCGGCTGTGGCCATTCAACCGGGCAAGGTTGACCGCTCGCCAACCGGCACCGCGGTGTCGGCACGCATGGCACTGATGGCGGCGCGTGGCCAGATGCAAGTCGGGCAGACCTTTGATGCCGTGTCGATCATCGGCTCGCGCTTCTCCGGCCGCATCCTTGAGGCCGCAAAGGTGGGCGCGCGGGCGGCCATCGTCCCGGAAATCAGCGGTCGCGGCTGGGTCACGGGGATTCACCAGCATATGCTGGACCCGGATGACCCCTGGCCGGGCGGCTATCGCCTGTCCGACACCTGGGGCGCCTGAGGGCAATTTGACGTTGGGGGCTGATCCGATCAGCCCCCATGTGATTCAGGCCCCCCTGAGCGCGGTCAGGTCATCATACAGGGCTTGCGGTATTTCCACATAGCCACGCTCCAGATTGCGGGCGCGGGCGGCAAAGCGGCGCTGCGAGGGCAGGCGCGCGCCCTGGTCGATGATATCGGCAAACAGCCGCTCGGCGCGGGCGTCGTTTTCTGCGGTGCGGCCTGAGCTGAAATGCTGCGGATCAAACGCAAGGATGATCTCGCCGTGATAGGGGGCGCCACCGGCGCCATCCGCGAATTCCATGCTCTCCAGACTGGTCAGGTCGTCGATCAGCGGTCCTGCCATCAGTTCAATCATGATCGACAAGGCAGAGCCCTTGTAGCCGCCGAAGGTCAGCATCGCCCCATCCAGCGCCGCTTGTGGATCGGTGGTGGGGTTGCCATCCTTGTCGATCGCAACCCCTTCGGGCAAGGGTTTGCCGGCGCGCTTGTAAAGCTCGATCTCGCCACGGGCGAAACCGCTGGTCGCAAAGTCAAAGGTAAACGGGTCCTTGCCTGCACGCGGCCAGGAGAAGGCGATCGGGTTGGTGCCAAGGCTGCCGCGGGTGCCGCCGGCCGGGGCCACCCAGGAATGGCTGGGCACCATCGCCAACCCCGCCAGTCCGGCAGCGGACAGGCGCTCCACCTCCGGCCAGAGGGCAGAGAAGTGAAAGCAGTTGTTGATCGCAAGCGCCGCGATACCATGTTTGCGCGCCTTGTCGATCAGCGCGGGCATCGCCTGGTCCAGCGCTAGCAGGGACATGCCGCTTTGTGCGTCCGCGCGCACGATGGCGGTGTCTCCGGTGGTGATTCGGGGCTGGACCTGCCCGTCGATTTTCCCGGCGGCCATCGTCTGCTGACACATAAACAGGCGGAACAGGCCGTGCGACTGGCAATCATCCAGCTGACAGGTGTACAACATCTCGGCTATGGCGCGGGCGTGGGCCTCGCCATAGCCCGACTGCCTGAGAACCGACAGCGCCAGATCCTTGATGTCCGGGAGGGGGAGGTGTTTCGCGGTGGTCATGGCAAGACTCCAAATTGGTGCTCTGGATATTGGATGCAATATCCCGTGATGGTCTGGCAAACGGTTTTTATCTTCTGATACCTTAAAAGCTCCTGTATGGTCAGGTTGTTGTGAAATTTGCATCCAAAATCCAAAAGGGGAGGGGGCCACATGACGGGCAGGCGTGCTGTCAAGAAGCAAAGCTTACCTGAGATTATAGCAAGCGACCTGAGGCAGCGCATTCTCAGCGGTGAACTGGCAGAAGGCGAGGCGATCCGGCAGGAGCTTCTGGCAAAGGAATACGATGTCTCTAGGATGCCCGTTCGGGAAGCCCTCAAACGTCTGAGCGCCGAGGGGTTGGTGCACTGGGAGAACAACCGGGGCGGGACCGTAATCAAGCATTCCCTGCGCGAAATCGGTGAGATCTTCGATTTGCGCATTCTCATCGAGGTCGACCTGTTTCGCCGTGCCATTCCCCACATGACAGCGGCGGATTTCGAGGCCTGTGAAAAGCTGTTGGCCGAGATGGAAGGCTCTTACGAGGCGGATGACGTCAGCCATTGGGGTCAGTTCAACCATGAATACCATATGGCGCTTTACGCTGCGGCCGACCGGCGCATGTCGAAAGAGTTTCTGGAGCGCATCAGCCTGCATTCGGACCGATATGTGCGCATCCATCTCAGCGTCATGAAGCAGCGGCAGCCTGCCCGGGAAGAGCACCGAAAGCTGCTGGACCTGGCCGCCCAGCGGGACGCCGATGGGGGGGCTGTCCTGTTGCAGCGCCACATTGAACGCACCAAGACCGAGCTTCTTGAAATGATTGCAAAGCAACGACGTCTCGCGGGGGAGTGATCCGGGCGACCAGCGAAAGGGGGGTTGCGGCGGCGTTATGATTGGATACAATATCCACGAACTGCGAAACTCACCCTTGCTGCGCACGAAAGTGAACCCGACATGACCTTTACCCCTCACGGCAAACACCTGATCGCAGGCACTTGGATTGCAGGTGCCGAGACGTTCCAATCCAGCCCGGCACATGGGCCCGGCCACAGCTTCTCCGTCGGCCGCGTCGCGGATGTCGAGGCCGCCGCCCAGGCCGCCGAAGACGCGTTCTGGAGCTATGGCTATTCTTCCCGTCAGACCCGCGCGAACTTTCTGAACGCTATCGCGGATGAGATCGAAGCCCGCGCAGAGGCGATCACGGAGATCGGCAGCCAGGAAACCGGCCTGCCTGAGGCCCGCTTGCAGGGCGAGCGTGGCCGCACCACCGGGCAGTTGCGGATGTTTGCCGCGCATATCCTGGACGGTGATTACCTTGACCGTCGCCACGACGAGGCACTGCCAGACCGCCAGCCGCTGCCGCGCCCGGATCTGAAAATGGTGCAACGCCCCATCGGGCCGGTTGCCGTCTTCGGCGCCTCAAATTTCCCGCTGGCCTTCTCCACCGCCGGGGGCGACACAGCCGCAGCGCTGGCCGCCGGTTGCCCGGTGGTTGTCAAAGGCCATTCGGCGCACCCCGGAACCGGGGAAATCGTGGCTGAGGCGGTTCTTGCGGCCGCTGAGAAATGCGGCGTGCATCCGGGTGTGTTCAGCCTGATCCAGGGCGGTAACCGCCAGGTCGGCTCGGCGCTGGTTCAGCACCCGCTGATCAAGGCGGTGGGCTTTACCGGCTCGCTGGCTGGTGGCCGCGCCCTGTTTGACCTCTGCGCTGCGCGCCCGGAGCCGATCCCCTTCTTCGGTGAACTTGGCTCCGTCAACCCGATGTTCATCCTGGACGCGGCGTTGACCGCCCGCGGCGAGGATATCGGCAAGGGCTGGGCGGCATCGCTCAGCATGGGGGCGGGCCAGTTCTGCACCAATCCGGGCATTGCCGTTGTCACCTCCGGCACGCAGGCAGACGCCTTCGCGGCCGCGGCCCGTGAGGCCTTGGCGGAAACCGGTGCGCAGACAATGCTGACCGATGGCATTGCCGACGCCTATCGCAGCGGCCAGCGTCGGGTTGCGGCCACGGACGGCGTGCAGGAGCTACTGACATCAACCTGCGATCTGCGGGATGCGACCCCGTATCTGTACCAGACCAATGCCGAGAACTGGCTGGCGAACGAGGTGCTGGCCGAGGAAGTGTTTGGCCCGCTGGGCATCATCGTCGTGGCCGAGAGCGCTGACGACATGCGGGCCATCGCGCTGAGCCTTCAGGGCCAGTTGACCTGCACCCTGCATATGGATGATGGCGACATGGAGGCCGCCCAGGCGCTGATGCCTATCCTGGAGCGCAAAGCTGGCCGGGTGCTGGCCAACGGGTTCCCAACCGGGGTCGAAGTCTGCGACAGCATGGTTCACGGTGGCCCTTACCCGGCATCGACCAACTTTGGCGCAACCTCCGTTGGCAGCCTGTCGATCCGTCGTTTCCTGCGCCCGGTCTGCTATCAGAACCTGCCTGCGGCGCTGGTGCCTGATCTCGACGGCTGAGCCCCGAGCCAATCTTGATGCGGCCTTCTGGTCGTCCAACGTGTGGCGGGCCTTCGGGCCCGCTTCTTCTTGTTGGCCCCAGCCATTTCTGGCCCCGTCATAGACGGGCCAGGCTGTCTGCAATCTCTTGTGCGATTGCCTCGGCATCGACCCCCTCGCGCTCGGCTGAGACCCGCAACCCCAGAAGATCGGACTGATAGCGCCGCGCCAGTGTTTCCGGATTGTGGTGAGAGGCGATCTCGCCGATGTCCTGCGCCGCCTGAAACAGCTCCTGGAACTGCCGCTCCATCCCCAGAAGATGCCGGTTCGCCCTGGCCGCCAGCGGGTGATTGTGAGCGTGAAGCTCCAGCAGCGTCTTTGACAGCATGCAGGCCTTGGTCGGCGCTTCGCTGTTGCTGATCGCGAGGGTCGGGAAGGCCTGTAGCGCCCGCAGCGGGCCAGACTGCTCAGCCAGTGACCTCAGACGTGCGGCCCCATCCTCGGCGTATCTGTCCAGAGCGAGTTCGAACAAGGCGTCTTTGGAGCCGAAGGCCGCATAGAAACTGCCGGGTTTCATCTGCAGGCAGGCCTCCAGATCCTTGAGTGACGTACCCGCCCAGCCGCGGCGCCAGAACAGATTGCGGGCGCGTTCGATCAGGTCGTTGCGGTCGTAGTTTGGCTTGCGCGGCATGGGATCACGAGATGTTGTTGAACGATTGCTCAAATATACTGTTGAGTGATCGCTCAATAAAGGCTAAATCTGCCGTGATGACAATTTAGACAAGGGCTGAACCGATGACATTTCCCTCCCACGACCATGAAACCGCTCCCGAAGCCTCCAAGCCGCTGCTGGAGCAGTCGCAAAAAGCATTTGGCCGTTTGCCGGGCCTGCACAAGGTTCTGGCAGAAAGCCCGCAGGCCTATGAGGGCTATCAAGTGCTGCACAAGCTGTTCACGGAAACCGATTTCGACGCCGAGGAGCTGACGGTGGTCTGGCAGTCAATCAATGTTGAACACGCGTGCCACTACTGTGTGCCGGCCCATACCGGCATTGCAAAAATGATGAAGGTCTCTGACGAGATCACGCAGGCCCTGCGTAACGAAACACCGTTGCCGTCTGACAAGCTGGAGGCGCTGCGGACGTTCACCGTGCAGATGGTGCGCGAGCGCGGCAACGTGTCCGACGCGCAGATGAAAGCGTTTTTCGATGCAGGTTATGGGCATCGCGCTG
The DNA here is from genome assembly GCF_056033425.1 of Leisingera sp. SA32. Lineage (NCBI taxonomy): Bacteria > Pseudomonadati > Pseudomonadota > Alphaproteobacteria > Rhodobacterales > Roseobacteraceae > Leisingera > Leisingera sp. SA32. The sequence continues at coordinate 91,140 of NZ_JBVYHB010000012.1, read as the reverse complement.
TTCTCGACGTAATTCTGGGGCTGGCTCAGAAAACCATGTCGAACTACGTAAACCACGTGGCCGAGACACCGGTGGATGAGGTCTTCCAACCGCTGGCGTGGCAGCGCGGCGACACACCGTTGGAGGTCTAAGACCCTCGGCGCCGCGGGTGACACCGCGGCGCCCTTTCTGCGCGCGTCTGAGTGCTCCGCTGCTGGATGTCTCGCCCAACGGAAACGGTTCTCGGTTCAGGCGGGCCGTGAATCTGCATGCATCTTTGGCTGCCCCATTCGATGCCAGGGGCTTCTGAGTTTATGATCGGATACGGTCGTGTTTCAGGCCTCTCAATTGCAGCTATCACATGCTGCGGGCCGGTAGGTGATGCGTGGGTCGAAGGCCTTGTCAAAATGAGAGCTCGGGCCCGTTGCATGCCGCAGGCTTTCGGCCCTGACGCCTGATCGCTTGGCGGGTACCCATCCCAGAACCGGTCGTAGAGCTCAGCGACTTCGGAGTGGTCTTACCAGCGGTGGACGTCGATCTGGCGGGAGTGCCAAGGGGGCGCAATGTCTCCCATGCTTCCCTTTCTTCTTAATCTGGGATGAAAGGAAGGGCGAACCCAGGCTCTCAACCCGCCGCCTTCTATTCATTACTTATAACTAATCCCCAGCACCTTGGCGTCTCCCTGAGAAGAAGGAAGAGGGGCGGGAAGAGAGTGTAGCGGTGGGGAGGCGAAGCCTGACCCTGGTTCCGGAAGAGGCCGCACCCAAGCACAACCCTCATGGCTCTGCTTGGAGGGGCAATCAGCCCGCCAGCCCGCTCAGGCGGTGCCAGAACCGCCCAAACCAATTGGGGCAAAAACTGGGGCACTTCGGGGCCTCGTCGGCGTCCGGGCTTCTTTATTGTTTGTCAGGAGGCCGATGGCTGGGGTGGTAGGATTCGAACCTACGATACACGGTACCAAAAACCGCTGCCTTACCACTTGGCTACACCCCATCGGTGAGGCGCTGTCTAAAGTTTGTTTCGGGGGGGTGCAAGGGGGTTATTGAAAAAAATGTACATCTTTTTGCCGCGGCAGCATCAACGCGGTGGAAGCGGCTTTCGGCGCGCGGCTGGAGCTGCGTTGCGATGGGAAGAGACGCGTCTTTACAGCGGGTTGCTTTGCTTTCCTCGGCAAGACCGCCGGTCCTTCCGCAGTAGATAGGGGGAGGGCTGTTGAGGTTGCAGAAGCACTGGCTGAGCAGTTCGAAATTTTCTCAGGTCTGGCGGCGCTGCCTCGCGGTCAGCCCGCGAGGGAGAGACACATACGGCGCTGTCGGCGGGCCGTTTTTCAATGACGTGCATTTTGTCATCGGCGGACCCCATGGGCGGGGACAGTGTTGCGCCGCGGTCGGAGCTTCCGGAATTCATGGCATGCCGGACGGCAAGTTATGCGGCACACCGATCGCGAGTGGCTGGCAGCTGCGGATGACGATGGATATCCGCAGCGCTCCGCGCAACGGCCGCCTTTTGCGGGCTCTCCGGCAACGCATGGCGCCCTAGGCTGGTATGCGAAGGGATCAAATGGTGTACGATGGCGAGGGTGCGGACAGTTGCATCTGTCTAGAGGCCGCTGGCACTGACAATGACGTCGAATACTGTCATGATCAAACCGCCGAGAACCATGGCTTCGATCGCGGTTCTATAGGTCGATTTACCCACGTTTAAGGGGGCTGAACCAGAACGCATCAAGGTGGCATTACCATCACCAAAACGATCCACGCCACCACTCGGAAGCTGGATGATGCCTACGCTGTCGATGCCTTCTTCTTCCCGGTTTGGTGCACGCCGAGGTCCTCGCATACTCGTACAGTGCATGAATGGGCCTTTCTGAACCTGCAAGCTGTCAGAAAGACGGCTCTCAGCCGCCCTGCGGGAATCGGGCACCCGCCAAAGCGAACAAGGGACCGGATGGCCTAGAACTGCTGGACATACCGCATTGCACTCAGCTGTTGGGTATCTGCGTCAAATGCGCGAGGCAACGGATGGACCCGTTGGCGGATGCCGGGGAATGGCTGGGAGAGTATCTAGCGGCTTGTGGCGACAGCAAAGCCGCCGTTCAATGCCCGCACGGCGACTTCTGGCGGGTTGCTGCGGCTGGCCATGCGTTCCAGGTTGACGATGGTCGACAGCATCAGCCGGTCGTGGCTCCAGTCGCCCGGTCGCTGCAGCAACATGGCCGTTGTGAGCACGAACGCGGCCATTGCGGCGGACACCAGCGCCCAGCCAAAGGCGTCGGGACGCTGCGGCTGGCGGGCGGTGACCGCGATGATGCGCCGTTGCAACGATGCACCGCGCCGGGTTTCGCGTCGGTCGACCAGGGCCACCGCCGGGCTGCGGCGGGTGAACAACGCCGGCCCTCGTGCGGCCTTGGCGCAGGCGCGGATCAGACATTCGCAATACGCACGGACGTCGAACTGCGGCCGCGCCATCAGCGCCTGATCGCAGGCAAACTCACGCAGCAACCGCACCTCGCGCCGCCACAAGTAAAAGGCGGGGTTCCAGAACAACAGCGGCCGCAAAAGCTCCAGCAGGAACTCACACTCGATATCGCGTTGCCGAAAATGCTGAAGCTCATGTGCGATGGTCAGTCGCAGATCGCGCGGCTCGTTCAGCAAGGCCGCCGGAAGCACCACGTAGCGGTGCCGCAGTCCACGGGTCGAATAGGCCACCCTGTTGCTGTCGGAAATCAGCAGCCTTACCCGTCCGAGCCTCTTCCAGGTGAAAGCATCCGCGAGGTTCCGGTGCAGCCGAAACACCGAGGTCGCCACATGCAACAGGCAGGTCAGCGCGCCTGCCGCCAAGCCAAGGACGGCAATCCGGGCCCAAAGCGGTTGCAGGCTGGTAAGGTCTCGGACCAGGTCTTCGCGCAGGCCCAGCAGGCTTTCGACCTCTCCGGCGCTGATGCGGAGGTTGCCTTGCAGATACTGCGAGACCATCAGGTCCGAAAAATTGGGCGGATGCGGCAGGACAAAGGTGGTGAAGGCGAGGATCAGGAACGGGGAGCTGGCCAGCAACACGGTCATTCCGTTCAACAGCCGCAGCTGCGGTCGATAGGCACGCGCCAGTCTGCTGCGGGCCAGCAGCCTTCGCGCGGCCAGCCATAGAAGTGTGCCTGCCAGCAGCAGGATGTTCAGGTCAATATAGGCATTCAGCAGAACATCAGTTCGCATTGTCCCCCAGCCTTTCCTCCAACAGCGCCCGCATCTCCTCAAGCATTTCGTCGGTCACATCCTCGTCATCGACCAGCCGCGCGACGAGGGCCGCGGGCGCACCGTTGAAGAGCTTGCTCGAAAGGTTCTTCAGAGATGTTTTCTGATACTCTGCCTTGGGAACGGCGGGGCGGTAGACGAGAGAGCGTTCTTTGCGCTCACTGCTGAGAAAGCCCTTTTGCTCCATGATCTTCAGAACGGTCGCCACCGAAGTATAGGCGCGTTCCTGGACCTTGTTCAGCTCCGCCAGGATGTCCCGCACGGTGCCGCCGCCCATGTCCCAGACAACCGTCATGAATTCCAGCTCGACTTCTGTCAGCAGGGAATTTTGGTGTTTCTTGCGCATCTGGGGAGCGGTCCGGTCCATTTTTTCAGCTTCAGGTCATGTTAGGGAAAGGGGAGAGGGTTGCAAACTATTTTCTTAGCAGACGCGCGGCAGCGGTGTTTGTTGGGTCTAATTGTGCGCTGCCGCGCGCCGGTTTTCTTTGGGGCGGCAACCTGCCGACCCCCGCTGGCGGTGCACCGGCCGGCCATGGGGGGCGGTGGGCTGAGATGGCCCTGAGGGGCAGGTTTGCCCTCAGGGCCGATGGCAATGATGCGAAGGTTGGCGCGTCAAGGGCAAGCCGCCTGCGGCGGGGCCTATGGCCCCCTTGACCCGTGGGGCGGTGTTCAGACCTTCCAGAAGCAGAACACGCCCCAGGCGATCGACAGGCCCATGGGCCACCACAGCGGCATCCCCACCAGGCCCAGCCAGGCCAGGAAGATATAGGAGGTGCCGAGCAGGCTGATGAACAGCCGGTCGCCGCGGGTTGTGGTGAGGCCCAGCACGCCCTTGCGTGCCGCGCCGCCGGGGTGACGGATCTCTGCCACGATCAGAATTCCAATGGCGGTGAAGATTCCTATAAAGACCAGCGCCGTGGGCCAGGTCCAGGCCATCCATGAAAGCATCACACCCTCCCCATCGCGAAACCCTTCGCGATGTAGTTGCGGACAAACCAGATCACGATGGCGCCCGGAATGATTGTCAGAGTTCCCGCTGCCGCCAGCAGACCCAGTTCATAACCCGCGCTGGAGGCGGTCTTGGTCATCGTCGCGGCGATGGGTTTTGCGGCGACGGCCGTCAGCGTCTTGGCCAACAGCAGCTCCACCCAGGAGAACATGAAGCAGAAGAAAGCGGCCACGCCGACGCCAGCCTTGATCGACGGGATGAAGATCGTCGCAAAGAAGCGCGGGAAGGAATAGCCGTCGACAAAGGCGGTCTCGTCCAGCTCCTTGGGAATACCACCCATGAAGCCTTCGAGAATCCAGACCGCCAGCGGAATGTTGAACAGGCAATGCGCCAGCGCCACGGCCAGATGGGTGTCAAACAGCTCCACTGCCGAATAGAGTTGGAAGAACGGCAGGGCAAACACCGCGGCAGGCGCCATCCGGTTGGTCAGCAGCCAGAAGAACAGCTGCTTGTCGCCCAGAAAGCGGTAGCGGCTGAAGGCATAGGCCGCCGGCAGCGCCACGGCGATGGAGATCACCGTGTTGATCGACACGTAAAGGATCGAGTTGATGTAGCCCCAGTACCAGCTGGGATCGGTGAAGATGGTGGCGTAATTCTCCAGCGTGAAGGTCTGCGGGAACAAGGAGAAGCCCGACAGGATTTCGTTGGTGGTCTTGAAGCTCATTGCCATCAGCCAGTAGATCGGCAGCATGAGGAACAGGATATAGACGATGGGGACGATGGATCGTTTCTGCATGTGCCCCTCCCTTAGTTCTGATCGTCCTTGGTCATCAGCGTGTAGAACAGCCAAGAGACCAGGAGCGTGATTGCAAAATAGATGAGCGACATGGCAGCGGCAGGACCAAGGTCAAACTGGCCGAGCGCGATTTTCACCAGGTCGATCGACAACAGCGTGGTGGAGTTGCCGGGGCCACCACCGGTCAGCACGAACGGCTCGGTGTAGATGTTGAAGCTGTCCATGAACCGCAACAGGATGGCGATAGTCAGCACCGTCTTCATCTTCGGCAGCTGGATGAAGCGGAACACGGCCCAGTTGGACGCGCCATCGATCTTGGCCGCCTGATAATAGGCGTCCGGGATCGACACGAGGCCAGCGTAGGACAGGAGCACCACCAGCGAGGTCCAGTGCCACACATCCATGGTGATGATGGTCACCCAGGCCGCGACCGGATCCTGCGTCATGTCATAGTTGATGCCCAGAACGTGGTTCAGGAAATAGCCCAGGAGACCGATGTCGGGCAGGGTGAAGATGTTCCACATCGCGCCAACCACGTTCCACGGGATCAGCATCGGCAGCGCCATCAGCACCAGGCACACCGGCACCCAGAAGCCCTTGCGCGGCATCGACAGCGCAATGGCAATGCCCAGCGGCACCTCGATGATCAGGATCAGGAAGGTGAACAGGAACTGGCGGCCAAGTGCGGCATGAAAGCGGTCAGAGCGCAGGATCTGCTGGAACCAGTCCAGGCCTTGCCAGAAAAACACGTTGTCGCCGAAGGTTTCCTGCACTGAGTAGTTGACCACCGTCATCATCGGGATCAGCGCGTTGAAGGCGACCAGCGCCAACACCGGCAGGACAAAGAACCAGGCTTTTTGGTTTTCCGTTTTCATCACGCCGCTCCTTGTTGGTCTGTCGCGGGGGCGGTGGCTAGCCAGCCGTCCACGTAAAGCCGTGTCATGTCCTGGCGGAAGGCCAGATGTACAGCGCTGCCCTTTGCGGGCGCTTCGCCTTCGGTCACCGCGTTGATGCGCTGGCCGTCGGCCTCGCATTCCACCACCGTATGGCGACCGATGTCCGACACCTTGGTCACAGTGGCGGGCAGGCCGTGGTTGGTCAGGGCCACGAACTCCGGGCGGACGCCGATCTCGGTCTGGCCGTTGGCGGCCCCCTGTATGGGACCTTCCAGCGGGATCGCCTGGCCTGCGAACATGGCGGCACCTTGCTGCACCGTGCAGGGCAGGATGTTCATCCCCGGCGAGCCGATGAAATGGCCCACAAAGGTATGCGCGGGGCGTTCGAACAGCTCGACAGGCGTGCCGATCTGCACCACTTCACCCAGCTGCATCACCACCACTTGGTCGGCAAAGGTCAGCGCCTCGGTCTGGTCATGGGTGACGTAGATCATCGTCGCTTTCACCCGCTGGTGCAGCTCCTTCAGCTTGCTGCGCAGCTTCCACTTCAGATGCGGGTCGATCACGGTGAGCGGTTCGTCGAACATCACCACGTTCACATCCTCGCGCACCAGGCCGCGGCCCATGGAGATCTTCTGCTTGTTGTCGGGTGACAATCCGGCCGCCTTCTGATCCAGCATGCCGGTCACCTCGAGCATCTCCGCAATCGCCATCACCCGGGCATGCACCGTGGCCTCATCCCGGCCGCGGTTGCGCAGCGGAAAAGCCAGATTGTCGTAGACCGACATGGTGTCGTAGATCACCGGGAACTGGAATACCTGCGCGATATTGCGCTGATCCGGGGGCAGGGTTGTCACATCACGGTCATCGAACAGGATCTGCCCCTCGGAGGGGACCAGCAACCCGGAGATGATGTTCAAAAGGGTGGATTTGCCACAGCCTGACGGGCCAAGCAGCGCATAGGCGCCGCCATCGTTCCAGTCGAGGTCGATTTCCTTCAGCGCGTAATCCGAGTCGGATTTTGGCGCGGAAAGATAGCTGTGGCGCAGTTTTGAGAGAGTTATTTTAGCCATTGTTGCCTCACGCCGCGCGGCTGCCGTCAGGGGCAAAGAAATAGGCCTGCGCGGGGTCCATGTAGAAATCGTGCAGCTCACCGACGCGGTAGGGGTGGACGCCGTGGGCCAGTGACACCCAGCTGCCTGTGCCCATGTCGAAATGGGCGGAGCTTTCTGAGCCGGAGAGTTCGGTCACCTGCACCTGGCCGGACAACTGCACGCGGTTGCCGTCCTTGGCGACGGGCAGAACGTGATGCGGGCGAATCGCGATGGTGTAGGTCCCGTCCGCCAGCCCCGCTGCCGCGGCGGGCAGATCAAAGGTGACGCCAGCGCCCATGCGGGCGGTGCGGCCCTGCTTGGTAATCTCGGCGGTGTTGATCGGCGGATCGGAGAACACCCGCGCCGCGTCCACGTTGCCGGGGTTGCGGTAGATCTCGGCGGTGGGGCCGAACTGGGTGACGCGGCCGTCCGCCATCAGCGCGGTCTTGCCGCCCAGCAGCAGCGCCTCTTCGGGTTCCGAGGTGGCATAGACCACCACCGCGCCGCGGCCGGCAAACAGCTCCGGCAATTGGTCGCGCAGCTCCTCGCGCAGCTTATAGTCGAGGTTGGCAAGCGGTTCGTCCAGGAACACCGCGCGGCTTTCCTTGGCGATGGCGCGGGCCAGCGCACAACGCTGCTGCTGACCGCCCGACAGCTCATGCGGGCGGCGGTGCAGCATCGGTTTCAGCTGCAGGATCGCGGCGGCTTCCTCGACCCGGTCTTCGATTTCGGACTTGGCCATGCCCGCCACCTTCAGGGGCGAGGCGATGTTGTCGTAGACCGTCATATGCGGGTAGTTGATGAAGAACTGATGCACCAGGCTGATGTTGCGCTTCTGGGTGCTGAGACGGCTGACATCTTTGCCATCCATCAGCACCTGTCCGCTGGCCATCGGGTCGAGCCCGGCCATCAGTTTGATAAGAGAAGTCTTTCCTGAGCCGGTTGCGCCCAGGAGGACATTGAAATGCCCCGGTTCCAGCAGCAGCGAGGTTTCCTTGATGTGCTGAATGGCTCCGACGCGTTTGGTCACGTCCTTGAGTTCGAGTGCCATCTTGCTTTGACTTTCCGGCAGGCGGCCTGTTTCGCGCGCGGCAGAGCGGGCGCGCTGTCTTTGATGCGGGGAGAGGTGAGACTGCGGCAGCGGGGAGTGACGCCGCAACCTGGGGAGAGGACTGGCCGGGCGCAGAGCGCCGGCCAGTCCCAAAGTCAGCCTTTACTGGGTTTCCCAGCGGGCCACCAGCTCGTCATAGTTGACGGTCTGGCCCTGCGGCTTTTCGTTTTCCAGCTTGGGCTTGGCGCCGCCATTGGCGTACCACCATTCCGCGTCCTTTTCTTCGTTCAGACGCGGGCCGCAGCCACCGTAGACATTCGCCTGCTCGTCTGCGCGCTGCATACGGGCCATGGTGATGTCCATTTCTTCGGCCAGACGGTCCATCGCTTCCTGCGGCGTGAAGGCGCCGGAGTTCACGTCACCGATCTGTTGCCACCAGATCTGCGCCAGCTTCGGATAGTCAGGCACGTTGACGCCGGTCGGCGACCATGCGGTGCGATCGGGGGAGCGGTAGAATTCCACCAGACCACCGAGCTTCGGTGCGCGCTCGGTGAAGCTCTCGTGGTTCACCGAAGAATCGCGGATGAAGGTCAGGCCAACGTGGCTTTTCTTCACGTCCACGGTCTTGGACACCACGAACTGGGCATAGAGCCAGGCCGCCTGGGCACGATCCAGCGGGGTGGAGTTGAGGAAGGTCCAGGACCCCACATCCTGATAGCCGACTTTCTGGCCTTCTTCCCAGTAGGGGCCGTGCGGGCTGGGCGCCATCCGCCACAGCGGGGTGCCGCTGTCGTCGACGGTGTTGTTGCCTTCCGACTTCGGCTTCACCATGTCGGCGGTAAAGGCGGTGTACCAGAAGATCTGCTGGGCCACGTTGCCCTGTGCCAGTGCCGGCAGCGACTGGTAAAAGTCATAGGACGCCGCACCCGGAGGCGCATATTTGCGCAGCCATTCGTCCCACTTGCGGATCGCATAGACCGCGGCCGGGCCGTTGGCAGCACCGCCGCGGGTGACGCTGGCGCCTGCCGGGTTGCAGGAGCCTTCCTCCATGCGGATGCCCCATTCGTCGATCGGCACGCCGTTTGGCTCACCCTTGGAGCCGGCACCGGCCATCGACAGCCAGGCATCGGTCATCCGCCAGCCAAGGTCAGGCGCGCGCTTGCCGTAATCCATGTGGCCATAGATCTCGACGCCGTCGATTTCCTTGACGTCCTCGGAGAAGAACTCAGCGATGTCCTCATACGCGGACCAGTTGACCGGCACACCCAGATCATAGCCGTATTTTTCCTTGAAGGCGGCTTGCAGGTCTTCGCGGTCGAACCAGTCCTTGCGGAACCAATAGAGGTTCGCAAACTGCTGGTCAGGCAGCTGGTAGAGATCGCCATCGGGACCGGTGGTGAACTGGGTGCCCATGAAGTCGTCAAGGTCGAGACCGGGGTTGGTCACGTCCTTGAAGTCGCCTTCCATCATGTCGGACAGGTTGTACGCCAGTTGCAGGCGCGAATGGGTGCCGATCAGATCGGAATCATTGACGTATGCGTCATAGAGATTCCGCTTGGTCTGCATTTGCGTCTGCACCGCCTGGACGACCTCGCCCTCGCCCAGGATCTGGTGATTCACCTTGATTCCAGTGATCTCCTCGAAGGCTTTTGTCAGAACCTCCGATTCATAGCTGTGCGTGGGGATGCCCTCGGACAGCACATTGATTTCCATGCCTTTATAAGGCTCGGCTGCCTTGATGAACCACTGCATTTCTGCCAGCTGTTCATCCTTGGTCAGCACCGAAGGCTGGAATTCTTCATCAATCCATTTTTTGGCCGCCATTTCATCGGCATAGCCAATCGATCCCGCAACCACCGCGCAAACGGCTGCTGCGGACAAAAGATACTTGCGCATCTTTTCCTCCCTGAAAGTCACTTAAAGCCAGTTGTGCATTGGCTGCACCTGACAGTTACAGAGCTTTCATAACTGACAAGTTCTTGTCAAACTAATTTTTTAGTAACATCCAAGTGGCTGATATTGAATGATAATTTTGACAGATTGTACATGCTGCAAAGCAGCTGATCCATGCCGCATTGCAGCGTATCCGGTGGTGACGCAACGGCAGCCACCGCCCGCTGCGCGGAGGCAGAAAACAGTCGCCGCGCCGCGGCTTTGCAGCTAAGCAGGCGACATGAACAACACTGATACTTTTGAAATTTTTCTGACCGCCGCACCGGGATTGGAGCAGGGCCTGCTGGCCGAGGCCAAGGAACTGGGCTTTGCTGCGCCGAAGGCGGTGCCCGGCGGGGTGACGGTGCAGGGCGGCTGGGCCGAGGTCTGGCGCGCCAATCTTGCAATGCGCGGCGCCGCGCGGGTGCTGGCGCGAATCGGCGAGTTCCGCGCCTTTCACCTGGCCCAGCTGGACAAGCGGGCGCGCAAATTTCCCTGGGGCGACGTGTTGCGCCCGGATGTGCCGCTGCGGGTGGAGGTTGCGACCAATCGCAAGTCCAAGATCTACCACGCAGGCGCTGCGGCGCAGCGGGTCGAAAAGGCGATCGCCGAGACTTTGGGCGCGCCAATCACCAAGGAGGCGGCGGAGGCGGCGGTGACCGTGAAGCTGCGGATTGAGGACAACCTGTGTGTCTTCAGCGTCGACACCTCAGGCGAGGGGTTGCACAAACGCGGCCACAAATTCGCCGTCGGCAAGGCGCCGATGCGCGAAAATCTGGCGGCGCTGTTCCTGCGTGAATGCGGTTTTAATGGCAGTGAACCCGTGGTCGACCCGATGTGCGGCTCCGGCACCTTTGTGATCGAGGCGGCGGAGATCGCCTCCGGCTTGTTGCCGGGCCGCAGCCGTCGTTTTGCGTTTGAACAGCTTGCCAGTTTCAACGCCCAAATTTGGGACGAGATGAAACGGCAAGACACCGCACGACCTGTGGATTTTCTCTTTCACGGTTCCGACCGGAATGCGGGCGCTGTCGAGATGGCCACGGCCAATGCGGACCGCACTGGCGTGGCGGCGTGCACCCGGTTTGCACAGGCTGCAATCAGCGACCTGCAACGGCCCGAGGGCCCGCCGGGGCTGGTGATTGTCAACCCGCCATACGGCGCGCGAATTGGCAACAAGAAGCTGCTGTTTGCCCTATATGCGGCCTTGGGGCAGGTCCTGAAAGACCGGTTCTCGGGGTGGCGGGTCGGGATCGTCACCTCCGAAACCGCATTGGCCAAAGCCACCAACCTGCCGTTCCTGCCCTTTGGCGCGCCGGTGGCGCATGGTGGGCTTAAGATTCGCCTGTTCAAGACTGATCCGCTGCCCTAAGCGCCCGGGGCGCTTCTCAGCCCTGCACAATGCAGAGAGGGGCACCTGCGGGCGTGGGGCCGTCGTCAGCGCCGGTCTGTCTGGGCTGCAGGGGAGCAGGTCTGCCAATTGGCGCCGTACCAGTTGCTCCGCCCGTCGCCCCTAACGCCGCCATTGGCGTAGGTGTCGCAGCTGCTGACCGCGGTGCGACAGACCATTTTGCAGGAGACACGACCGCTACTGGGGGTGATCCGCCGATGGATCGGCAATGTCGACGCCGCCCGCTGGGCCTTCCAGACCATGGCCCAGGGGTGAGAGCGCCGACGTTGTGACGTTTGGTCCTGCTTTCCTCAGTGGTTTGGCGGAGGTTAGGCTCCTCATGACAGTCAGCAAAGGATAACCCATGCAGCAGGCCGAGGATTTTCGGGCCGAGAACCGCGCGCTCGCAGCGCTTCTGGTGGATCTGCCGGAGGCGGCCTTTCATGAACCGACCCAGTTCAAGGGTTGGACCATCGACCACGTGTTGGGCCATTTGCACCTGTTCAATGCCGCTGCCGAAGCCGCGTTGCGCGGGGCAGATGCGTTTTCCGCATTTATCGCGCCGGTGCTGCGGGACATGCAGGCGGGCAAGTCCATTCTGGAATGCCAGTTCCCCTGGCTGGACGGGCTGTCGGGGCGGGCGTTGCTCCTGGCCTGGCAAGAGGGGGCAGAGACCTGCGCCGATGCCTTTGCCGCCGCCGATCCAAAGCAGCGTCTGAAGTGGATCGGGCCGGACATGAGCGCGCTTAGCTCAGTCACCGCGCGCCAGATGGAGACATGGGCGCACGGGCAGGAGGTTTTCGACCATCTCGGGGTGGCCCGCTGCGAGAGTGACCGGATCCGCAATATCGCGCATCTGGGTGTGGCCACCTATGGCTGGAGTTTTCGCAATCGCGGTCTCTCGGTTCCTGAGTCAGCACCGCATGTGCAACTGACCGCCCCCTCCGGTGCGATCTGGGACTGGAACCGCCCCGCAGAAGGACAAACTGCGGCCTCTGCGGTGGTAGGAACCGCGGTGGAGTTTGCCCAGGTGACAACGCAGGTGCGCAATCTGGCGGATACCGCGCTCCGGGTCGCGGGGGAGCCGGCGGCTTCCTGGATGGAGATTGCCCAGTGTTTTGCAGGCCCGCCCGAGGATCCGCCGGCACCGGGCACGCGGTTTCGGGCAGTAGCCTCCTGAGGTTGCCTGTAGAAAGGGGCTAACGGGCGCGCCGGTCGTTCAGCGGCTGTCCCAGGCCCGCTTCAGCCCCTCCAGCGTCATCCGGTCGCAATCCGCGAGGGTCACCGGTAGGGCCTGGGCTTCCAGCACGGCCGCATATGGTGCTTGCAGCGTTGGCTCGGCGATCAAAGCCAGATTTTGCCCCAGCCAATAAGGCCGCGCCGCCGCCAGTTCGGCACCGATCAGCAGCCCCCAGAGCTGCCCCAACAAAACGGGTTGGGACGCCTGACCCAAGGCTGCTGCCGCTTGCAGCGAAGCCAGCCGAGCCGCCAGCATTTCCGGCTTTGCCATCCCGTCTGCCGCCGCATCCGTCAGCGCTGCCCGATCCCAGTTCGCAGAAATTTCCAGGCGCAGCGTGGCTGCCAGGCTCTGTGCGAGGGGCAGGCTCATAGCCCCCTGGAAGCTGACCACCTCACGGGCGCTAACATGCACCCAATGGGTAACCGGCCCCGGCAGGCAGACCACACCGTCCCAGTCCGGGTTCAACCGGAGAAACCCATCCAGACGCGGTGTGGCGCCCTGTAGCACGCCAGCAGGCGCGCGCTGGCACAGGCTGGGCAAAGCGTGGACCGCCAGCCCATCCAGATCAGTTTCCATCGGTCGCAATTGTGACGGGGTTGCCGGGATCGCCACGGGGGCCACGGCGGTGGAGCCTGTCAGCAGAACCGGCTGCGGGTTCGCGCCCATCGCCTGCCGCAGGGCCGCGGCCAGGGTGCCGGGCGCGGCATCCGGCAGGGACACCACTTGCGTCTGCGTCGCGTCACCGCCGCTGATGTGCCAGATCTGCAATGTCAGCCCGTCCAGATTGGCGGCAATGTGGCAGCGCGATGCCGTCATGGCGGGTCAGTCTCCTCTGCTTGGGGTGGGCCGCTTATGCCGCTGTTCGCCAGTGCAGGCAAGGGCGTGACCGCCGCCCGAGCAAGCGGCGCTCGGCCCTGTCTGTTGCTGACTTGCCTTGGCCATCTGGCGGGTTACCTGACCCATTGGATAGGGGGGATAGGCCAAAGCGCCCGTGGTTTATCCTGATGTCGGGGCGACCGATCCTGCATTCTGACTGTATTGTCGAAAAATCAATTCAATTGTGGCGCCGAAATAAAGCCGCGACATGGGCCATCTGGGCCTGCCCCGTTCTCCTCGTAGGAGGGTATGATGACATGACCACTCAATCTGTGCTGCAAGATGCCGCTTTCGCGCAACTCGCTGCTCGGCGGCTGCTGGCGCTGGGAATTTCCCCCACTGCGGTGTTCGAGGGGACGGGGTTTGGCCAAGCGCTGCTGGATCAACAGGCGCCCACCGCGCCCACCGGAAGAATCACGAGGTTCTTTGCCCATGCGGAAAAACTGTCCGGCGACGACCTGTTCGGTGTTCATCTGGCACGGTCCTGTGGGCTGAAGGAGGCCGGGTTGTTGGGTTACATGTGCTTGTCCGCGCCTTCCGGGCGGTGCTACTTGCATGGGCTCGCACAATATGCAGCGGTGCTGAGCGACAGCTGGACGCTGAATGCCTCTACCCTGGACAGCGACGGTCGCCTGGCTTGGACCTGCAAGTCAGGCCCGGCCTCACGGGCGCGGCACTACGCCGAGTTCTTGGCGGTGCTGTTTCTCTCCGGCCTGCGGCAAGCCAGCGGAGGTCACGTCCGGCCGACCCAGGTGTGCTTCCCGCATCTGCGCGGCGGCGGCGTGGCAGAGATGGAGGTTGCGCTCGAATGCCCCATTCGATTTGGCGCAAGCGAGGGCTGCGTTCTGTTCCTATCCGGCGACCTGGATTTGCCGTTGGCAGGTACCGACCCGCAGTTGTGGCGGCTGCTGCGGGCCTATGGTGACCTGTTACTGGGCGGCCAGGCGCCTGAGGGTACGAGCCTCGTGGCAAAGGTGGAGGAGGCCATTTCTGCGCGGTTGCCATCAGGCCCGGTTTCGCTGGCGGTGATCGCCGGTGATCTGGGGATGAGTTCGCGCACCCTGTCGCGCAAACTGTCGCAGGCCGGAACCAGTTATTTTGCGGTGTTGGAGAACCTGCGCCAATTGCTGGCGCGTCGCTACTTGAAGGACAGCAATCTGGCGCTGGCCGAAGTTGCCTTCTTGCTGGGGTATTCTGGTCTCAGCAGTTTCAGTGATGCCTTTCGCCGCTGGACGGGACAAAGCCCCGGCACCTTTCGTGCGCAGGATGGACCGTGACTGGGCGGATATGTATGCGCGGTGATTCCCGGCAGCATCTTAATCTGGCTCTGGAAACAGTGCGCTTTACTCCTGTGCAATTGTTTCCGTCGGCGAGGAGCTTTCAGGCTGATTTTGATGAATTTCTGGAGATAGGTCGCAATTTGAAAGAACTTTTGTAAATTTGTTCTAAATGACGTTGGTCGCAGAAAAGCGGCGCTCTCGGCAGCTGCCGGAGGGATGACATGAACGCGGGCGCGTGGGGGCGCGGCCACGTTGGAATACTCAAACCTGAGGTGCCGCTGCCGATCTGCCGATCTGCGGATCTGTGCAAGTGCCAGTAAGAGTGAACGGCTGCTTTCCAATGCAGCGGTCTGGCTGCAATGCGGTCGGAAGTACGGGGGTACGGAATGAGAAATTTGATACCCGTTGGGGCGGGGCCATCATTTGCGCGGCTCGAGTTTCAAGGAGGCAGCCCTGTGGGGGGCGCCGACACGCTGGCTGCGCTGCCGCTGCAGCCTGCCAATATCAACGCGGCCCTGCGCAGTGTCGCAGTGGCGCAGCCGAGCGCGGGACGCGGTGCCTATGCCATTGTCGGCAAACGGGTTCTGGACGTGCTCTTGGTGTTGCTGAGTCTGCCCGTGGTGCTGCCACTGATCGCGGTATGCGCGGTGGCGCTGTGGATCGAAAGCGGTCGACCACTCTATACCCAGCCGCGGCTGGGGCGCGGCGGGCGCAGCTTTCAAATCCTGAAACTGCGCACCATGGTTCGGGATGCCGACCAGTTGCTACAGCACTATCTGCGGACCGATCCGGCCCTGCGGCAGGAATGGGAGCAGACCCAGAAATTGAAGGACGACCCCCGGATCACACCGGTTGGTCGGGTGCTGCGGGCGACCTCGCTGGATGAGCTGCCGCAGCTTTGGAACGTGCTGACTGGAGACATGAGCCTGGTCGGTCCGCGACCGATGATGCCCGACCAGCTGAGCCTTTATGGCAATGCCCACGCCTATTTCGCGCTGCGGCCTGGCATCACCGGGATCTGGCAGGTCTCGGTTCGCAACGAAGCGGGGTTTTCCAGCCGGATGCAGGCGGATACGGAATATCTGAAAAGCCTGACTTTCGGTCGGGATGTGAGCCTCATCTGGCGCACCCTCGGGGTGGTCGTGAAGGGGACGGGATATTAACCTGTCTCTGTTTTGATCCGTGCGTCGGGGTGGTAGCTGCCAGCTGACCCGGTTGCGGCGCTCTTGGATCTGGCGCATGATATTGAGGATTTTGGCTGTCGCCAACGGCCCTTAGGAGAAAGCGGACAACAGCATGAGCGAGCAAGGCTACACACGGTTTCGCCGTCGCCGCGCTCTGGCGGTTGAAGATGGGCCAGGGGACGCCGCGCCAGAGCGGTCGACGCCACGGGACCAGCCAGACAACATATCCTCGCTGGAGTGGGAGACGCCGCGCCAGGAGCTGCCGTACAAGGAACCTTCAATCGCTGCGGTCGAGGCCCCGGACCCCGCTCCGTCTTTTGCGGCAGAGCCGGTCCTGGCTTCGCCGCCGATGCGATTGCCGGAACCTTGGGACCAGATCCGCCAGGTCCAGTTTGCAGGTAGCGGGCGAGAAGCGAGGTCCGAGAGCAACCTGCCGCTGGTCAGCAATCAACGAAACTCGGCAGCGGCCAAGTCTTTTGATCTCCTGCGCACACGACTGTTGCATACGCTGAAAGATCGCGGTTGGCGCCGGGTGGCCGTCACCGCGCCGCTGGCGGGGTGCGGCACCACCTTTTCGGCCGTCAACCTGGCGCTCAGTCTGGCACGTGTTCCGGGCCGCCGCACCATTCTGATGGACATGAACTTTCGCCGCCCCGGCGTGGCTGCGGCCATGGGGCTTGCCGCGCCGACAGCGGCGGCAGGGGCCGGGGTGCAGGGTGGTCTGGCGGACTTCCTGTCCGGCACCACCCGCATGGAGGAACAGCTGGTCCGGCCGCTGCCGTCCCTGGCGGTTGGCGCCAATGATCTGCCCGACCAGAATGCGGCGGAGCTTTTGCATGGCGCCAGCTGTGCTGCGGCGGTGGATGACATGATGCTGCGCAGCGAGGCTGACACGGCGCTCTTTGATTTGCCGCCGGTGCTGGAACACGACGACACGGTTGCGTTCCTGCCGCAGGTGGATGCGGTGCTGCTGATCTCTGATGGAACCGCCACCACCGCGGCGCATCTGGCGGCCTGTGAAAAAATGCTGGCCGGCCACACCCAGCTTCTGGGAGTGGTTCTGAACCGGGCCCGGCGAGCTGAGATGGCACTGGACTGATCCTCGCCATAGTTTCGCCCGGTTGCTGTGGTCCTGTGATCGCAAGGGCTGCGCGTGACAGACCGCCCTAAAAACCGTCAGAACAAAGGCGGGGTCTCACCCGCCCGCAGCAAGAAAGCAGACAGATGGGGCCGATATACTCGTTTGGCGATTTTCTGGACATGGTGCGGCGCAGGCTGTTCACCATACTGCGCATATTCGTTCTGGGCTGCCTGATTTCGCTGTGGGTCGCGGCCAGCCAGCAGCACGAGTATGAAACGGCCGAAGTCTTGCAAATCACGCAGCCGCAAATCGCCGGAGAGTTGGCGAAATCCACGGTCGAGGGGTCCTCGGCGCGGCGCATGCAGCTGATCGAACAGCGGTTGATGGCCCGTGGCACGGTGTTGGAAATCATCGACAAGTTCGGTCTCTACGCCGACCTGCCATCGCTCACGCCGTTGCAGAAGGTTGCACGGCTGCGCCATTCGGTGCAGATCACCGGCGTCGCTGCCGCGCGAGAGGGGTTCTCCGATGATGGCACCATCTCTGTTCTGACCATCACCGCCCGGATGCCGACCGCTGAACAGGCGCAGCAGGTGGCCAGCGAATTCGGGCGCCGCACGATTGAGCTGAGCCAGGCCACACGCATCGATCAGGCCCGCGAGACGCTCAGCTTCTTTGCCGAGAAGGAAGCCGCCCTCAGCACGCAGATTGCCGCGCTGGAGGATGAGATTGCGGCCTTTCGGCATGAGCATGAGGTGACGCTACCCGGCAGCATCGAATTTCGCCGGGCGGAAATTGCCACGATGAACGAAGGCTTGCTGGAAATCGCGCGGGAACGGATCGAGATCCGCCGCGCCGCGGACCAGGCCCAGGCCGAGGAACGCCCGGCCACCGCGCGTCGGATGCTGGCGGAATTTGAGCAGCAGCTGAAAACGCTGGATGAGCAGCAGGCGCTGCTGAGCCAGCGGAAGGCGGCGTTGGAGGCGTCGTTGCAGACCACGCCAGAGGTGCAACGCCAGCTGGGCGCCTATGAGCGCCGGATGGAACAGCTTCAGGCAGAACTGGCCCGCATGGCAGAGCGTCGCAACGAGGCCGAAGTCGGCTTTCGGCTGGAGACCGGGCGGCAGGCGGAACGTCTGACGATTTTGGAACCGGCACCGCTGCCGGATTACCCTGTCACTGGCGCGCGCAAGAACAAGGCCCTGATTGGGGCGGCCGCAAGCCTGATAGTGGCGCTGGTGGTGGCCTTCTTGCTGGAGCTGCGCCACCCGGTGTTGCGCACTGCGGCCCAGATGCAGCGTGAGACGGGTCTGGTGCCGGTGGTTTCGATCCCTGTCATGGACACCGCGCCGCGTCGTCGCGGGATGGCGCGGCTACTGGCCCGGCTTTGGCCGGGACAACGCAGAGGTGCCTGACAGGAGCGGGTTTCTCGGCCGGTGTCGTGGGCACAGGGGCTCACAACGCTTGCAGCGTCGAAAGCATCGCGCTGATTTCGGCCCAGTGCCAGCTCAGCGCCGCGCCGCCCAGCACCAGGCTCAGGCACAAGAACACCGCATCATGCAGCGGATCCCAGACGTGATGCCGCCGGGCCAGCCAGATCAACGCCGGATAGGCCGCCATCATCGACACCGCCAGCGCCGCGATTCCGCCACCTAGCCCAAGCGTGGTGACCGCAGCCAGGAACAGTCCGGTTTGCAGGCAGGCCCGTGTGGCTGAAAACAGAAAAAACCCGCGACTGTCACCGGCTGCCAGTGCCGCCTGATCATAGGTCATGGCGATCACCGCGGGCGCCAGCGACAGGGCAATCATCACGATCATCGGACCCGCCAGCGCATAGCGGTCGTCATACAGCAACCCGGCCAGCCAGGGACCGACCCAGGCCATCACCAACAGCAGCGACAGGATCGCCGTCGTCAACCCGAAGCGCAGCTGTCGCTGGCGGCGACGGTTGTCCGCAGAGGCCTCGGCCGGCTTGTCCCGGTAGACCGGGATCATCAGCCGCTGATTCACCGCAAGGCCCAGCTGCATTGGAAAACTGGCCAGGAAATAGCCGATGTTATAAAGTCCCAGAACCTCCAGCGGTACGAAACGCCCCAGGATCGCGCGGTCCCCTTGCGAGGTCAGGAACCAGAAGGCGGTGGACAGAAAGATCCATTTGCCAAAGCGGATCAATTCCTGCGCGGCTGTTCTTTCCCAGCGGAAGCGATTGCCGCGCCCCGGCAGGCCATAGCAATAGAGCGCCAGCTTGGCTGCGGCCTGGATTACCCCGCCGATGACCAGCGCCAGCACCGACTGCATTGCCAGCGCCAGCAGGATCATTGCCGCCAGTCCGATCACCTGTGCCGCCAAATCCAGCGCCGTCACCCGGCCAGCCTGCAAGTGCCGCATGGCGGTTTCCACCCGTGTCGGATGGAACCCTGCCAACGCCAATCCAGCCCCTGCGATTGGCAGATATAGTGCCAGCTCTGGCGCGCCATAGAACTGTGCCACCGGCCAGGCAAGCAACCCGGTCATCAGCCACAGGCAGAAGCCGCGGATCACCTGGATGGTCCAGGCCGTGTCCAGGAAATTTGGCTCGTCGCCGCGCTTGCTCTGGGCGATCGACAGGCCGACCCCGACGTCGGAAAACAGCGACAGCCCAACTGTGACAACCGATACCAAGGCCATCAGGCCAAAGGCCTCGGGAAACAGAATGCGGGTGAGGATCAGGTTCGAGGCCAGCCGCAACGCCTGGCTACCGCCATACCCGATCATCAGCCAAGAGGCCGAACGCAGCACCCGCGCCACCATTCCCTCGCCTGCAAAAAGCGCTGCAACCCGTTGCATGTTCGTTTCGTTCCCAATCGTCCAGTGCTGCAGGCTAGGCAGCTGCGCCGGTGCCGTCAATCGCCACGGCTTCCCCGTGGCGCATTGCGGGGCAGCACTTTGAAATACTGTGACAATTCGGGCGGCTGTGCCGCATTCTCCACGGTGTCAGAACAAGCGGGCGCTGGCGCTGGGCAAGCGGGGCCGGCGCGTCTACTGTTTCGCCAGCCACTGATCTGCCGGGAAGCGCTGCGTTGAAAATTGCCTATGTCCTGAACACCTATCCGCAGCCCTCGCACAGCTTCATCCGTCGTGAACTGCACGCGCTGGAAGCGCAGGGCGTCGAGGTGCTGCGCCTTGCCATGCGGCCCGCCGCAGTGCCGCTGGTGGATCCCGGCGACCAGGCTGAGGCCGCCCGGACCGAATACGTGCTGAAGGCCGGCCCCGCGCGGCTGCTGGCGGCGTTGGCGCGACAACTGGCCTGTGCGCCACGAGAGTTTTGCCGCGCGGCGCGGCTGGCTGTGAAACTGGCGCGCGCCTCGGATCGGGGGCTGGTGCGGCACCTGATCTACCTGGCTGAGGCCGCCAATGTAAAACAGCGCTGCACGGCGGAGGGCGTGCAGCACATGCACGCGCACTTCGGCACCAACGCCGCAGCGGTGGCGCTGCTGGCGCGGGCGCTTGGTGGGGCCAGTTACAGTTTCACCGCCCACGGGCCGGAAGAATTCGATGCGCCCCATGCGCTCTCACTCGGCGAAAAGATCAACCGCGCGGCGTTTGCCGTGGCGGTCAGCAGCTTTGGCAAAAGCCAGCTGAGCCGTTGGGCTGATGTCGGACGGTGGGACAGCCTCAAAGTGGTTCACTGCGGCATTGAGCCTGAACGCTTTGCCGATCCCGCCCCGTTGCCGCAGGGGCCGCTGCGGCTGGCCGCGATTGGCCGCTTCGTCGAGCAGAAAGGCCAGATGGTGCTGGTCCGCGCCATGGCAGAGCTGGTTGCGGAGATTCCGGGCCTGCATCTGGCGCTTATTGGCGACGGTGAGATGCGCCCGGCGCTGGAGGCTGCGATCGCCGCGCACGGTCTGCAATCGCATGTGACCCTGACAGGCTGGCTGTCGGAGGAGGGCGTGCGCGCCGAACTGGCACAGGCCCATGCGTTGGTGATGCCCTCCTTTGCCGAAGGTCTGCCGATGGTTGTGATGGAAGCCATGGCTACGGCCCGACCGGTGATCGCCACCTATATTGCCGGTACGCCAGAGTTGGTGGTGCCGGGGGAGACCGGGTGGCTGGTGCCAGCGGGCGATGCTTCGGCGCTGGCAGCGGCAGTGCGGGATCTCGACCGAACTGCACCGGACCAGCGCACGGCGATGGGGCAGGCGGGGCGTGCACGGGTGCTGGCGCGCCACGATCATGCGACCGAGGCTGCCCGGCTGGCCGCGCATTTTCGCGCAGTGATCAACCGCTAGCGACAGACCGCGCCGCCGCGCGATCCGCTCCCGCCCGTCGTCGGCGCATCTGAAAATGCTCCACGCCCAAACCTGCCAGGGGGCGCTGGCGCCGCCAGCCCACCCTGCGTGCGGGAGCCCCTCTGGCGGGTGGCACCCCCCGGTCAGCGACCGCGAGTCCAGCGCGCGCCTGAGGCAAACAGGGGCGTCTTTACCGCCAACGTGACCAGCCCGTAGACGAGGAACCCTGCCGGATCCCTGACCAGTTGCCGCAGCATCCACGCCGGCGCGGGGGGCTGCTTGTCGTCCCGCGCGGCCAGGTCTGGATAGTGCGCCGTGATCTCGGCCACGCCTGCGTTCTGCCGCCGCCGCACACGGACCAGATTGCGAAAGCCCTCGACCATCGGCCAGCAGTAGTCGGCGCAGACCCGCTGGCGTTCGTCTGGCGAAAAGTTGAGCCGCGCGAACATGTCATCAGCGATGATGTCCGGCCAGTCTTTCCACCGCTGGCGCCCGGCGCGGTTCATGGCAAACACGCCGAAGCCGGGCACACCGCGGGTGAAGAACGGCAGTTGCGTCCAGAACCGCGCATAGGCGCGGGTCACCGCGCTGCGGGCCCGCGGCACCTGTGGGCAGCCGCTGGCATAGCGTGGTTTGCTAACCCCCGTGCTGGTGCCAAGCGCCGCCACCAGCTGTGGGATCAGCTGCGGCGAGACGGTGACGTCTGCATCCAGATAGATCAGTACACCGCCGCAGGCCACCGCGTCGCCCGCATTCAACGCGGCCAGCTTGCCGCCCTCAGGTTGCTCCAGCACCCGCAAATGCCAGCGGGTAGGGGAAACCACCGCCCGCGCCCGCGCCGCGGTGTCGTCTGCGCAGCCGTTTGCCAGCACCAGAACCTCCGCCCGCATGTCCGCGGGCAACGGGTCCGAGGCAAAGACCGCAGCGAGGCAGTCCCCGATATAGGCGGCTTCGTCATGGGCCGGGATCAATACAGAAACCTGCGGGGTCACTTGACGGCCTCCACCGCATCCCAGCGTGGGTTGCTGTCGCTGAGCGTGCGCAGCGCGCCCCAGCTGCCCCATTTTCCCGGCGCGCTGACATCGACGAAGACGTTGAACAGCGTTCCCCCAACCGCAGCCCAGCCCTGCAGCAGGTCGCGGTAGAGCGCGCCCATTTCTTCGGTGTAGTTGAAATGGGTGAAAAAGGCCGTCAGCTCGGGATCATCCACCACCAAGCCGTTTCCGACCACATGGCTGCCGCCTTCGTACATGATCAGCTCCAGCCCGTGCTGGTCGGCTACCCGCGCGTGATAGGGCAGCACGCGCCCCAGAAGGTCCGATAGCGTGTCGCTGGCATCGCCTGAAATCAGGCCGTCACGCAGTTCTGCCCCAGCTTGGGCGCTGGCTGCGTCATACTGATGCTCTGCCACAAATTGGGTTGCGGCCGCCCCCGTCAACCCGCGCGCGGCGGCAATGGCGCGGGCTTGGGCGCGGCTGTCGGCAATCCAGGCGCGCAGTTCCCCCACGCGGTCGCGGGTGCCCAGGATGCCGCCGAAATAACCGGTCACCGCATAGGCGTCGAAATAGGCCGCGGGCGGTTTGCCCGCAGGTTGTTCCGCCTGCCACAGCGGTGCCGTCAGCAGCTGTTCCTCCAGCCCCAACCAGCCAGTTTGGGTCGCGATGACCCGCACCAGCCGATCGGAAGCGTCCCCGAAAACCTCGCTCCAGATTTGCGCCACTTCAGCTGCGCGACCACCGTAGAACTGCATCCACAGGTTCTCGCCGCCCCAGCGCGCCTTGGCCTGCGCGTCGGCCCAGACGGCCTGTTGGAACTGCCAGTTCCAGACCTCGTTCGAATACTCGACGTAGGTGCGCAGATCTTCGTCCAGGCCCTTGTCCACCTGCCGCGCGAACTGGCGCACGTAGCTGTCGTCGGCCATATGCGGCATCGAGAACCAGGGATCGGCCCCCAGCGTGTTGGCGAGGGCCAGCATCACCTCGACCGGGACGCCGTGGCGCGCCCAGGTATAATCCTGCGGCCGGGGGCGCTCCTCCCAGCCGGTCTGTTCTGAATCGTTGGTGGCCATCCAGTTCATCATCCGCAGCACCGAAAACCCGTCCAGCCGGTCCAGCCACAGCGGGTTAAACAGCGCACCGCCTTCATGTGCGGCCAGGTGTTCTTCCTTGACGACAGTAATGTTGCGCACGTGGTCGCCGTCTCGACCGGTACGCTGGATCAGGATCGACACCGGGCCGGGTCCGGGGGTGAAATCGAACCGGACCTCCCCCTTGCCATAGCGAACATTGCTCGCGCGGCCAGAAACCTCGACGATGCCCTGACCCTCGAACCGCAGCACGTATCGTCCGGCCAGCGAGCGTGCCTGCTCTGGCAGATCGGTCAGGATCACGGTCGCGATAGAGCCCAGTTCGGGCGGGATGGCGGTGGGCCAGCCATTGTCGTCCAGATATCCTGCGGCCTGCAAGTCCGCATGGGTGACCCCGCCCCATTGTCCGGGCAGGTGGCCGATCCAGGGGCGGGCGGTCTTGAAATGGTCGAGGAACGGTGCCTGGGTGCTCCAGTCCGAAACCCCCGCCAGAGTGACCGCGAGCGGTTGGCGCTCAGCCTTGCGGGAGGAGGCAGCCGCAGGGGTTGCCCTCGCGGTGTTGAGCCTGGGCAGCGCCGGATCTTGCGGCAGGGCGGATGGCTCGGTCGGCAGCGCGGCGGTGCGCACAGTGGAGCCCTGCGCCGCGGCCCAGGCGATGTCCTGCAGCCTGGCGGCCAGCGCCGCCGAAGGCGCCGGGTAGGGTTTGCCCCAGCGGTCCTTCAGCTGATGCGGCAGGCCGCTGGGGGGCTCGCCGGTCAGCACCGCATACTGCAGCAGCGCCAGGAAGTAGAAACCCGTGGCGTTGGGGTGGATGTCATCGGCAAAGACGTCGTGGATACTGACCAGCCCCGGCACGGTGCCGGCCCGGATGGCATCGTCCAACCGCGCCATTGCCTGTCCCGCAGGCAGCAGCCGAACAGTGCCGCCGGTCTTGGCGTTGACGGCATCCACCACGCCCTGCCAGCGTGACAAATCCTCACGCAACCGCTGCCGCCACGGCACATCGGCCCCCTCGTCGAACGGCACAGCAGTACCGGTGCCACTGTTGAGACTGTGCCAGGTCTCCTGCAGGTAGAAATCCACCTCCGGGTTTGCCGTCCTGGCCAGTTCATAGAATTGGGTAACCGCGCCTTCGGTATTGCTCCATTTGAGGTGGTTGGCCAACGGAATGGCCTCTGTCACGATCACCGCGTCGGCGGCGGTTTTCAGCCGGGCGCGCGCATCCACGCCCTCGCCATCGCTGCTGTGCTGCCAGTTGTAGCTCAATGGTGCGCCGTTGATGATCTGTGCCTCCACCGTGGCGGCGCGATCGCCCGCTGCCAGCAGCTGCTCCAGCATCGGCGGGTTGTCCGGCCCGAACAGCGAATGACCAATCATCACCACGGTCGAAATCAGCCCCCCCAGCGTCATGTGTCGTGCTCCGCTGCGGTGAGGCCCGTGCGGGGCAGGGCGGTGACGACCTGCCAGACGATCTGTTGAACCCTACGCGCCGCGTCCATGGGCAGTGCCTGTGCCGCGCTGCCATCGGCGCGGGTCAGTTGGTGCGGCAGTCCTTCGGGGCTGCGCTGATACAGCACCGCGTAATGGGTCAACGCCACTACATAGCTTCCGAGGTCGTTGATATGGATGGGGTCCAGCGCCCCGTCTATGCTGCGGGCAAACAGGTCTTCGCGAGAGGTGAGCCCGGTGATGCCACCTGCCTCGGCGGCGCGGGTGACAGCCGCCAGTGCCTGCCCACCGGGGATCAGATAAACTGGTTGGTGAGGGTTGCGGCGGCTGTGCGGCCCGGTCAGCCCGCGGATCCACAGCGGCTCCAGGTCGTCGTCGATCCGTTTCAGCCAACCGGCTGGGTCGTCCAGTTTATGCCATGTTTCATACAGGTACAGCTGCGGTGCGGGCGAGGCCGCCTGCGCCAGCCCGGCCCATTGCCCGAAATACCTGGCCGCATCAAAATACTTGAGCGCATCGCGCAGCTCGACCATCTCTGTCAGCACGACGGCATCGTAATCGCCAGACCCCACGGCGTCGCGCGCGTCGCGGTAGGCCGGTGCCTGATTAGCAACTTCAAAGTCGAGGATCGGCTCGTCTGGTTCCCAATGGCCGCGCAGCGAGGTGCCGGAACCGAGCTGGCTGTGATAGCTGTGCCCGTCAGGGGCCAGCTGTGCCAACATATGCGGCATGTCCGGCCCGACCAGCGAATGGCCCAGGTGAAAGACATTGAGCGGCCCGTCAGGTGCAGTCAGCGGTGGCGGCAGCGGCACCGGTCGGCTGCGGGTGACAAAGGCGGCCAGTCCCAGTGTTGCGATGGCCGCCGACAGGGCCAGAAATCCGCGCCGCGCCATCATGCCGACGCCCGGATTTCGGCCGTGGTCACAATCAGACCGGCGCCGATGACAAAGCGCCCGCTCACGGCCGAACCTCGCGCGAAGGGTGGCCTGTCGGTAGTGAAAATCGCCCGGTAGCTGCCCGCAGGCAGATCAATATCAAGTTCCATACCATCAAACCCGTAAAACGTTCGGCTCAGCGTATATTGCGCCTTGTAGGCCGCTTCCTTGGCCGAGAAGATCAGCTTGGCCAGCTGTCCCGGAGTGTCCTGCTGGCGCAGCCAGTCGCGCTCCTTGGGTGTGCAGATCGCGGGCAGCAAATCGTCCTTCAGTGGCGTGTCTTCCTCTAGGTCGATGCCCAGCCCCTGCACCGCATCGCTGTGGGCGAGCACCGCCATGGCGCAGCTGCGGGTGTGGCTGATCGAGCCCACCAGCCCCTGCGGCCAGACCGGCGCGCGGTCGGCGCCCACCGGCACCGGTTGCGGTGCAACCCCTAGATGCCGCATTGCCTGATGCACCGCGCAGCGGCCTGCGGCGAACTCACGGCGCCGCTTGGCCACCGCATTGGGAGACAGGCACGTGGCCTCTTCGGGCAGGGGCGGCGGCGGGCTGTCCAGCGGGTCCGCGCCCGCCAGCGCCACAGTTTCTGCAAAAAGCGGCCGGACCAACGCCAACCGGTCTGCCAATGTGGTCGTGCCTTGCGTCATCCGGCCCTTGTCCTGCGGTTCGCCCGCATTGCCCGGCGTTTCGACATGGTGTCGCTGCGGTCCGGTGTGGCGGGGCTGGTCTGCGGTTGGTTTTCATGGCTCGGCGCGCCGCTTGCAACCCCTTGCAGATGGGTCGCCAACCCGGACAGGGTGGGAAAGCGGAAGATGTCGGTGATCGACAGAGACGTAAGACCCAGCGTGTCGCGCAGCTCCCGGTGCGCCTGCACCGCCAGCAGAGAATGGCCGCCAAGGGCAAAGAAATTGTCTCCGGCACCGATGTTTGCAACACCCAGCAGCCGGCTCCAGATGGCCGCAATCTGCGCCTGCATCCCATCGCTCAGCACCGCCGCCGCGCTCGATTGCGGTTGCGCGGGTTTCGGATCTGGCAACGCCTTGCGGTCGATTTTCTTGTTGGGTGTCAGCGGGAAAGCCTCCAGCGTGACGATATGGGCGGGCACCATGGTCTCTGCCAGGCGCGCGGCCAGGGCCTGCTTCAGGTTGGCCTCGTTGACGGGCCGGGCCGCGGTGACATAGCCGATCAACTGTTCGCCGCCGTCCCTGCCGCGAGGCACCACCACGGCGCCAGTCACGCCGGGCTGGTCGGCCAGCGCCGCTTCGATTTCGCCCAGTTCAATCCGCTGGCCGCGGATTTTGATCTGATGATCGGTCCGCCCGAGAAAGGCCAGCTGTCCGTCCGAGGTCCAGCGCACCAGATCGCCGGTGCGATAGAGGCGGCCCTTGGCAAACGCCGCGTTGACGAACCGCTCTGCGGTCAGCTCGTCGCGCTGCCAGTAGCCCGCGGTGACGCCATCGCCGCCGATGTACAGCTCACCGGCCACCCCCAACGGCACCGGCTGCTGGTTTGCGTCCAGCACATAGACCTGGGTGTTGACGATCGGGGTGCCGATGCTGGCGGTGCCCTGCGATACGGCATCCACGCGGCTGACGGTGGACCAGATCGTGGTCTCGGTCGGCCCGTACATGTTGTGCAGCGTGGCACCGGTGGCGGATTGCAGCGCCTGCACCAGATCGCCGGGCAGGGCTTCGCCGCCGACCAGCAGGTGCTTCAGGCGCGCAAGGCACGGGCTGGCGTCCTGGTCCGCGGCGATCATGCGCGCCATCGAGGGGGTGCACTGCAAATGGGTCACACCGTGTCGCACGATCTGCGCCGCCAAGGAGAAATCATCCGCCGCCAGCTTCTGTGGCGCGTTGCTGCGACGGAGCACTTCGGCCAGTGGCTTCAGCCCCTCCAGCACCACATCGGGGGCGATGCCGTAGTCAATCAGGCAGGCGATTTCATCCACGCCGATGCGCTTCAGCGCCTCGACCCGCAAGCAGGCGTCCTGAACTGTTCCAAACAGGCCTGAATCCTCGAAGTACCGCTCAAAGGCAAAGTCGAGGATCGCTTCCATCTCCGTCTCCGATAGGGATCCAAGGTCCATCTCGAACGGATTGTTCACGCCTGCGGGGCGTTTGAAGGCGGGGAAGGCCCAGGCGTATTGCTTGATCAGCCCGGCGGCGGAGCGCAGGTACTCCTTCATCGGCTCGCGCGCCACCTGGCGGGCCTGCTCTCGGGTCTCCGCCAGATAGCTGTGCAGCATCAGCGTGACCTTGAAGTCCGCCGGATCGTGGCCTGCCGCGCGCAGGGCGTCGTGATAGATGCGGATCTTGCCCGCGACCTCGTCGATGCTCTGGCCCAAGAGGTGGGTCAGCACATTGGCCCCGATCGCCCCGGCCTCGCGCCAGGTCTCGGGGTTGCCTGCGGTGGTGACCCAGACCGGCAGCTCGGCCGACACCGGCCGTGGCTGGGTGATCACGGCATGTTCGCTGCCGTCCTTGCGGGCAAAGGCGACCTCCTCGCCGCGCCACAGTTTGCGCACCGTTTCAATGGCCTCAAACAGCGCGGTCTTGTTGGCGGGCGGGGTGTTTTCGGGGCGCAGGATGAAATCATCCGGCTGCCAGCCAGAGGCAAAGCCGATGCCTGCGCGCCCTGCCGTCAGGTTGTCGATCACCGCCCATTCTTCGGCAATGCGCGCCGGGTGGTGCAGCGGTGCCACGCAGGAGCCGCCGCGCACGCCGATGGTCTGCGTCACCGCCGCCACCGCCGCGCCGGTGACCGCAGGGTTGGGGTAGGGGCCGCCAAAGGCGTGGAAATGCCGCTCCGGCGTCCAGACCGCGTTGAATCCGTTCTGGTCGGCGAATTTGGCCCCCTCCAGCAGCAGCTTGTATTTTTGCGGTCCCGGCCCGTCGTCGTTGCCCCAGTAGAACAGGTTGAACTCCATCCTGCGGTCAGACAGGGCCACGGGGCCACGCGACAGCTCCAGCCGACTTTCGTCGCTGGACAGTACCAGTTTTAGCCCGCGCGACAGGGTCCAGAACAGCTCCAGCACCGAGATGTCGAAGCTGAGGCTGGTCACTGCCAGCCAGGTGTCGCCGGGGTGGTGCGGGATGCGCTGGTCCATCCCGGCAAAGAAATTTGCCACATTGGCATGGGTAACCATCACCCCCTTGGGCGTGCCGGTGGAGCCGGAGGTATAGATCAGGTAGGCCAGATCGCTGCCCGTCGCGCCGCTGTCGACGGCCTCCGCTACCGCATCAGCAACATGCTCGACCTCCAGTACCTTTGCGTCCGACGCAGGCAGGCTGGCAGTCAGCGCGGCTTGGGTCACGATCACCTGCGCCTGGCTGTCGCGGATGAAATGGGCGATGCGGTCCGCAGGATAGGCCGGGTCCAGCGGCACATAGGCCGCGCCTGCCTTCAGCACTCCCAGTGCTGCAAAGACCAGCTCGGCGCTGCGGCGGATGTGGACGCCCACATGCGCGCCGGGCTGCACCCCCATGCTGCGCAGCCGGGCAGCTATGGCATTGGCGCGGGCGTCGACCTCGGCGTAGGTGAAATTCTGGTCCTCAAAGATCAGCGCGGTGGCCTCCGGAGTCCTGAGGACCTGCGCTTCGAATGCCGCGTGCAAGGTCTGCGAGGAGTCATAGTCGGTGGCGGTCTGGTTCCAGTCCTCCAGCAGTGTCGCGCGTTCGGCATCGGGCAGCACGGGGAGCGAAGCCACCGGACCTTCGGCCCCCGCGGCGAGGGCCGACAACAGCAGCTCCAGCCGCGCGGTCAGCAGGTCAGCGGCGCGCGCGTCCAGCTGGCTGGCGTCGCAATGCAGCACCACTTCGCCGCCCGAAAGCGTGGCCGCCACGGTACAGCCCGTCAGCGGCGCATTGCCTGCCAGTGACAGGCCGACAGCGGGCATCGGCTGCGCTGTGAGCTCGGGCGCGCGGGCAATCAGGTCGCTGGCGAAACCGCCGTATTCCTGCGCCGTTGCAATCTCTTGCTTCGTTCGTTCCAGAAGCGACTGGACGGGTTCCTCGCGGCGCGCCTGTATCGGCACCCAGTCAGAGATGAACCCTGCCGCTGCCGTCCTCGCGCTGGTGGCCAATGCGACGTCGCCGCGATCCTCTGCGGTGCAGAGCAGGGCCCAGGCCAGCACCGCAGCAGCGGCGGTCGTGTCGTCGACCCCGGCCGGAAGTCGGAGGCTGCGGCTGATGGTGCCGGTCACGCCAGTGGCCGTGGTCAGCGGCAGCTGCACCGGCCGCATCGCGGCCAGCCGCCGTCGCCAATGGCTCTCGCCCGGCTGGGTGGCGGCCAGTGCGGCGGTGACCCGGGCGGCCTCGTCCGCGGCGACGCCCGGCAGGGTGCTGCCGGCCGTGCACAGGGTGCTGATGTTGATCGCAAGCCCTGTGGGCGTGGTCAGCTGCGACAGGTGCAGAGCGCCCTTGCCCGTGGCGACACACAGGCTGTCCGGGCTGACGTCCAGCACTGTTCCCGGCGCGGCTGTGCCCTCGGCCAGCTGGGCGGCGCCCGCCAGAACCAGCTGATCCGCCACACGCAGCTTGGCGGCGCACATCGGGTTCCAATAGCCGCCAGTGTCCAAAGCGCGCACCAGCCGTGCCAGTTCAGTGGCGGGGCGGGTGAAATCCAGCAGCCCGCCCGCCGCGGGTCGGTCGGCGCGCGCGAAATACCGCCGCCCGGACAAATCCTGCGGCTGACGGTTCAGCGTCCCGCTTTCCAGCTGCGCCAGCACCTCGGGGAAACTGTCCATAGCAGCGGCGTAGCATTTTGAGTTGAGGCTGAAGGCGGTCTCATCGTCGGCCACATCGAACATCCGCTGGGAGAGGATGTCCCCCTCGTCCGCGCCGCGGGTCATCAGGTGCCAGGTGATGCCGTGCCGAGGCTCACCGTTTATCAATGCCCAGTTCGGCGTGTTAAGGCCGGCATAGGCGGGCAGCGGCCCGTCGTGAAAATTCACCGCGCCGCGCGCAGCCCCGGCCAGCACGGCGTCGGGCAGCATCGTCAGGTTTGCAATCGACAGCAGCCAGTCGTAGCCGACAGGGATGTCCTGCGGGCGGTCCAGCAGCGTCAGCGCCTTGTCCGTGGCCCAGCGACGGATGTCGCGATCTTGCGAGACCACCGCTTCGATCCGGTGACCGCGCGCCAACAGCGCGTCGGCGCAGCCGATCAACAGCGACTCATTGCCAATGACAACAGTGGAAAAAGGGGTCATTTCGGCTCCTTCACAAGCGGAGAGGTCTGGCGCGTTTCCGGGGTGGCTGCGGCAGGACGCAGCCAGGCGCGCATCTCATGGCGCAAGAGATCGCGCAGAAAATGCGGCGGGCCGGGGCGTTTGCGGCCGCTGAGCAGACAGCGCAGCGCATAGAGGCTTCGCCCCGCCGCCTGTGCCAATGTGGCCATCAGCGCATAGCTGCGTCCGTGGGTCTTAATGAAATAATGCCGCCGCGAGTCGAACCAGTAGCCGGGGGTGCGCTGCCAGCCCTTCATCCCGGTTGACGCGGATCCGACGTGCTCGACCCGGCTGGCGGGCAGGTAATGGGTTCGCCAGCCCGCGCGGGCGGCGCGGTGGCACAAGTCAGTTTCCTCGAAATAGAGAAAAAATCGCTCGTCAAAGCCGCCGATCTCCTCGATCACCTCGCGGCGGATCATCAGGCTGGCGCCAGCGGTCCAGTCCACCTGCGTCTCCTGCTGCGGTATCTCCATCGCCACCACCCAGGGGCGCAGCAACCGGGTGATGACGCCGGTGCAGACGCTGGCCTCGAATTCCCCGGCGACAGAGGGAAAGCGAAAAGCGGTGCGGTGCGGGGTGCCATCGGTGCCCTGCACATAAGAGCCCACCAACCCGGCACCGGGAGACGTTTGCAGAAAGTCGCGCAGGCGCCGGATGGTATCACCCTGCACAAAGGCATCCGAGTTTAGCAGGTAATAGAAATCCGGTGCCGTGCCATCCCCTAGACCGGCCTGAAAACCGATGTTCATGCCCGCGCCAAAGCCGCCGTTGACCGGCGAGGCCAGCAGCCGCAGCTTGCCGTCCGCCAACCAGCCGCGATCCTGTGCCGCCGCGCTGATCTGTTCAAAGGACCCGTCATCAGAGCCATTGTCGATGATAAGCAGCTCACCCGGCAGCTGGCGGATCTCGGCCAAGGCCGCCTCGGCCGCGCGCAGGGTCATCTCCGGCGTGCGGTAGTTCAACAGGATGGTGAGGATGCGTCCGCGGTCTGCCATCATCACTTCGCCGCCTGTGACTGGCCGGAGGCGGGCCGGGTGGGCACGGCGGCGGCGGGGCCGCGCGCCCCCCATGCATCAGCGGCATCCAGCCGCGCTTTGACCTCCGCTGCCAACACGCTGACATTGGGCACCAGCACCATACTGTCGTGATCGCCGGGCACTTCAGTAACCTCAACCGCGGGCGCCCAGCGGGTCCAGTCGTTGTCGGCGAACACGTACTCGCGCTTGGCGCTGACCCACTGACCGCCAGTGACCTGCCATTTGCGGTCCAGCGGCGGGCGGAACAGGGTCATTGGTCCGTCCCAGCCGCGCAGCCCATAGGTTTCCACCGCCGCGCGAAAGGCCAGTTCGATCTGACGGTTGTTGAATTCGGGTATCGCGCCGCTCTGGACCGGTTTGGCCCGGCGCTTCGTCACTTCCCAGGCAAGTCGGTTGCGGGCCCACTCCAGCAGGAAGCCCGGCCCCTTTTGGCGCAGCTCCGTCAGCTTTATCAGTGCCTTGTCCCGCGGCGTCAGAGATGGGCGAACCGGCAGCGGCGTGTCCAGAAGGATCAGCGCAGCGGTGTCCTGTCCTTCGGCTTTCAGCTGCTGCGCCATTTCATAGGCGGTGATGCCTCCACCAGAGAACCCACCCAGCAGATAGGGGCCGTCTGGCTGGATCTGGCGGATCTCCGCAAGGCAGCTGCGCGCGGCGTCTTCGATCCGGTCGTGCGGGGTGTCATCCCCGACCAGTCCCTTCGCCTGCAGGCCGTAGACAGGACGGTCGCGGCCCACCAGCAGCGCCAGGTGGCGCAGGTTCAACACATTGCCGAACATGCCCGCCACCAGAAAAAACGGACGCCGTCCGGTGCCATCGCCGGGATGCAGCTGCACCAGATGGGTGTACCGCGGCTGTTCGGTGGCCTCTCGCGGGCTGGTTGCGGGGTCTGTGGTGATACCACCGCCGTTGCGCTCGATGATGCGCTGCGCCAACGCGGCAACGCTGGGGGCCTCGAACAGAACCGAGAGTGGGAACTCCACCTCAAAGCGTCTTTTGATCTGCGCAAACAGCCGCACCGCAATCAATGAGTGGCCGCCAAGATCGAAGAAACTGTCTTCGATCCCCACCTGCGACACCCCCAGTAGCGCGGCGAACAGTTCCGCCAGATGCTGTTCCACGGGGTTACGGGGGGCGACGAAATCGGTGTCGAGCTGCGGGCGTTCGAAACTTTGCGCATCTTGGACCGTGGCCGAGGCGGGGCGGTTTGCCTGTGCGATCAGCCCCGGCAGATCCAGCGAAGAGACCACCAGCTGCGGCAGATCCTGTGCCATGGCGCAGGCCAGCGCGCGCTCCAGCGCGGCGCCGCCTTCGTCCGCGCGGATTCCGTTGGCAACGTTCAGATGCAGCTGCCGCTCTTCGGGCGAGAGCGACGGCGCGCTGCGTGCAGGCGCCAGAGACAGCTGTTCGGCCGTTGCATCCGGCGGGCCGTTTGCTGCTGTGGCCTCAAAGCCGCCGGGCAGCCGCTGCATTCGAAAGCTTTCGATCTCTGCCAGCACGGTGCCATCAGGATCGGTCAGGGTGACATCAAAGGCAGCTGTGCCGCGCTCGTGGGCGTCGTGCAGCCTCACGTGGCTGTACACCTCATGGCCCAGGGGCGCATGGATGTGGATCCGCTTGTAGGAAACAGGCACCCACAGCGCATCGGCCCGATAGCCGGGGATCAGCTCCATCGCCCAGCCGGTTGCCAGATCCAGCAGGCCGGGATGCAGCAGGGTGTTGTCGTCCTGCGCCTGCCATGGCAGGCTCAGATGGGCCAGACCTTCCGCAGCACCAAGTGCGGCGGAGTGTAGCACATGCCACCGCGGTCCGAACCGCAGGTGCGCTTCCTGCGGCGAGCGCAGCCGCCCGTCTTGCGGAGACTGTTGGTTTGGACAGCGGGAGAGGATGTCGGACAGGTTGAGCGCGGCGGGACATTCTGTCGCCGCCGCAAAGGCCAGCAATGCCTGACTGTTCAGATGGTAACCCTCGGAACAATTAGAGTAGACAAGCAGTTCATAACCATTTTCGTTGGCTTCGACCTTAATCAGTGCTTTTTGCGGTTGGTCATCTGGCACCACCAGCGGGCGCAGGAAGTACAGATCGCGGATTTCAAACCCCGTCGTGCAGCCCAGTTCCCGTATGACTTCGGCGGCGATTTCCACGTATCCGGTCCCCGGCAACAGCGCGGTGCCATCCGCCGTGCGGTGTTCGTCCAGCAGCCAGTGGTCGGTGTTGAATGTGGGAAGGAAGATCCGGTTGCCCGCGCCATCAAAGGCCCTGTGTTGCAGCAGCGGCTGTGCGCAGGGTTCGGCAGGGCTGGCGCCCGCAGCCGCCGTGCGAGCCTCGATCGCGCCAGCCGCCATGCCGGTGTCTGCCCAGACCCCCCAATCCACCGCAACGACACGTGTCTGGCCGCCGGCACGGTGGCGCGCCCAGGCATTCAGGTATTCATTGGCGGCAATGTAATCCACTTGCCCTGCGGGCCGTGTCGCAGTGGAGGAAGATGAGAACAACAGCATCACCTCCAGGCTGCCATCAGGGAAGACCGTATCGAGTGCCCGCAGGCCACTGACCTTGGGGGCCAGCACCCGTGAGAGTGCGTCTTCGTCCTTGGCCAGCAGCGGGCCGTCATCAATGACCCCTGCCGCGTGGATGACGCCGGTCAACGGGCCGTTCTCTGCCTCGGCCTGTTGGCGCGCGGCCAGCAGCTGACCGCTGTTGCACACGTCAGCGGCCAGCGGCAGCACCCGACCGCCCTGCGCCGCCTCCAGCGCCATCACGGCACGGATACGCCGGGCGGTCCGGTTGGCCGGGCTATGGCTGGACAGATACCGGTCCCAACTGTCGCGCGGTGGCAGCCCATCGCGTGAGATCAAGGTGACCTTGGCGCCATGCGCCTGCATAAGATGGCCTGCAATGGTCAGCCCGATGCCGCCATAGCCGCCGGTGATCATGTAATGCCCGTTCGATCTGAACGGCGCGGCCTGCGGTTCCGCCAGCGCCTGCGACCGCCATCCCAACTCCAGGCGCTTGCTGCCGCGCCAGGCGGCAATGGTATTGGCAGGCGTTGCCATCAGCTCTTCCAGCAGCCGGTCGGTGGTATCCGAACTGGCTGTTTTGCGAAGGCCCCGCCGGGGCTGTGGCCGCGCCGACAATTCGATGTCCACACAAGCGCAGGTGAGGCCTGGCAGCTCGCGCGGGATCACCCCCACCGGACCCGCGATCATTGCCTTTTCCGGATAGGGCAGAGATTCATCGCGAACCTGTGCGGCCCCGGTGGTGAAAACGCTGATATGTAGCGCGGCGGGCAGCTCGATGTTGCCCAGCTCCTGCGCCAGCGCGGTCAGGGAATGAAACCCCATTTCGAGATTCCGGTCGAAGAAGGAGGACCCGGGGCGGAAGGTCTCTTCGCGCGTCACCAGCCAGAAATGCGCAATGCGGTCAGGCAGTTCGCCTTCGGCCGCCAGATCGGTCAGCAGCGCACCATAGGCGCTGCGGCCCTGTTCCGGTGGCAGCACAAACAGATCCGGTGCCAGCCGGGCATAGGTATCGCCGGCGCGTACGCGGATCACGCTGTGCCCTGCCGCCGCGAGCCGCGCCCCGGCGGAGGCAGCCTGGCCGCAGTCGTCCTCGAAGATCAGCCAGCGATGTGGCTCCTGGTCCAGGTCCTGCGCCACGTCCAGGGCGCAATCTGCCAGCCGCGGCCGCCAGGCCGGGCGATAGCCCCACTCTGTCAGGTCATCGTGCCGCTCGGGGGTCGGCTCCTCAGTTTCGGCTGGCTGGCCTGGTTCGATGAAATAGCGGCTGCGCTGAAAGGCATAGCCGGGCAGCGGCAGCCGGTTGCGCCGGGCCTCGCCCCAGATCTGTTGCCAGTCGGCCTCTACCCCGCAGGCCCAAAGACGGCCGATAACGCCAAAGAAGTAGGCGTCGTCCATCACCTGTTGGTCCGGGTGGCGCAGTGAGCTAAGCACCTGGCCCGGCTTCACATCGGGCGCCATCTGCGCCAAGGCGCTCAACGCCTTGCCGGGGCCGACCTCAAGGAACACCCGACCGGGTGTCTTTGCCAACCGGGTTATGCAATCGCCAAAGCGCACCGTGTTGCGCAGCTGCCCGACCCAGTAGTCGGCGCTGGTGGCCTGTTCGGCCGTCAGCTCCGCGCCGCTGCGATTGGAGATCACCGGCAGCTGCGGTGCCGACAGGCTCAGGCCGCGCAGGAACGCGCCGTATTGATCCAGAATGCCATCCAGCATCCGCGAATGGGCGGCGATGTCGATGGCAATGCGCTGATGCTCCACCTCGCGCGTGGTCAGATCGGCAGCCAGCCGTTCCAGCGCCGCCCGCGGGCCGGACACGGCGGTGAGGGCGGGGCCGTTGACGCTGGCGATGTCCAGATCGTCCCCGATCAGCGCCTCAACCTCTGCCAGCGGCAGCGCGATCGACAGCATGCCGCCGGCGGGCACCGTGTCAAACAACCGCCCACGCAACAGCACCAGGTCGATGCAGTCCTCGAACGACAGCACCCCCGCCAGGCAGGCCGCGGTGTTTTCGCCCATCGAATGGCCGACAAGCGCGGCAGGTTTCACGCCCCAGCTGATCCACAGCTGCGCCAGCGCATACTCCACGATCATGATCAGCGGCAGCTGCACTGAGGGTTGCTGCAAGCGCACATTGGCGGCGTCTTCTTCGCCCGCTTCGGGCAGCCAGATGGTGCGGATGTCATAGTCGAGGCTGTTTTGCAGGTGCGCCAGCCCGCGGTCCATCCATTCGGCAAAGACTGGCTCTGTCTCATAAAGATCGCGCGCCATGCCCGCATGCTGCGCTCCGCCGCCAGGGAACATGAAGACCACCTCGGGCGCATCGCCCAACCGGTCGTGGGTAAAAATCTTGCGGGGATCGTTTTCACGCAGGAGGTGCGCGGCCTCAGCCGGGGTTTCGGCCACCAGCACCCGCCGCTTGGCAAAACCGCGTCGCCCGTGTTTCAGGGTAAAAGCGACGTCGGCCAGGTCCGCCTCGGGGGTGGCCTCCAGATATTGAGCCAGCGCCAGCGCATTCGCCTCCAGCGCGGCCTTGGTCTGGCCGGAGATGCACAGGACTTGAAACGGGAAATCGCTTTCCTCTGAGGGGGCACGGGCGGGGGCCTCCTCCAGGATCACATGGGCGTTGGTGCCGCCGACGCCGAGCGAGTTGACTCCGGCCCGCCGCGGGCCCTTGTGCGGGGGCCAGGGGGTCAGGGCTGCGTTCACCTGAAACGGCGAGGTTTCGAAATCAATTGCCGGGTTCGGTGCCTCATAGCCCAGCGAGGGCGGGATTTCCCCATGACGCAGCGCCAGCGCCGTCTTGGTCAGGCTCGCAACCCCGGCGGCGGTGTCCAGATGGCCGATGTTGGTCTTGACCGAACCGATGCGGCAGTAGCCGCGCGCCTCCGTGCCGGCGCGATGGGCTTCGGTCAGGGCCGAGACTTCGATCGGGTCGCCCAGATAGGTGCCGGTGCCGTGGCATTCGACGTAGCCGATGGTCTCTGCCGGGGTGCCCGCAGCCCGGAGCGCGGCCTGCACCGCCGCCGACTGTCCCCCCACCGAGGGGGCCAGATAGCCTGCCTTGTCCGCGCCGTCGTTGTTGATCGCGGAGCCTTTGATGACGGCCCAGATGTGGTCGCCATCGGCCATGGCATCCTCCAGCCGCCGGAGCGCCACCGCTCCGGCGCCGGACCCGAACACCGTCCCTTGCGCACGGTGGTCGAAGGCGTGGCAATGGCCATCGGGGCTGAGGATTTCATTTTCCTTGTAAAGATAGCCACGGCCCTGCGGCAGCTCGATGGTCACACCACCGGCCAGGGCCATGTCGCAGTCGCCCTCGCGCAGGGCCTTGCAGGCGTAATGCACCGCCACAAGCGACGTAGAGCAGGCTGTCTGCACGTTGACGGATGGCCCCTTGAGGTCGAACACATGGCTGACACGGGTGGCCAGAAAATCCTTGTCGTTGCCGGTGTGGCGCAGCAGGAACATGCCGACATCATCGACCAGACCAGGATTGGAGCAGATGTTGAAATAGAAGTAGCTGCCCATACCGCAGCCTGCGTAAACGCCGATCGGGCCGGGAATGCTCTCGGGCGGGTGAGCCGCGTTCTCCATCGCCGCCCAGGCCACCTCCAGGAACTTGCGGTGCTGGGGGTCCATGATGGCGGCTTCCTTGGGGCTGAAGCCAAAGAACTCGGCGTCGAATTGATCAAACCCAGGCAATTGCGCGGTCGCGGGCACGTAATTGGGGTCGGCCAGCGCCGTGGGGCGTTCCCCATTGGCTAGCAGCGTGTCACGGTCCAGCCGGTCGATTGATTCAATGCCGTCGCGCAGGTTGCGCCAGAACGCTGCGGCACTGTCCGCACCGGGGACGTCCACCGCCAGCCCGACAATTGCAATATCACCGGCCGCTGCACCAGCGGTTGCCGATTTTCCATCCAACATCGTTACTACCCGCCCCCACGGCCCTTAAAATACTGCGCGGCAGCCTACTGCCGCAATTCTGGCAGTTTCCCGTCGCGCGGGTTGTTCGCATGAGCTGACCGCAGTCAGCTGCCGTCTTCGGCGCCGCGCACAAGATCCCCATCTGCCGCGCGGGCCGGTCCCGTTCAATTTTACCGTCATCAATCCATTGGGCCAGCCTATGGAGTCATTGTGTCAATTTCCGCGTGAATAGCGGTAAGAATACGGCATCATATCACGCTGCGATCCCTGGGTTCGGCGGGATTGGCTGCCAATGCCTGAACACCGTTAAATAATGCCGCCTTCTCACGAAACAAGTCAGGGTAGAGCAGTCGCTCCGCATAGCCCAGCACGGCGCCGGCGCACATCCAGGTCATTGGGATCAGCGTCGCATTCAGCAGCATGTCCACCAAGGTTGCCGCCAGGATGAGGGCAATCGGCGCCGCATAGGGCGAGAACGTCTGCGCGGGCGCGCCGCGTGCGGCCACGGCCAGCAACACCAGCGGCGCCGCCAGCAGCCCCATTTCCGCGATGTACCCCCGCCAGCCGAAGGTGCCGAAAACGATGATCCAGCGCCCGTCCGGG
The DNA here is from genome assembly GCF_056033425.1 of Leisingera sp. SA32. Classification (NCBI taxonomy): domain Bacteria; kingdom Pseudomonadati; phylum Pseudomonadota; class Alphaproteobacteria; order Rhodobacterales; family Roseobacteraceae; genus Leisingera; species Leisingera sp. SA32. Next base: position 52,102 of record NZ_JBVYHB010000012.1, on the reverse strand, counting down.
ATCGAGAGGATTTCGCCTGTTGCCCCGTCAAGGATCAGGTTGCGGCCCCAGCCGCCCCAGCCGAACCAGGGTTTCTCGGCGGCACGGGCCAGCAGCTGTGCCTCATTGTCGAAGCGAAAGCCCAATGAGTGCGCACGATCGACGCTGATGGTCTCGAAATAGGCCACGATGTCATCGGTGGGGATCAGCCCGGCGTTGCGCAGCATCGGATAGATCACTGCGATCACTCCCAGTCCGAGTGCGATCCGCAACTGCCAGCGCAGCGGCGCCAGTGCGATAACCGGGGTGAAGACGAGACCATAGGCCAATGAGGCAAGGCTCTTGCAGCCGAGCAGCAGCAAAAACAGATACCCGCAGGTCGCCACCAGACGCCAGCGCCGGCCAGAAGCGGCCGTGCGTGCCAATGCCGTGGCGGCCATCAGCGCGGCGGCCACGAAAAACGCGAGCCATAGCGCATGTGGCAGGAACACGATCGGACGGTAGCCACCCTGGCGGATCATCTGGCTGAAGTCATGCTGGAAGAAGCCGTAGACCCAGACGTTCGTCTGGGGGCTGAATCTGATTTCAATGAGGGCGGGGATGGAATAGGCCAGCGCCCCCAGGACCAGGGCCAGCAACAGCTCGCGGTGGGCTTGCGGGGTTGACAGATACCGCCGCGCCAGAAGGAACGGCATCAGCACGATCACCTGGTTGATGACGACAGACCCCATGTCGCGCCAGCGCAGCCCCGGCAGCTGGTGGTTCAGGATCAGGATGGGGTCGGAGTTGGCGATCTTGTGGAACAGCATCGGTTCGCTATTGGTCAGCACCGTGGGTATGACGCCAAAGACAAACAGCAGCACCAGCACCCGCGCCGCCGGGTGGCGCGGCATCAGCGGTACCGGGCGGCGCAGCAGAAACGCGCACAGCACAAAAGCCATGACGGACGGAATGGCGAACTTATCCATGTCCGGCACCAGCGGCAGATCAAACTCTGCGTCCGGCGGCAGCAGCAGGTAGCCGCCGATGATGCACCATAAAATGGCCCGCTCCAGCGGCAGGCGCCGGAACAGGACCAGGCTGACCAGCGGCCAGGCCAGCAGCATGATGTAGGCCACAGTATTGGGCACCGGAAGACTGCCCCTTGTGCAATTGTGCGATGTTCGCTTTGGAGGTGAATGTAACCCCTGCGCGCCGCACTGTCGCGAGGATTTATGTCATGCGGTAAACAGTTTGCAGGAATGCAACGGGTGCCGCCGCCGACGGGGCAGAGGTCTGGTCCGGATCGCGCGGCGGCGCTATGACTGAGCCGAGCCATTGGGGGGCATGCCTTGTTTTTCGAATTCGACGGTCGCCGGGTTTCGGTCAACATACCGGACCGCGCGAGCCTTGAGGCGGAGATTCGCGATCGTTTCGCGGCGGGCCATGGCTTTGCGCTGGCCACCATCAATCTCGATCATCTGGTCAAGCTGGCCACGGATCCGCAGTTTTTGGCCGCCTATCAAGCCCAGGACCTGGTTGTTGCCGACGGGCGGCCGATCGTTTGGATGTCACGGTTGGCGCGGCGTCCGGTGGCGCTGATGCCGGGGTCGGACATGGTGCTGCCACTGTGCCGACTGGCGGCTGAATGCGGTGCCAGGGTGGCGCTGGTGGGCAGCACCGATGCCGCCTTGCAGGACGCCGAGGCAGCTCTTCAGACTGCCGTGCCGGGGCTGGAGATCCTGTGGTGTCAGGCTCCATCGGCGCCGTTTGACCCGAATGGGGACGAAGCCGAGCAGATCCTGCATCGGCTGGCCGAGTCCGGGGTGCAGCTGTGCTTCCTGGCACTGGGCGCCCCACGACAAGAGCTGTTGGCCGCGCGCGGGCGCAAGCTGGCGCCGGGGGTCGGCTTTGCGTCAGTCGGGGCCGGGCTGGACTTCCTGGGCGGGCATCAGCGGCGCGCACCGGCCTGGGTGCGGGCGATTGCGATGGAATGGCTGTGGCGGGCGCTGTCCAACCCGGCGCGCCTGCTGCCGCGTTATGGAAAATGCCTGATGATCCTGCCGGGGCATATGCGGCGCGCCTGGGCAATCCGGCGACGATAGACGCGGCGTGTGTAGCCACCATGACACTGGCAGCAGCGCTATTTGTACTCCAGTATGCCGCGCGCCCGACCGAGGCTGCGGTTCAAATGGTATTCCAACACACCCAATGCCTCGGGGAATTTGCCCAGCACGGTGAAGAACGCCCGTTCCGCCCCCATCCGGGACCGCAACCGCAGCACCTGCGCGGGGTAGGCCAGCAGTGTCAGCAGCAATAGCCAGGGACTGACCAGCGCGCCCAGGGCACCGGCAGCCAGAGGCAGAGCCGCGCCCCATATCAGAGCCCGTCTGGTCTCGGCGACCCAGTGGCGTTCTGGGCCCGCGCCGTGCAACGCGGCCCCTTCGGCAAACGCGTGGCCCGCCCGGCGGCTGCGACGCCACCATTGATCAAAGCGCAGCATTTGTGCGTCGTGCAGGGTCATGTCCGCATCCAGACGCCAGATTTGCCAGCCCATCCGGCGAAGACGCAGGCACAGCTCGGGTTCTTCGCCTGCGATCAGATCGTCGCGGTAGCCACCGGCGCCGCGCACCGCCGACAGCCGCATCAGCGCATCGCCGCCACAGGCGGCGGCCTCTCCGACCGGGGTGTCCCACTCGGCGTCACACAGGCGGTTGTAAACGGATGCCTCGGGGAACCGTTCTCGTCGCCGTCCGCAGGCCACCGCCGCCTGTGGATGGCCGCGCATGAAGGTCAGGGCCGTGGTGATCCAGTCCTCTGCGACCTCGCAGTCGCCATCGGTGAGTTGTACAAACGCAACGTCGTCTCCCAGTGCCGCCAGCCCAGCATTGCGCGCCCGCGCCGCGGTGAACGGGCGGGAGAGATCCAGTTCGACCACCTCGGCGCCCAGATCGCGGGCCGCTGCTGCAGAGCCGTCTGTCGAACCGCTGTCCACATAGACGATGCGCCCGACCTGCCCGGTCAGTGATTGCAGGCAGCGGATCAGCCGCGCGCCTTCGTTGCGGCCGATCACCACCGCAGCGGTTGCGGCGGCATTGGCTGCGGTGGAGGAGGGTGTCAGCTGGGGCACGAGGAGCGGTCCATTTGCGGTCGGCAAGATACCGCCCCAAGGTGCCGCCATGTTGGCGGCGCTGCAAGCGGGGCGTGCATGCTCAATTGCATTTGCAGCGTGTTTGCTACAGGCTGCACAAAGGGCTGAGGAACAAAAGGATTACCGCGCATGGGTGCTGAGCTGACGGTTCTGGCAGGCGACGTCGGCGGCAGCCGGACACGGTTGGCCTTGGCGGCGCCCGGCGTTGGGGTCACGGCCTTGCAGAGCTTTTGCAACGACAGTTTTGCCAGCCTTGAGGATGTATTGCGAGCTTATTGCGCGCAACCCGGTCTGCCACCGCTCAGCGGGGCTTGCCTGGCGGTGGCCGGGCCGGTGCGTGACGGTAGCTTTCAGCTCAGCAATCGCAACTGGGCGGGCCGGGCCGAGGATCTGGCGGCGGTTCTTGGTTTGCAGCCGGGTGCCAAAGCGCAAGTCATCAACGATCTGGCGGCGCTGGGTCAGGCGTTGCCTGTACTGATCCCCGGCCAGTTGACCAGCTTGCGCCCGGGGCGGCAGCACGGCCAGCAGGCCTTGGTGGCGGGCATCGGCACCGGGTTCAACGCCGCTGTCGCCTGCGACGGCGCGACGCTGGAGGCGGAGCTGGGCCATGCCGCGTTGCCGCAAACCCTGTATCGGCAACTGGAGCAGCTCTTGAACCGAGCGCCGGAGGAGTTTGTCAGCGTCGAAAGCCTGTTTTCCGGTCATGGGTTGGTGCGGTTCCATCAAGCCATGAGCGGCAGTGCGGCGGGCAGTGCGGCGGAGATCACCGACGCCTATCTGGCGAACCCCGACAGCGCCGAGGCGCGCAGCATCGGGGAATGGGCGCATCTGCTGGGTCTGCTGGCGCGGGAGATGACCGCGCTTTATATGCCGGGTCAGGGGATGTTCTTTGCCGGTAGCGTCGCGCGGGGAATCTTGAACACGCCCGTCTGCAAGACCTTTCTGTCCAGTTATGCGACGTCGGGGGGCAAGCTGGCGCAGGCCCGGACCGAGATCCCGTTGTGGCTGATCACCGATGATGCCGCCGGTGTCAGCGGGGCCGCGCAAGTGGCGCTGCGCGCCGCCGCGGGCATGGGGGAGGCCCGCGCTGCTGGCAAGCCGGACAGCCATGGCCCCGACGCGGCCGGAGAGGCGGGCGCCTAGGTCACCGCCACCCCAGTCCGCCCGTCAGTAGTCGCGTTTGAAGAAGAGGCCAAAGCCGGTTTCGCCCTCGCTGTCCACCGTGCCCTTTGCCGTCAGGCTGTCGGTCACGTCGAGGTTGATGCTCAGCTCGCTGTCGCCGCGGGTATTGACGTCAAAGTCGGTATAGACGTTTTCCGCGACATAGCCGCCCAGCCCCAAACGGCCACTGCCCAGGTTGTCAAAGCCGATGTCCACGTCATCGGCCCCGGTGGATTGACGCAGCTGGTTCTGAGCCAGCCCGCCGCGGCCGCTCAGCGTCAGCGCGGAGGCGGCCAGACGGGCCAGCGCCAGGGGCGAGATGTCTTCGATGTTGTCGCCGAACAGCAACAGCGCCAGTGCTTCCTCGCTTGGGCGCGGCGGATCGGAGGTGACCTTGATTTCCGGCGCATCGACGCGTCCCGAAATTTCCAACGTGGCCGTCCCCTCTTCGGTTGCGGTTGAGGAACTGAATTCCAGATAGGGGCGCAAGTCACCAAGCAGAGTAATGCGGCCCTCATCCAGCTCCAGCCGTCGGCCCAGAATGTCGAAAGAGCCACGGATCAGGCTGATCTGGCCAGCGGGTGCCAGCCTTGCAGTGGTCCCGCGCAAGTGGATCTGGCCGCCAAGCTCGGCCCGCAGGCCGCGACCGCGGGCAAAGATCCGCGACGGCGCGCTGATGATGACGTCCAGATCAGTGCGCCCTGATCCACCGCCGCCGTCGCCGTTTCCATTGGCGGTCAGGCCAGCGCGGGCCAGGGTCCGGCGCACCGCAGCCGGCGTATTGATGTTGCGTATCGGCGGGATCGGTGCCGCCGATACGGCGCCACCCGCGGTGTTGAGATTGATATTGGTCTCACCCACGTCGATACGCCCGCTCAGGCGGTTGCGGCCACTCATCTGCCCGGCAAAGTTCAGCTGACCATTCAGGAGCGTCTCATAGGATACATGATCGGACACCACGACATCATTGATGGCGATTTGCAGCGTGCCGTCAAATGGCGGTTGCAAGCCTATCGGACCGCTGATCCGAACGCTGCCACCGTCACGGGGCCGGGCCGAGAGCTGCACCTGCGCGCGGGAATTGCCCAGGGTGACGGTGGCCTGGATGTCGTCCACCCGCTGCGCCGCTGCGGGGACCGCGAGGGAAGCACCCGGTACCGTAATGGTGCCGCGAAGCGCATGCAGCGCCGGGGCACCTTGCAGGGCCAGATTGAAATTCGCCGGTCCGCGCAGCAGGTTGGGTGATATGAACGGATTTGCGCCTTCCAGCCGCAGGGTCCCCTTTGCAGTTAGGTCGGCGGTGCCCTTGGCCTCGCTCCAGCTGCCCGCGACCTGGCTGTCGATCCCGGCCGGGCCGCTGGCCGTGCCGTCGACAGTCCAGGTGCCGTCGCGCCGTGTTGCGCTGCCCTTGGCCACCAGCCGCCCCGGCAGTTCGGGCACCAGCTGCTGCAGCTGCGCCAGCGCCGCGTCAAAGCGAAGATCGGTGCTGCCGTTGCTTTCGACAAAACGGGCCTCGATCTCGGCGTCCAGTCCGGCGGGGCCGGTGGCGGTGGTGCTGATCTGCCATTCCCCGGCTTGCCGGGAGGCTTTGCCTTCTGCCGCCACTTTGCCCGCCAGCTGCGGCAGCAGGTGTTCCAGTTCACCCAACGCAGCCTCAAAGCTGAAATCGGCAGATCCTGCCAGTGTTACCGACCCGTCCAGACGGGCCGAGGTGCTGAGCGGGCCGGTCAGATCCGCGGTGCCGCTGAAGACGTCACCCCGGCGGGTCAGCCCCGCGGTCAGCGTCAGGGGGCCCGGAGCCTGGGGAACCAGGATTTCCAGCTGTTTCAGGCGCGCCTCGAGCTCCATGCGGCCGCTGTCGCTGGACAGCATGCCGGACGCCGCTGCGTCGAGGGTGCTGCCCTCCAGCGCGAAGCGGTCGATGGTCAAACCCGCAGCGTCCCGCGCCGCCTTGAGCGCTAGCGTGGTGGTGCCTTTCAACAGCTCATCCAGCTGGGCAACACCTGCGGACAGATCCTGACCCGTCAGTTCGACCGCGCCCGCGAAGGCGCCGGACAGGGGGGTGAAGCTGCCTTGCACCGCGCCTTGCACCGCACCGCCGAGAGGGCGGCCCGCCAGTGCGGAAAACCGCCCCAGCTCGGATACTTCAGCGGTCAGGTCGACGCTGAGGTTCAGCCCGCTTTCCAGATCATCCAGATGCAGATCGCCGGTGGCACGGTAGTCGCTGCCGCGCAGGTCCATATCTGTAATCCGCAACGCGCCTGGCCCTTCGGTGCTGAGGGTTCCGTCAAAGCGGATGTCGCGGCCGGTGGCCTCGGCCAGGGCGGGGTCTCGCGGCTGCAGCCCGGACAACACCGCCGAGAGGTCGCCCTCCAACGCGAATTCGCGGCTTTGGTCCAGCGTGCCGCGGCCGTCGATCCTGGCAGTGTCAATCAATGCCCCCGGATGGCTCAGCTGGTTCAGCACCCCTTCCAGGGTCCAGCTGCCGGTTGCGGTCTTGCGCAGATGGAGGTCTGCTGCGGCCAGCGTGGTGCGGCCGCCGGGCATGGGCAGCGTCACCGCGGTTTGCCCCTGCGGCGGGCTGATTGCCGCTCTCAGGTTGGCGGTATCCAGCACACCGCCCGCAGTCAGCGCCGCGGCACCGGTCACCTGCAACGCGCTGGTGCGCAGCGACAGCGTGTTCAGGGCGACGGCGCCGTCCGCCGCCCGCGTACCTTTGAGGTTGAGCCGAACGCCTGGGCCGAAAAAGGGACGATGAACCGGCGCCAGCAACACATCAATGTTGCCGCTGAGATCAGCAGAGAACTGCAAGTCGCGCGGCGTGTCCGGGGCCGCGCCTTCGGGTAGGGCAGCCGCGGCCATCACCACCTCCCCCGCCAACCGCTCGCGCCCGTTGGTGCTAAGCCCGATCGTGGCGGCAAAGTCCGTCACCGGGCCGCTGCCCTGTGCCCGCAATTGGATGGACGGGCGCCCCGGCAGGTCCAGGCTGGCACCGATCAGCCCTCCGGGGGCTTCGTCCACCGTTAGATCCAAAGAGATCTGCCGGGTTTCATTGGCATAGCCCGCGGTGAGCCGCAGCTGATCGCCGGGCTTGTCCAGCCGTTCGGCCATTAGCTGGGTGTCGAGGGTGCCATCGGCCAGTCGCAGTGATCCGCTGACGGACAGGGTTGCCGCAACCCCGGTCAACTCCTCTCCCAGCTCGATCCGGTCGGCGGCGATCTGGTCCAGTTCGATCGCAACCGGCAGCTGTGGCAGAGCAAACGGCGTGGCCTCGGGGGCGGGCAGTTCGGGATCCGGCGGCAGCGGTTCGGGTGCCCGCTCAATCGCGATCCGCGCGGCGCTCAACTCATTGACGGAGAAACGTCCGCGCAACAGCGCCAGTCGGTTCCAGTCCAGTTCGGCGTCCTCAATTGCCAGCCAGATTCCTTTTTCGTCAGCAACGGTGATACGCGCGATCTTCGCCTCGGAGGAAAACGCCCCCTCCAGCCCGCTGACGCTGATGTAGCGGCTGTCGCCGGACAGCGTGTCCTCCAGGAAATCCACCAGCAGGCCACCGCTTTCGGCCGCACTGTCCTGCGCCGCGGCGGGCTGGGTCGCGAGGGGGGATCCCAGTCCCAGGCAAAGACCCAGTCCGAGAGTGAGGCCAAGATGCTGTCTCAAAACGCCTGTCCTATTCCGATGTAGAATTGCACGCCATCGTCAGAGCCGCCGTCAACCGGATAGGCCACGTCCAGCCGGATCGGGCCAATTCCCGCCACATCATAGCGCAGCCCGAGCCCGGCCCCCGCGTGCTGGGCCGAAGCGCCGGAAACAAAACTGTCTTCGCCGACAACCCCGGCGTCGTAGAACCCGACCAGCGAGATCTTATCACTGACCCGGCCACGCACCTCGGCCGACAGCGCCATGAAGCTGCGCCCGCCCGAAATGCCGCCGCCCGCAGGTACGCCCAGGGACTGATACTCATGGCCGCGCACGGTTCCCGCGCCGCCGGAATAGAACAGCAGGGTGGGAGAGATCTCGCTCAGCGATGGACCAATCACCGACCCTAGCTGCAAACGCCCCGCCAGCACGATCCGGTCCTCGGCGCCGAGCCCCAGATACGCACGCCCGTCAGCCTTCATCTGGATGCCCGACTTGCTTCCGTCGAGGCCGAGAAACGGCGTGGCGCTGGCCTTGAGGAAATAGCCCTCCGTGGGGCTTATCCGGCTGTCGCGACCGTCGTAGTTCGCCCGCAGCAGGGCGGCCATGTATTTGAACCGGCGCTTTCCGAACACATCATCGGCCAGGATGGACGTCGCCCCCAGCGCGGCTTCAGCATAGAAATCCTTGGAGTATGTGCGCCGGGCCCCGATGGCGCCCAGCATCGTTGTCGCACTGTAATGTTCCTCGTCCAGATGCTCGGCTTCGGCCAGGTAGAAGATACTGTCATCCGGTCCCAGTTTGGCCGGTCGATCAAGGCGGACTGCCACCCGCCCATCCAGGTCATTGCTGCTGCCGATGCCACGGATAAGGGCCTCGATGCGCAGTTTTTCGGCGCCGCCGAACAGGTTGCGGTGCATCCAGCTTCCCGACAGTTCGATCCCGTCAGAGGAGCTGATTTCAGCGCCGAAGGTCAGGCGGCGCGGTGGCAGATCCTCGACTTCGGCGATGAAATCCAGGCTGCCGTCCGGGTTCGGCTGCTCCGCCTCGCGCAGGACCACGCTGGAGAACGTGCCGGTGCGGCGCAGCCGGGTTGCGGATCTTGCGGCAAGGTCGGGGTGAAACGTCTCTCCCGCCGGAAAGCCCGCGATACGGCGCAGCGCGTCTTCGCGCACGGCGGTCTGTCCGGTCAGCCGCAGTGCGCCAAAGCGCAGTTTCGGCCCCGGTGTCAGCCGCAGGCGGGCATCCAGGCGTGCTTGTGCGTGATTGGCGGTGATCGCCTGCCCGGTGACAGCGGCCTTGGCATGGCCGCTGCGCCGCCAGGCCCGCACCCCGGCGCTTGCCGCATCCCGGATTGCACCGGTGCTGGCGGGGCGGCCGGAGGCAAAGGTCTGCGGGATCTCGACATCACTGCGGCGCGGATAGGGGGCGATTTCGGCGGTACCAAAGCGGAACTGAGGTCCGGCTTGCACCGTAATTTCGATTCTCTGGATGCTGCGCGGCAGGTTCAACGGCTGGATGGCCGCCGCCTCGCGCCCGTCCAGCCGGATGTTCACCACCGGAGAGAAATATCCACCATCGTACAGCACCTGGACCAGTGTGCGATAATCCGACAGCGCCGCCGCCAGCAGTTCTTGCACGCCCATCTGAGGACCGGCCGCGACCGTGGCCGACGCGGCCTGCAGCTGCGCCTCCAGATCGGCCGGGGCGCCGGGGGCCGTCAGTTGCGCCTCCGCAGCCTCTACGGCAGCTGGGACCAGCGGCAGGAGGGCCAAGGCAAGTGCGCGCAGCAAGCCGCGCGGGGGGTAGGAAAATTGCATGTCTGCTCCCGTAAGCGGGATTGAAATCCGGTTCGCCGCCCGGCCTGATTGGCGCGGGGCTGCGCAAGCCTAACACGGGAAAATTCCGGGGGAAAACCGGCAATCGGGCAGCGGCGGCGGCAAATGTCTGTCGCTGATGGCCACCCTGCGACACAAGTATGCCCGTAACAGCAAAATTTCGCCGCACAGGCAATGCGGCAGAAATTCCATTTGATATTGCGGCGGACGTTGCCATATTCAATCCAGCCCCGGCAGCTGTTTCTGCCGGAGCTGCTACTCGCTAACAACGCACTCTGAAATTGGAAATTGCACAGAAATCGCGTAGGTGTCAGGCAAAGCCACCACTCACAAACAGCCATGCCTGGCACTGATGATACCACGCAGGACGTTACTGTCTAGAAAATTTATCGGATTGATAATGTTCGCGTGGTATCATTTAATGCGCGCTTGCTGTTGAAGGTTAAAGGGGGGCTGGTTTGGACAGGCTGCGGTCAATTTTCGAGTTGCGCGACATGCTCTACCAGATGGAGCAGGACATCGGTCTGGAAGATCTCAGCCGGGTGGAGCGTGATGTCCTGTTGGCGGCCCATGCGCTGACCGGCACGCCGGGAGCGGCGGTACAATCCGACCAGATCCGCAGTCATAGATTGGTTCGGGGGCTGACCCAGGCGACCTTTTATCGAACACTGAAATCGCTGCTTGAACTGGGTTTTCTGGAACGCGCAGGGGGCAGCAAGGCGCGCCACTATGTAGTCCGCTTCGCGGCTGATGGCAGCTGATGTCACAGGGTCGGGCGGGCGGTCGGGATCGGCTTTTGGCCGATGCACGCGCAGCCGGATTTGGACCGGCCTGATTTGAACGCGCCCCGTTGGAAGGCAACCGGTGGCCTGACGCGCTTTTGCGGCAGGTGCGGTTCGCCTTGCGCAAGTTGCCCGCAAAAGCGGCGGATCGGGTGAACATTGGCAGAAAGCCGCCATTGCGCCGTCAGGGGCAGCTGGCTAGTGCTGGTGCATGCAACGCTTTATGCAGATCCTCTCCGGCGGTCTGACCCCGGCCATTATCACGGCCGCCTATCTCGTTTGTCATGGGTTGACCGCTTGCATTGTGACACCCGTACAAACCCTGTTTCTGCCGGACATCACGGTCTTTGCCAGCCTGGCTTACCTGCCGCACGGGGTGCGGGTGCTCGCAGTGTGGCTCTTCGGCTGGCGCGCCTGCCTGCCACTGGCGGTGGCGGCCCTGCTTTCGGATGCGATGTTCACCGGTGCCGAGGTGCGCCAGTTGCTGGAGCCGGTCCTGCTGCAATCGGTTGCAGTGGGGGCGCTGTCTGCCCTTATCGCGTTTGAGCTGTTTCGCGTCGCCGGTCGGCGGCTTTATGCCGGGCGGGCCCGCAGATTGTCCTGGGCGGGGCTGCTGGCGGTGGGGGGGCTGGCCTCATTGATCAATTCGCTGGGACAGCTCGTGGTCTACTCCGGGTTTATCTTTCCCGACGATCAGCTGGCGGTGCTGGCCGTCTATGCAGCGGGCGACTTGATCGGCCTGGCCCTGTGCATGCTGGGCTTGATGCTGATCTTTCGCTGGCTGCGGCTGGCGCATCAACGCCGCCCGTAACGTGACCGCAGTCGGCGGCTGCCGACCAGCCTCGCGCCGATGGGCGATCATTTCAGGGTCAGCGTGTCATCAGGCTTGCCACATCCAGCATCCGCGCCGAAAAGCCCCATTCATTGTCGTACCAGCCGAACACGCGCAGCTGACGGTCGCCGGCCATGCGGGTTTCCGGGCCTGCGATCACCAGTGATTCCGGGCGCGCGCGCAGGTCTGATGACACCAATGGCATATCGGTCCAGCCCAGCACCGGCGAGGCCGCGACCGCCGCCTTCAGGGCCGCGGTCAGGTCTGCTTCTGGCATCGGCGCCTTCAGCTGCGCAACCAGGTCCACGGCCGACACGCTGGCGGTCGGAACCCGCACCGCGGCACCGCTGACCCGGCCTTTCAGATGGGGTAGCACCTCGTCGATCAGATGCATGGCAGAGGTCGTCGTCGGCACCATCGACTGCGCCCCCCCGCGTGAACGCGCGAAATCGCCCCGCGGGGCATCCACCATCGGCTGCGAGTTCGTGTAGCAGTGGATCGTCGTCATATGCGCAGTGTCAATGCCCACAAGCCCGTCCAGTAGCTTGACCAACGGTGTCAGCCCGTTGGTCGTACAGGAGGCATTGGAGACGATCCGTGCATCGCCCAGCGTCTCTTCGTTGGCGCCCAGCACCACGGTTTTCTCCGCCGCGGGCGACGGGCCGGAGATCAGCACCTTGGCCGCTCCAGCCTTCAGGCCACGCTCCGCCACGTCCGAGCTGCGGGCAATGCCGGTGCATTCCAGCAACAGGTCGACGCCGCTCAGATCCACGTCAGTAAGATCCGGCGCATGGCTCATCGGGATGGACCGGCCCATCACGTGCAGGGCGCCGTCGCCGTGCTCGACCGGATGGCCAAACGGGCCAAAGGTGCTGTCGTATTGAAACAGATAAGCGCACATGTCCAAGGGCGCGATATCGTTGATCCGCACCACCTCGATGCCGTCTCCGCGCGATGTGGTCAGGATCTGGCGCAGGATGGCGCGGCCAATGCGGCCGAATCCGTTGATTGCAAGTTTCATGCGCAATCTATGGCAGGCGGGTTGGCGCCGCTCAATCCATGGTGGCTGGAAAATGATCACATTTTCCAAGAGGATGTTTCAGCGAAACCCGTCGGATCCGCCGAACCGTCAAAGGCGTGCCTATTTGCGGCAGATGACCTGCGCGTAATAGGTGCCGGAGATCGTGCGAAGCATGCTGTCGAGGTTGACACTGCAGCCTGTCGCGGCGCGGATGGCGCGTACGGCCTGGCGCGCGCTCAGCACCGCGGGCGCACGAAAGGGCCGATGCTCCAGGTTCATCCGGGTTGCGCTGACGCGCTGCGGGCTGTCCGCCACCGGCGCCACCAGCCAGCTGCGGCCCAGTACGGTGACCTGTTTGGCTGCGATCTCGGCGGTTGCCGTAGCGGGCGCGCAGACGGTACAAATAACCGCTGCCAAAGCCATCTGTTTGATCATCGAAATGCTCCTGCGGGAAATCCCTATACCGAGCGTAGCAGCGGCGGGTGGCCTTGCAAAGCCGCAGTCAGCGCCGGGGCGGCAGCGGGCCGCGGGCTACCGGGCGGCGGCCGGGGTTACAAATGCTCCACCGCCTCGGCCTGGCGCAATTCAGCCGCGCACAGTTGCAGCCCGCGCAGCAATCGTTCGGCGTCCGCCTGCGGCTGTTGGCCGCGCGGCGCCGAGCTGCCGACCACGATCGGGGTGCGGCCGGGCCGTGCCACTGGAACGGCATAGCCGGTGATACCGCTTTCAAACTCGCTGTCGGTCAGGCAGTAGCCCTGCGCACGTGCGGTTTCGACCCGGTCCAGGATCTCCTCGGTGGTGGTCAGCGACTGGCTTGTGTGGCTGGGGATCTCGGTGCCTGCCAGGGTGGCTGCGGCGTCCTCGGCTGGCAGGCCTGCCAGCAGCATGCGGCCAAGGCTGGTATGGGCCAGCGGGATATGTGATCCCGCCGTGAACCCATAAGTGATATGGCCATGGTCGACCGTGGACTGAGCCAGCACCAGAACCCGGCCGTGGTCCAGCATCGCAAGCGTCACCTCAACCTGCATCTGCCGGGCGTGGCGGTTCAACACCGGTTGCACCCGTCGACCAAACTGGTTGGCCTGCAAGAAACCGCCCGCCAGCGCCAGCACCCGCGGCGTCAGCGACAGCATCCGACCGTCCTGGCGCAAGTAGCCCGCCTGCACCAACGTCAGCGCCCCGCGCCGTGCCGTGGCCCGGTCCTGCCCGCTGCGTCGGGCGATCTCCGCCAAGGTCAGGCTGGGCGACTGCGCGTCAAACACCGCCAGCACGGCCAGCCCCTTGGCAAAGCTTGATGAAATATTCCTGTCCTGATCCATGAGTGCCATGCGTGTGTCAGCCCGCGCCATTGTTTCGAGTTCTTTTTCTGTGTCGCTGTGGCCGGTTGGCCGTGCGCATGCTGAGCAACATGTGCGTTCCGCGCACGCTGTCAACCGGCAATCGTCGCCGACACCCCGGCGTGCCAGTGCCAAAGTGGCCAATCCCCGCCGCACAACTGGACGCCACGCGCATTTTCGTTACAGTCCTGCGCTGCTCGGGTCCGCGCCGCTGGCGACTTGGGGAGACTGGACCGGGCCGTTTTTGCATTTCTGACGAAAGACCACGAGGCCGCCGATGGCGCATGATTTCACTTCCGGCAAGCTGGCCCGCCTGGGGCTGTTCGACGACGATGCCTGCCGCCAAGCGGCGGAGATCGCGGCGCGGGTGCAGTTTGACGGGATCGAGACCGTGCGGGTGCTGTTCGTCGACCAGCACGGCATTCTGCGCGGCAAGACGGTGATGGCCGATGGTCTCGACAGCATCTTCGAGCGCGGCCTCAACGTGCCGGCGACTCTCTTGCTCAAAGACACCTCGCATCGCGCCGCCTTCGCGGTCTGGGACGCCGACAGCGGCCTCACCGGTCCGATGCAAGGTGCCGGCGACGTGCTGCTGGTGCCGCGCCCACAGACCTTCAGAGCGCTGCCCTGGTCGCCGCATTCTGCCTGGATCTTCTGCAATCCGGTCTATCAGGACGGCAGCCCGATCGCCTTTGCCTCGGGGGCGGTGCTGCAACGGGCGGTGGACCGGCTGGCAGCGCAGGGCATGTCAGCCACCTTTGGGCTGGAGGTGGAATTTCACATTCTGGAGCTCGAGGACCGCGCCACCGGTCATGGCGACGCCGCCCATCCCGGTGCACCGGTACAGACCCGTAACACCACCCAAGGCTACCAGTATCTGACGGAAACCCGCTATGGCGAGGTGGAGCGCAGTCTGGACCTGCTGCGCCGCAATGCCCAGATGCTGGGGCTCCCGGTCCGCTCTGTCGAAATTGAGATGGGGCCGAGCCAGGTGGAGTTCACATTCGCGCCCGACGGGGCGATGGCCCAGGCCGATGCGATGGTGATGCTGCGCACCATGGCCAAGGAGGTCTGCGCCAGAGAAGGTCTGCACGCCAGTTTCATGGCAAAGCCACGGCTGAACAATTCCATGGCCAATGGCTGGCATGTGCATCAGTCGCTGCACGATCTGTCGACTGGTCGCAACTTGTTCATGCCCGAGCAGCCCGGCGTGCTCAGCCCGCAGGCCAGTGGTTGGATGGCGGGGCTGCTGAAATACGCCGCCGAGACCTCGCTTCTCGTGGCCCCCACCGTCAACAGCTACAAGCGCTATCTGCCCTATCAGCTGGCGCCGAACCGGATTAGCTGGGGGGTGGACAACCGCGGTGCCATGCTGCGCGCGCTGATGACGCCGGGAGAACCGGACAGCCGGGTGGAAAACCGTGCCCCCGACAGCTCGGCCAATCCCTATTTTGCGCTCGCGGCGCAAATCATCGCTGGTGCCGCGGGTCTTGCCGAAGGGCTGGAGGCACCGCGGCCCACCCTTTCGCCCTACAGCGAGGAAGGCGAGCGTATGCCGCGGTCCCTGGGGCAGGCGCTGGCCGGGTTCAAACAGTCCAAACTGTGCCGCGACGCGCTGGGCAAGGAAGTCACCGCCTATCTGTTGCAGTTAAAAAAATTCGAGTGGGAGCGCTATCTGGACACTGTGAGCGAGTGGGAGCAGGCGGAATATTTCAATCTGTTCTAACCGTGTCTCCAATGGTCCGACAGGCGGCGCATGCGGATTTCCGCGCTTGATCGCTGGCGCGGGGCGTTGCTAGCGTGTACCAGCGCCCGCATTGGGGCTGGCGATTCCGGCTCTCTGCGCCGTCGGGTGCTTATTGGCCTAACGGTCGGCAGCCGCAAACAGTTGAACCCCCGGCTTTTCCAAGGGAAACCAGAAACATGAAATATACCGAAGAACACGAATGGCTGCTGCCCGAGGACGATCTGGTCACCGTTGGCATCACCGCCCACGCCGCCGAACAGCTGGGCGAGGTGGTCTATGTGGAGCTGCCCGAACCCGGCACGGAGGTGACCAAGGACGACGAGATCGTGGTGATCGAATCGGTCAAGGCCGCCTCTGACATTCTTGCGCCGCTGGACGGCGAAATCGTCGAAGTGAACGAGGCGCTGGCCGACGATCCCGGCAAGGTCAACGATGACCCTGAGGGCGGTGCCTGGTTCTTCAAGATCAAGCCCTCGGATCTGTCGCCGATGGATGATTACATGGATGAGGCCGGCTACAAGAGCTTCATCAGCTGACAGTGCAAACGCCTGCCGCGACCCGCGCGGCAGGCTCCGGCTGCACACAGGGCGTCCTCACGATGACGCCAATCCCCTGTGCGCCGTGGGTTTGAGCGCTAGTATCCGGTCATCACCAAAACGCCCACGCCTTGCGGGAGATGCATCATGACCGGTTTTTCCGGGCTCAAAGCCCTGTTCATCAACACATCGCTGAAAAAGGACGGTAGACAAAGCCACACCCGCCTGTTGATGGAGGCGTCCTCTGCCATCATGGACAAGAACGGTGTCACGGTGGAGCATCTGCACATGCTCGACCATCAGGTGCCGCCGGGCGTCTACCCGGACATGACCGAACAGGGCTGGAACCGCGACGACTGGCCGAAGATCTGGGAAAGGGTCAATGCGGCGCAGATCCTGGTCATCGGCACCCCGCTCTGGCTGGGTGAGGAAAGCTCTGTCTGCCGGGTGTTGATTGAGCGGCTATACGGGATGAGCGGCGAGCTGAACGACAAGGGGCAGTCGATCTTCTATGGCAAGGTGGGCGGCACCGTCATCACCGGCAATGAGGATGGCATCAAACACACCGCGATGACGATCTGCTATGCGCTCAGCCATTTGGGCTACACGATCCCGCCGCAGGCTGACTGCGGCTGGATCGGCGAGGCCGGACCGGGACCCTCTTATGGCGACGACGTGGAGGGGGAACCAGCCGGATTCGGGAACGAATTCACCCAGCGCAACACCACCATCATGACCTGGAATCTGATGCACCTTGCCGCCATGTTGCGCGATGCGGGCGGCTACCCGAACCAGGGCAATGACCGCAATGCCTGGTCGGCGGGGTGCCGGTTTGATTATGAAAACCCCGACTACCGCGCCTGACGCAGACCTCAGCCGCGCAGCCCGCCACTGCGATCAGTCGAGCCGCCGCACCAGGATCTGATTGCCCTCGCCGCGCTTGGTCTCGAACAGTTTCAGCGAGTCGATCAGCTCGCTCAGCTTGCGTTTGCCATAGCTGCGCGTGTCAAAATCCGGTGCCGCGGTGGTGATGAACTGGCCGATCTGGCCCAGCGTGAACCACTCATCGTCCTGATCGATGGCATCCATCGCGCGGATCACCAGCTTGGTTGGATCCGGCAGATCGGCGGGGGGATCGTTGCTGTCATCCTCCTTGCGCGGCTTCGGTTTGGGCTTGCCCGGCTCCTCCAGCAGGTTTTCAACATAGATGAACCGCTTGCAGGCGCGCACAAAGGCGGCGGGGGTCTTGCGCATGCCCATGCCGAACACGTCGAGGCCCTGTTCGCGGATGCGGCTGGCCAGCCGGGTGAAATCGCTGTCCGAGGAAATCAGCACAAAACCGTCAAAACGGCCCGAATGCAGGATGTCCATCGCGTCGATCACCAGCGCAATGTCCGAGGCGTTCTTGCCGGTGGTATTGGCAAACTGCTGGTGCGGCACGATCGCCAGCGCCGCCAGTTTCTCCTTGTTCCAGCCCTGCGGGCTGCCGCCGGCAAAATCGCCATAGATGCGGCGGATGCTGGCCTCGCCAAAGGAGGCGATCTCCTCGAACATCGCCTCGGCATATTTGGCCGAGATATTGTCAGCATCAATCAGGACGGCCAGAAGCGGGGGCTTTTCGGGTTTTGCCATTGCTGCGGGTGCCTCTTTCATAAATGGGATGGGCCGGGGGCTGGTTTTGGCCTCCGGCGCGGTGTTGCGGTTCAGTATGTTCAGTGACCTGCCGGATGCAAGAGAAGCATCAGGCAAACGGGTCCTTGGGGTACCCCACCCGTGCCAGATACAACCCGTGGCCGGGGCAGACCGGCCCGCACGCCGCGCGGTCGCGGGCTTCCAGCGCGGCTTTCACATCCTGCGGGTCCCAGGCACCGGCCCCGACCCGTTCCAGCGTGCCGACAAAGCTGCGCACCTGGTTGTGCAGGAAACTGCGGGCGCGCACGTGGAAATGGATTTCCGGCCCGGAGAACCCCTCAACGCGGTCCACCCGCAGTTCGTCCAGCGTCTTGACCGGGCTGGCCGCCTGGCAGATCGAGGATCGGAAAGTGGTGAAATCATGATTTCCGATCAGGTGGTTGGCGGCTTCCTGCATGGCTTCGACATCCAGGTCATGCCCCAGCTGCCAGACCTGGCCCGCGTCATGGGTGGCTGGTGCGCGGCGGATCAGGATGCGAAACAGATACTGGCGCTCGACGGCCGAGAACCGCGCGTGCCAGTCGTCATCGACCCGCGCACAGTCCACGATCGCCACCGGATCGGGCTTCAGGTGATAGTTCAGCGCCTCCGACAGGCGAAAGGGATCCCAATCGCGGGCCATGTCGCAATGCGCCACCTGTCCCAGCCCATGCACGCCGGTGTCGGTGCGCCCGGCGGCGGCGATCGTATGCTCGCCCGGCTGCAACCGCGCCAGCGCAGCCTCGATCGCGCCCTGCACGGAGGGCTGATCCTTCTGCCTCTGCCAGCCGGCAAAGGGTTTTCCGTGATATTCGACTTTCAGAGCAAAACGCGGCATGGCCGGGCAAGTAGCAATGCCACAGCGGCGGGGCAAGTGTTCTGTGCGCACTGGTAAGCCGTGGCTGCGCCGCCTATCTAGGACATGACAAGAACAGAGCAGGATCAGCGCCTTGGTGATAACCTCCCTTGCAGACGGGGTGATGAGCAGTGTCGAAAGCGTCACCACCGGAGTGTCCGCGGCGCTGTTCGACCGGCCCCTGCGGCTGGGGGTCACCGGTTTGGCGCGCTCTGGCAAGACGGTGTTCATCACCTCGCTGGTGGCCAATCTTCTGGACCGCGACCGGATGCTGCAACTGGCGGCCGCGCGTGAGGGCCGGATCGAGGCGGCTTTTCTGCAACCTCAGCCTGACGACACGGTGCCGCGCTTTGATTATGAAACCCACCTCGCGGCGCTGACCGGGCCGTCACCCCATTGGCCGGACAGCACCAGGGCGGTGTCCGAGCTGCGTCTCAGTCTCAAGGTGCGGCCCGCGGGTCTGCTGGCCGGGCTGCCGGGGCCGCGCACGCTGCATCTGGACATTGTCGACTACCCCGGCGAATGGCTGCTTGACCTTGCGCTGCTGGACAAGACGTTTGCCGAATGGTCTACCGACGTGCTGACGCGCATCGCAGACCGCCCGCAGGCGCAGGCATTCCTCGCCGCACAGGGTGCCGCCGATCCCGCCGCCGCCCATGACGAACCGCAGGCGCAGGCGCTGGCGGCGGCTTTCACCGGCTATCTGAACGCCGCACGCGCCGATGGTTTTTATGACTGCACGCCGGGGCGTTTCCTGCTGCCGGGCGACCTCGAGGGTTCGCCAGTGCTGACCTTTGCGCCGCTGCGGCCCGGCGGCGCGGCCCCACGCGGCAGTCTCTGGCGCGAGCTGGAACGGCGGTTTGAGGCCTACAAGGCCAAGGTGGTCAAACCCTTCTTTCGCGACCATTTCGCCCGAATCGACCGGCAGGTGGTGCTGGTGGACGCGCTGTCGGCGATCAGCTCCGGCCCGCAGGCGGTGGAGGATCTGCGCCACGCAATGGCAGATATCCTCAGCGCCTTCCGTCCCGGCCGCAACCGCATCCTGACCCGGCTGTTGGGCGCCAAGCGGGTGGAGAAAATCCTGTTCGCGGCCACCAAGGCCGACCATCTGCACCACAGCCAGCACGGCCGCATGACCGCGATCATCGAGGCGCTGACCCGCGAAGCCCAGGACCGCGCCCGCTTTGCCGGTGCCGAAACCGCCGCGATGGCGCTGGCCGCGCTGCGCACAACTACCGAGGAAATGCGTCACCACGACGGTGTTGAGTTGCCTTGTGTGCGCGGCACCCTGTTGGACAGCGGCAAGCAGGCCGCTTGCTATCCCGGCGCGCTGCCCGAGGATCCGGCCCAGCTGCTGGCCCCGGCCCGTCAGGGGGCAGCGCGTTGGCTGGAGGGCGATTACCAGGCCATGGGGTTTGCGCCCGCACCGCTGACATTGAAACACGGCAGCGGCCCGCCGCATATTCGGCTGGACCGCGCCGCGGAATTCCTGATCGGAGATGCCCTGTGACCCTGACCTTGCGCGCCGCGACCCCGCTGGACGCCGGGCGCACCGGCTGGATCCTGCACCGGTTCTCGGTGGTGACCCCTTGGATACCAACCCTACATTCCGAAGCCGAGGCAATCTCCTTTTGCGGCGTGATGATCGACCGCGGCTGGATGACGGTGGCGGTGCGAGACAGCACGGTTTTGGGCTTCCTCGCCCGTGACGCGCAGGAGGTCTGCGCGCTCTACGTCGCGCCCGAGGCCTGCGGCCAGGGTATCGGCAAGGCGCTGCTGGATGCGGCCAAGGCGGCGCAGCCCCGGCTGGTGTTGCACAGCTTTGCCGCCAATGACGGCGCCCGGCGGTTCTATCAGCGCGAAGGCTTCGCCGAACGCGCCCGCGGCGACGGGGCCGACAATGAAGAAGGACTGCCCGACATCACCTATGAATGGCGCGCGCAGCAGAGGGTGGCAGCATGAGCAAGAAACCCGTCCTGTTTGACCTCGAAGACGCCGACGACGAACCGCCTCCAGTGGCCGAGGCGCCGCCGATCCCCGAAAGCACCCCGGCTATGGGTCCGTCTCCCGCGGCGATGGAGCAGGCGGCCCGGATCGCGGCCCGCAAGCCCTCCGCCCTGGCGCGCTGGTTCTGGGCGGTGTTGCTGGCGGTGGTCGGGGCCATGGTGTCGGTGGCCGCCTGGGACTTTGCCGTCGGCCTGATTGACCGCCTGCCGGTGCTGGGCTGGGGGATCAGCGCGGGCATGGGCTTGCTGGTTTTGCTGGCGCTAGGGCTGGGCTTGCGCGAATTGGCCGCCCTGTCGCGACTGCGCCGGGTTGACGCGCTGCGTCAGGCGGCGGCGGAGTGCAGGGATCTGGAAGCCGCGCGCCGTTTCACGCTCCGGCTGGAGGGTTTTTATCAGGGGCGCAGTGATCTGGCCTGGCACCGGGCGCGGCTGGAAGAACAGCGCGCTGAGGTGCTGGATCCCGGCGCCTTGCTGCTGCTGGCCGAAGACGACCTGCTGGCACCGCTGGATGCCCTGGCCCTGCGCGAGGTGGAGGCCGCGGCCCGCCAGGTCGCCGCGGTGACGGCGCTGGTGCCGATGGCACTGGCGGATGTGCTGACGGCGCTGGTTGCCTCTCTGCGGATGATCCGCCGGGTGGCGACAATCTATGGGGGGCGCCCGGGGTGGGTCAGCTCCTGGCGGTTAACCCGAACGGTGCTGGCCCATCTGGCTGCCACCGGCGCGGTTGCGGCAGGGGATGATCTGCTGGAGCCGGTGCTGGGCGGCTCAGCTCTGTCAAAGCTGTCACGCCGCTTCGGCGAGGGGCTGGTTAACGGTGCCTTGTCGGCACGGGTGGGGATCGCCGCGATGGAGGTCTGCCGCCCGATGCCGTTCTCACCAACCCACCGGCCCAGCACCCGCAAAGTGGTGCAGCGGGCGCTGACGGGGCTGTTTTCACGGCAACGCTAGACGAGCGCGCCCCAGGCTCATGCGCAGCATGAGCCATGCCCAAGGCGGCCTTGGGAGGACGACCGGCGGTGTGGCTCAGACCAGTTTCGGCGGCAGGTCTTTCGGCTGACGCATGGCGACGACACCGGTGCGGAAGCCTTCGCCGATCCGGTCGGCCAGCACGCCCCATTGCCGTGCCGTCTGCGGCGCCAATTCGGCGTGCAGCACCTCGTGAAACAGCTCCAGCCACAGCGGAAAGTGCTCTGCTTTCACGTTCGGACGGCTGACATGCACCCGCATCGGATTGCCGCTGTAGCTGCGCTCGCGCAGGATTGCATTGCGCCAGAAGTCGGCAATCTTGGCCTCATGCTCCGGCCAGTCGCTGACATGGGCCGCAAACACCGGCTCCAGGACGGCATGCTGGCGCACACGGGCATAAAAGACAGCGACCACGCGGGCGATCTCGCCAGCGGAGATATCAAACCGCGCCAGCGGTGTCTGCGTTCCTGTGTCGTTCATGGGCGCTCCGCGCTGCTGGATCCGGCGGATAGATAGCCCCAAGCGGCCCGATGCGGAAGGGGGCGGGCGTTTGTGCCGCATCTCACCGCTTTACCCGGCCCCCGGCGCGGCCTATAAGGCGCCCCATGTCCCTTTTCGCGGCCATCATTATTCGAATTATATCCCCGGCGCTCTGACACCCTTGAGCCGCCGGGCAAAGGCGCTTGAGCCATCGCGCCGAACCGAATATTCCGAACACCGACCTGATTAGCCAAAGGACGCCCCCGATGTGCGCCGACACGCCCCAGACGCCTGACTACAAAGACACCCTGAACCTGCCAAAAACCAAATTCCCGATGCGCGCGGGCCTGCCCAAGCGTGAACCGGGCTGGCTGGAGCGCTGGGCGCAGATTGGGGTCTACGACAGCCTGCGCGACAAGGCCGCGGCGGCCAAGGGCACGGAGGCTGAACGCAAGCCTTTCACCCTTCATGACGGTCCGCCCTATGCCAACGGCCACCTGCACATCGGCCACGCGCTGAACAAGACCATCAAGGACATGATCGTGCGCGCGCATCAGATGATGGGCTTTGATGCGCGCTATGTGCCGGGCTGGGATTGCCACGGCCTGCCGATCGAATGGAAGATCGAGGAGCAGTACCGCAAGAAGGGCAAGAACAAGGACGCGGTGCCAATGGTGGAATTCCGCCAGGAATGCCGCAAGTTCGCGGAGGGCTGGATCGACGTCCAGCGCGAGGAGTTCAAACGCCTGGGGATCACCGGCAACTGGGCTGACCCCTATATCACCATGGACTATCACGCCGAGGCGGTGATCGCGGATGAGTTCATGAAATTCCTGATGAACGGCACCCTGTACCAAGGTTCCAAGCCGGTGATGTGGTCGCCCGTGGAAAAAACGGCCCTGGCCGAGGCGGAGGTCGAGTACCACGACAAGGAAAGCTTCACCATCTGGGTGAAGTTCAAGGTGGTCGAGGCGGGCGGCTTTGTCCCCGCAGACGGCGAGGATGCCGATTATGCCGGCGCCGATTCCGCGCTGGTGGCACAGGATCTGGAAGGTGCGCACGTGGTGATCTGGACCACCACCCCCTGGACCATCCCGTCGAACAAGGCGGTCGTCTATGGCGCCGACATCGCTTATGGCCTCTATGAGGTGACTGACACGCCGGAGGAGTGCTGGGCCGCACCTGGGGACCGCTTCCTGCTGGCCGACAACCTGGCGGCGGATGTGTTCCGCCGCGCCCGCTTGGGAGAGGATCAGTTCAAACGCCTGCGCGGTGTCTCCGCCGACGAACTCTCCAGCCTGTCGCTGCAACATCCGCTGGCAAGGGCCGAGGGCGCGGGTGGCGAATGGGACGAGATCCGTGATTTCCGCGCCGCACCCTTTGTGACCGACACCGAAGGCACCGGCTTCGTGCACTGCGCGCCCAGCCACGGGATGGAGGAATTCGAACTCTACCGCGATCTGGGCATGCTGGAGCAGGTGATCACCTACAACGTGATGGATGACGGCGGCTTCCGCGCTGATCTGCCGTTCTTTGGCGGCAAGTACATCCTCAACCGCAAGGGCGGCGAAGGCGATGCCAACAAGGCCGTCATCGACAAGCTGGTCGAGGTTGGCGGCCTGCTTGCGCGTGGCAAGATCAAGCACAGCTACCCGCATTCCTGGCGCTCCAAGGCACCGATCATCTACCGCAACACGCCACAGTGGTTTGCCTCTGTCGACCGCAAGCTGGATGACGGCATGGATGAGATGGGCAACAGCATCCGCGAACGCGCCCTGCGCTCGATCGACGAGCTGGTGAAATGGTGGCCGCAGACTGGCCGCAACCGCCTGCATTCGATGATCGAAAGCCGCCCCGACTGGGTGCTGTCACGCCAGCGTGCATGGGGTGTGCCGCTGACCTGCTTCACCAAGAAGGGCGCCCTGCCCACCGATGCGGACTTCCTGCTGCGCGACGCGGAGGTCAACACGCGTATCGTTGCCGAGTTCGAGGAGCACGGTGCAGACGTGTGGTACCAGGACGGCTTCAAGGAGCGCGTGCTGAAGGGCATCGTCGATCCAGACGCCTATGAGCAGGTCTTTGACGTGCTGGATGTGTGGTTCGACAGTGGCTCGACCCATGCCTTTGTGCTGCGCGACCGCGAAGATGGCACTGAAGACGGCATCGCCGACGTCTATATGGAAGGTACCGACCAGCACCGCGGGTGGTTCCACTCCTCGCTCTTGCAGGCCTGTGGCACCAAGGGGCGGGCACCGTATCGCAACGTGGTGACCCACGGCTTCACGCTGGATTCCAAGGGCATGAAAATGTCCAAATCGCTTGGCAACACGATCGTGCCGGAGGAGGTCGTCAAACAATATGGCGCCGACATCCTGCGTCTTTGGGTGGCCCAGACCGATTACACCGCCGACCAGCGGATCGGGCCTGAGATCCTCAAAGGCACCGCCGACAGCTATCGACGCCTGCGCAACACCATGCGGTTCATGCTCGGCTCCCTGGGCGATTTCACCGAGGATCAGCGGGTGGCGCCTGCCGACATGCCAGAGTTGGAGCAGTGGGTGCTGCACCGCCTGGCGGAGCTGGATCACAAGGTGCGCACCGGCTACCAGTCCTTTGACTTCCAGGGCGTTTTCTCGGCTGTGTTCAACTTTGCCACCGTGGATCTGTCGGCCTTCTACTTCGACATTCGCAAGGACGCGCTGTATTGCGATGGCGACACCCTGAACGCCCGCGCAGCACGCACCGTTCTGGACATCCTGTTCCATCGTCTGACCACCTGGCTGGCGCCGATCCTGGTCTTCACGATGGAAGAGGTCTGGCTGGAGAAATATCCGGGCGAAGGCAGTTCCGTGCACTTGCAGGACATCCCGGAAACCCCCGCCGAGTGGCTGAACGAACCGCTGGCGGCCAAATGGTCCAAGATCCGTCAGGCCCGCCGGGTGGTGACGGCGGCGCTGGAGGTGCAGCGCACCGACAAGGTGATCGGCGCCTCGCTGGAGGCCGCCCCGGTGGTCCACGTTCGCGACGCAGAGGCGCGCGCGGCGCTGGCTTCGGTCAATTTCGCCGACATCTGCATCACGTCGGACATATCGCTGACCGGCGATCCGGCCCCGGCCGAAGCCTTCCGGATGCCCGAGGTCGACGGTGTTTCCGTGGTGTTCGAACGTGCCGAGGGCGACAAGTGTCAGCGGTGCTGGAAGATCCTGCCGGACGTCGGCGCACACAGCCACCCGGGCGTCTGCGGACGCTGCAACAGCGCACTGGGCTGAGCCGACGCCAGTCACTCTCATGTGGCATGCAGCACCCGGCCGTCACGGCCGGGTGCTTTGCGTTGAACCGCCTGTGACGTTCTTCGCAACCTTTCCGAGAGTTTCACTCTGTTGCATATATTTGCGCTGACCGCATATTGACCGGATTTCCTCAACTGGTTAACAAATCGTTAACTTCACGTGAAGGTTTCGGGCAACACGGAACGCGACGTGGGGCGGGGGTGCAGGGCATGTTGAAAAGGTCTTCTGAAATACATCTGTCGGGCAGGGCCGTCGCTGGCCCTCGCCCGCGCGGAACCGCCGTCCGGATCAATGGGGTGAGCGCATCCCGCAATATCCTGATTGATCTTGTTGCCAACCAAGCAGGCACTGCCGCTTGCGTGAGACCCGCGCCCGCACCGACACGTATTGGCGGCGCGCCGGTTGCCGCGAACGCCGCAGGCCCCACAGCCACTGAAGACGGCCGCGTCACCACCTCTGCTCTGGCTGCGGGCCTTGCAGTGGCTGGCCTGTTGTGCCGGGCGGCAGGTGCACGTCTCTTGTACCTGTGGCGATTGGTCCGTCGTGCAGTCTTGGCCCTGTGCGCCCTGGTGCAGCGCACCGGCAGCCTGTCCCGCCTGTCCGCGGCAGCGGCCGCGCTGAGCGTCGCCATGGTGATGCTGCTGCAATCGCAGTTCGGTGCCACCCCGCCGCCGCCAGCGGCGAAGCCGACGCTGCCGCAACAAAGCCGGGCTGCCGCGCCCGCCGCCGTCGGTGCCGGAGTGGCCGCCGCAAAACCCACCAAAGTCGGCTTGCACGCAAATCAGGACGCGCTGGTGGCCAGGATGACAGCAGGCACGCTGGCTGCATTGCGCAACAGGCCGCCGCAGATGAATCAGCCACCGCAGCCCGTCGCCAGCGCCGCAGGTGAGGGCAGCGCGCTGTTTCGCATGGTGCGCAACGCCGCGGCGCAGGGTCAGTCAGAGGCATATATCGACAAGCTGGTGAACGCCGCATACCGGCGGCAGGACGTCAGCGTTCCGGCCAGTCTGATCCGGGCGGACGGGCAGGTCGACACCGCCACGATTCTGGCGCTCCTTGTCGGCAACTAGGGCGGGTCATGCAGTCGGTCCTGGCACGCAGACGGGTGCGCAAGGACGTTCGGCGCGAAAATCATCAACCAGACGCCGCAGGCCGTTCAGGGGCGGGCTCTACATTCTTTGGGGGGATCATGAGGAGATTTGTTACCGCCGCAGGGCTTGCGTTGCTGGCGCTCATCGCCCGTCCACATAGCGCCACCGCGGACACCTGCGGCGGGGTCTACACGGTGAAGCCGGGGGACACCCTATCGACAATTGCGGACCGCCTGTATCAGGACGCGGGCAAATGGAGCGCCATCCACAACCGCAACATCGCCACCATCGGCCCGAAACCAGAGGCGATCCGGGTGGGCATGAAACTGTCGCTGGCCTGTCATGAGGGGCTGCCGTTGGGCCTGCCCGGCGGCAAGGACCTCTCTGCCGCGGTTCCCGCCGCCGCGGTGCCGGTGCGGGTGCAGCCCGGAACGGCCGCAGTGCGCAGAAAGATCAATTTGCTGACGGGCGATGACTACGCGCCCTTTACCTCCAAGGCGGCCCACAACGGCGGGCTGATCACCGACGTGGTGAACGCGGCCATGATGCAGGCCGCGCCGCCCGAAGGCTACGCGATCCACTGGGTGAACGACTGGTCCTCGCATTTCGACCCCCTGTTGTCGAATACGCTGCTGGACCTCGGCTTTCCCTGGTACAAGCCGGACTGCGAGACGATGCCCGACAGCTATCGCTGTCGGAACTTCCACTTCTCCGCACCGATGTTCGAAACGCTGATGCTGCTGTTTGCCGACAAGAACCGCCCGTTCCAATTCCAGCAGGACAGCGACATCGAGGGCAAGACCCTGTGTCGGCCCGCGGGGTTTCTGACCTTCGACCTGGATCAACGCGGCCGCCGCTGGGTGGCCGACAACAAGATCACGCTGGTGCAGCCCGATAAGGTCAAGGATTGCTTTGACATGGTTGCCGCAGGCGCGGCGGATGCGGTGGCGATCAACGAATTCACCGGCCGCAGCGTCCTCAGGGAACACGGCCTCGAAGAGCGCTTCACCGTGCTGCCACAGCCGCTGGCGGTGCTGGGGATCTACGTGGTGGTCCACAAGAGCCACCCCCGTGCACAGACGTTGCTGGAGATGGTCAACACCGGCCTGCGCGAAATCCAGGCGAATGGCCGCCATCAGGCCATCGTCGAGGATCACATGGCCCGGATCTGGGCCGGTTTCTGATGGGACGCTTTCTGACACGGACACTCCGCCGCCTGCTTTGCGCCGTTGCACTGTTCAGCCTTGCGCCTGCCGCGGCCTGGGCGATTTGCGATGTCGACTATGTGGCGCAGCCCGGTGATACGCTGTTCTCGATCGCCGAAACCCATTACGGCGACCGCGACCGCTGGATGCTGGTCTACGACCGCAACCAGTCCCTTCTGGCCGGGGCCACGGTGCTGCCGGGTCGCAAGCTGTTCATCCCCTGCGTCAGTGACGCCACCTCCCCAGATGCCACGCCGCTGCAACAGCACGAGGCAGAGCTGACGCTGCTGACCGGGGGCGGCTATGCGCCCTTTACGGGCCGTGACCTCCGGGACAGGGCATGGTGACGGAACTCGTCAATGCGGCCCTGGAGCTGGCGCCCGCGCCTGTCAGCTACGCCATCCACTGGGAGGACGATTGGTCCCGGCATCTGTTCCCGCTGCTGGATTCCAAGGACTTCGACATGGGCTTCCCCTGGCTGAAGCCCGACTGTAGCGCCGACCCAAGCGATAAGCGCTGCGCCAGTTTTCATTTCTCGGACCCGGTGATGACCTTGCCGATCATGCTGTTCGCCCGCTCCGGTGGTGACATGCGCTATGACAGCGATGCGGATGTCGCAGGCAGGACCCTGTGCCGCCCCGCGGGCTACTTTACCCATGACCTCAACCGTGCCGACCGCCGCTGGCTGGATCAGGGCACTATCACCTTGGTGCAGCCGCAAACGCCGGCGGACTGCTTTCGCATGGTGGCGGCAGGGCAGGTGGACGCGGTCGCGGTGAACCTGTTTCTGGGCGCCAGCACCCTGGTGCGCCAGGGCCTGCGGGAGCAGGTGGTTCCGCTGGAAAAGCCCCTGTCAGAAGAGGGTCTGCATGTGGTGATTTCCAAACGACACTGGCGCGGCACGACCCATCTCTACCGGATCAACGCAGGCCTGCAAAAGCTGCGCAGCAGCGGTCGGTTCGAGAGTATCATGTCGCGCCATCTGGACCTGTTCTGGGCCCAGCTGCAATAAATGGCAGTCGCGGCTCAGATCATCTTGCGCGCTTCCAGGTAGCGCGCTTCCGCGGCCTGGGCGCTGGCGGTCTTGGGGCCGGCCTGCATGCCGCTCATCAGATCCTGGTAGTAGCTGCTGAGGTCGAGACCGTTCAGCTGCTTCAGCCCCAGCGCCTCGGCACGGGCGGCCTCACGCGCCGGGCCAACGTGCTGCGGCGTCAATGCCTGCGGACGCTCGGCGCTCAGCGCCTGTTCCCGTGCCACGCTGCGCGCCAGTCCCTGGCTCGCGCCCTGGGTGCGCGGCGCATCGGCCGACTGGCTGGCCGAAACCGCGATTTCCAGCTGCTGGCGGCGTGCCGCCTGCAGCTGTTTCAGACCGGGGTAAATGCTGGAGGCGTTGGCGATTGCAGGAAGCATGTGAAGACCTATTAATAACATTCGTTGCTGTGTTGAGATTCACTTTAGGATAATTTGAGCTAATGTGGAGCGCTTCCGTTAGGAATGGTTAACGGGGTGTTAACGCGCGCCGCGCGCGGCAGGAGAGCACAAGATGATTGCAGCTAGTCTGAAGACGCCTGTTGGGCCGCTGAGCGTCACGGAACAGGACGGCGCCATCACCGGGCTGAGCTGGTCGTCCCACGGCAGCGGTCAGTCAGCGTTGCTGACCCGCGCACTGTCGCAGCTGCGCGCCTATTTCGCGGGCGAGCTGGATGACTTTGATCTGCCGTTGCGGATTGAGGGCTCCGATTTCCAGCGATCGGTCTGCGCGGCTATGCTGGCGATCCCGCGCGGGGAAACCCGCACCTATGGTGACATCGCCTGCGATCTGGGTGTTCCGCCGCAGCCGGTCGGCTCTGCGTGTGGCAGCAACCCGATCCCGGTGATCATCCCTTGCCACCGG
This sequence comes from Leisingera sp. SA32, assembly GCF_056033425.1. Classification (NCBI taxonomy): domain Bacteria; kingdom Pseudomonadati; phylum Pseudomonadota; class Alphaproteobacteria; order Rhodobacterales; family Roseobacteraceae; genus Leisingera; species Leisingera sp. SA32. The sequence continues at coordinate 22,641 of NZ_JBVYHB010000012.1, read as the reverse complement.
GTGCTGGGCGCCACGGGTCTGGGTGGGTTTTCCGGCGCGGGCGGTGTGGAGACCAAGGTGGCGTTGTTGAAACACGAAGGCGCCGCCAGCCTGCTGATCTGAACACGGGCCGGGCGGGCCTAGCCTGCCGACGCCCCGCGCAGACCTTGGTGTTTCTTTCTGGTGAGGAAATACTCCGGGGTGAATGCGCCCTTCCAAGGGCGCAGAGGGGCAGTGCCCCGTTAGCCCTCAGCGTCCTGCAAGGCGGCCTTGCTGCGGGCCGGTTCAGGCACGATCTGCTGAACAATGCCGACAAACAGCAGGTAGACAGAGGTCACCACCAGTCCCCAATGGGCCCAACTGGCCGGGTGGAAATCGACCCAAGCGGCCCAGCCCGCAAAAAACGTCCAGGCCAGCGCCATCGGCAGCGACAGGTTGCGCCAGCGGACCGTGCGCACCGGGTGGATGAACTTCAGCGGCAGGAACATGGCAATCGCCAGCACCGTCACCAGCACCAGGCTAGTCCAGTGGCTTGGCTCCAAGGCGAAGATCACCAGCACCAGCATGTTCCAGCAGCCGGGAAAGCCGGAAAAGGAATTGTCCTTGGTCTTCATCCGCGTGTCGGCAAAATACATCGCGCTGCCGAATGTGATGACGATAATCGCCACCCAGCCGGTCCAGCCCGCCATCAACCCTGACTGGAACAGCGCAAAGGCCGGGATGAACACATACGTCAGATAGTCTATGATGAGATCCAGAAGCACACCGTCGAATTCCGGTGCGTAGCGTTTGACATTATAGTGCCGCGCCAACGGTCCATCGACCCCGTCCACGGCAAAGGCGACCACCAGCCAGACGAACATAAGGCTCCATTTGCCTTCGGCCGCTGCCAGCATGGCCAGCATGGCAAAAACGGCTCCGGTGGCGGTCAGCAGGTGAACGGTCAGGGCGCGGATCTGGGGTCTCATGTCCCCGTGATGGCGAATTTGACCCCGCGCCGCAAGCGTTCAGTGCAGCAGGGGCCGGGATTCCGTGCCTCGGGCGAAGTGAATGCGGGCCATGCGGCGGCCCTGCGGGGCCGGGTCGGCGATGCCGGGGGCGGATGCGGGCAGGCCGTCGGGTCTGTCATTGATGCGGGAGAATGGGTGGCTGCCGGGCGCAGGCGTCGGGGCCGCAGGGGCGCCATCGGAAAACAGGGGGGCAAAGCCGGACAGGGTCATGGTGGAATCCTTTCTGGATTGATTTGCCCCCTTTTCGCCTGCGCGGCCTTAACAGGAGCTTTCCACCCGTCGCCAATTTCCGTCGCATTTTAGGCAAAGCCCAACCGGAAGCCCTGCACCACCTGCTGCCCGACACCGGCCGGCACGCTCACAGCAGCTGCGCGCCTCAGGCCTTGGGGTGGGTGCGCCTGTAGACCTCCAGCAGGTGGCTGGTATCCACCGCCGTGTAGGCCTGCGTGGTCGACAACGAGGCATGACCCAAAAGCTCCTGGATTGCGCGCAGATCGCCGCCCGCCTCCAGCAAGTGGGTGGCAAAGCTGTGCCGCAGCGCGTGCGGCGTTGCGCTTGCCGGCAGGCCCAGTTGGGCGCGGGTGCGGGCCATCACCGCTTGGATCTGGCGCGCGTTCAGCGCCCCGCCGCGCACGCCGCGAAACAGCGGCGCCGCGGTCTCCTGCGGATGCGGGCACAGGGCCAGATAACGCTCCACCGCATCACGCGCCGCAGGCAGAACCGGCACCACGCGTTCCTTGTTGCCCTTGCCCAGGATGCGCAGCACCGGCGGTAAGGGCGCGTCCGCGCCGGTCAGCCCCAACGCCTCGGAGATCCGCAGCCCGCAGCCGTAGAGCAGCGTCACCACCGCCACGTCCCGCGCCGCCACCCAGTCCTGCGGTGATTGCAACTCGACCGTCTCCAGCACCGCCTTCGCGGCCTCTGGTGCCAAGGGGCGCGGCAGTTTTTTCTGAAACTTCGGCGCGCGGGCGGACAGCACGGCGGCGGGCTCGAAACCTTCGCGTTGTGCGAGCCAGCGGTAAAAGCTTTTAACCGCTGACAGCTTGCGCGCCAACGACCGCGCGCCGGTGCCGCTGCCGCGCTCCGATGCCATCCAGGCCCGCATGTCGGCCGTGGTGATCCGGGCCAACGCCCCCAGCCCCTGCGGCCCGCCGGCATGGGCTGTCATAAAGCTCAGAAAGCCGGTGACGTCGCCGCGATAGGCCGTGCAGGTATTGGCGGACGCCCCTTCCAGACCGCCCAGCCGCTCCAGCCACTGTTGCAGCGCGTCGCGGCAGGCAGGGGACATCATCGTCATGCCAGCCAGTAGCGCATCGAGCGTTCGAACACGCCGCCGAAAAATGTCAGCAGGTCGCTGGCCTGCATCGGCGAAAACTGGTGCGGATCCTCTGAGCCCAGCGCCAGCATGCCGGGCAGGCGGCCATCGCCCAGATCGAGCATCAGGCAGGCCTCTGAGGCGATTCTCTCGGCCCGTGTCCCGTACACCCGCGGGCTACCGCCTCGGGTCTGGCGCAGGGTCACCGGGCGTTCGCCGCCGCGCTGACCGGCATAGCTTTCGGTAAAGCCGGGACCCGCCATTTTCAGCACGCCGGATTTGCGCTCCACCTCTGCCCCGTTTCCGGGGCGGGAGGTCTCCAGCACCAGCGACAGCGCGTCGACGCGCAGGATTTGCGGCATGTCCTCTTCCAGGCAGGTGAGAAAGCCGGTGAAATCCTGCGGTTCCATCAGCCGCAGCACCGCGCGGTGGATCAGGTTGGTGCCGGCCAGGTTGTCATAGGCGGCGGCAATCACTGACCTATGCGTGTCTTCCAGTCGGTCCAACCGCGCCGCCATCCGCTCCATCGCGATGCCGCGCAGGTCGACGACATTGGAGCCCATGGCACGTTCATTGGCGGCGACAAGGGCATTCATCAGGTGCTGGTCCTCCAGCAGCGCGTCGGGCTGGGCGAGGATCGCCTCGCGCAGCTGATCTTCCAAATTGGCTGAGTGGCTCGAACTGCTCATGGGGAAACTCTTGCGGCTCCGGACCTCTGACGGGTTTGGCCCCGTGTATAACACGGGATTTGCACAATGCTGCGGAAAAATTCGGACAGTGGGCATTTGCCGCGCGGGGAGGCTCCCGCCCGTCGCCGGGGCATTGAAATGCCCCACTCCCGTTGGGCCGGGCGCCGGGCGGATGCCCGGCGCGGCGGCGCACCCGCGCCGCATCAGCACCTCCGCGAAAAGGGAAAGGCGCCCGGTTCGGGGCGCCTTACGGGATCATTCGTCTGCGTGAAGAGATCAGAGGATCTTGATGTCAGCCGCCTTGATGTCCGCCAGGAAGGCGTCCAGGCCCTTGTCGGTCAGCGGGTGGTTCACCATGGTCTTGATGACCGCGGGCGGTGCGGTGATCACATCGGCGCCGATGCGGGCAGAATCCAGCACGTGGTTCACGCTGCGGATCGAAGCCGCCAGGATCTGGGTCTCGAAGCCGTAGTTGTCGTAGATGGTGCGGATGTCCTCGATCAGGTCCATGCCGTCGAGATTGATGTCGTCCAGGCGGCCGATGAAAGGCGAGATGAAGGTGGCACCGGCCTTGGCCGCCAGCAGCGCCTGATTGGCGGAGAAACACAGGGTGACGTTGACCATGTGACCATCGTCGGACAGGGTCTTGCAGGCCTTGAGGCCGTCCCAGGTCAGCGGCACCTTGACGGCGATATTCTCGGCGATCTCAACCAGCTTGCGGCCCTCGGCGATCATGGTGTCGGCGTCGGTTGCGGTGACTTCCGCGGAGACCGGCCCGTCGACCAGGTTGCAGATTTCCTTGGTGACTTCGATGATGTCACGGCCGGATTTCTTGATCAGCGACGGGTTGGTGGTCACACCGTCCACCATGCCCAGATCGTTCAACTCGGCAATTGCATCAATCTCGGCGGTATCTACGAAGAATTTCATGGGGCAGTCCTTTGGATGGGTTGGCCTCGGTCGCCCCAGCCTTTACCTCATGGATAAACGGGCGGCAACATGGGCAGCGGCATGAGCGGGCAGGAGTTCTTTCAGGCAGGTGAGCGGGTTGGGGTTCTGACCACCCAACCCCTTGACCGGCCGCTGGATTATCGTGCGCCGGAAGGCGGCTGCTTTCTCGGTGCCTTTGTCGAGGTGCCGCTGGGCCCACGCAAGGTGCTGGGTGTGGTCTGGGGGCCGGGCGCCGGGGATTTCGATTCGGCCAAGCTGCGCAGCATCATCCGGGTGCTCGATGTGGCCCCGATGCGGGCCGAGATGCGCCAATTCCTGACCAAGGCCGCCGATTACACCCTGACTCCGATACCCGCGATGCTGCGGCTGGCGAGCCGCGCGCCGGGGCTCGGCGACCCGCCCTCCATGCGCAAGATCCTGCGCCGCGGCGAGGGCGTACCGGATCGGATGACCGACGCCCGCACACGGGTGCTGGAGGTGCTGGACGACTACGGCAACCTGGCCTTCACCCCGCGCGAGCTGGCCGATATGGCGGATGTGACGCCCTCGGTGGTGAAGGGGTTGGTGAAACAGGGGGCCTTGCGCGAAGAAGAGGCGCCCCGCGATCTGCCGTATCCGCGGCTGGACCCGGAGCGGCCCGGCAAGGCCTTGACCGAAGATCAGGCCGCCGCCGCCGCCGCGCTGGCCGAAGGCGTGCAAAGCGGCCGCTATGGCACAACGCTGCTGAAGGGGGTCACCGGTTCCGGCAAGACAGAGGTTTATCTGGAGGCCGTCGCTGCCACCTTACGCGCCGGTCGGCAGGCGCTGGTGCTGCTGCCGGAGATCGCCCTGACGGCGGAATTCCTGACCCGGGTCGAGGCCCGGTTCGGTGCCAAACCGGCCGAGTGGCATTCGGGCGCCACCATGACCGAACGCCGCCGGGTGTGGAAAATGGTCGGGCAGGGGGCGGCGCAGCTGGTGATTGGCGCGCGCTCGGCGCTGTTCCTGCCATACCGCGATCTGGGCCTCATCATCGTGGATGAGGAACACGACACCTCCTATAAGCAGGAAGATGGCGTGCTGTACAACGCCCGCGACATGGCGGTGCTGCGCGCGGCCATGTGTTCGGCGCAGGTTGTGCTGGCCTCTGCCACGCCCAGCCTGGAAAGCTGGGCCAATGCCGAGGCAGGCAAGTACAAACGTCTGGACCTCACCTCACGCTTTGGCGCCTCGGTGCTGCCGGACATGCGCGCGGTGGACATGCGCGCGGAAGACCTGCTGCCGGCCACCTGGATTTCGCCGACCCTGAAACAGGCGATGAAGCTGCGGCTGGAGCGCGGCGAGCAGTCGCTTTTGTTCCTGAACCGCCGTGGCTTTGCCCCCGTCACCATCTGCCGGGCTTGCGGCGCGCAGGTGGCTTGTGATCATTGCGACGCGCGCATGGTCGAGCACCGTTTCATGAAGCGGCTGATGTGCCACCAGTGCGGCGAGACCAAGCCGGTGCCCGAGGTCTGCCCCTCCTGCGAAGTGGAGGGCAAGATGGCCCCCGTCGGCCCCGGCATCGAACGGCTGGCCGAGGAAGCCACCGCCCTGTTCCCGGAAGCGCGGATTGCGGTTCTCAGCTCTGACCTCTTCGGTTCCGCCCGTGCGCTGAAGCAACGGATCGAAGACATCGCCAAGGGCGAGGCCGACATAATCCTTGGCACCCAGCTGGTCGCCAAGGGGCACAACTTTCCAATGCTGACGCTGGTGGGGGTGATTGACGCCGATCTTGGACTGCAAGGGTCGGACCTGCGCGCGGCTGAGCGCACCTTTCAGCTGATGCGCCAGGTGGCGGGTCGGGCGGGGCGCGCCGAGCGACCGGGCGAGGCCTTGATGCAGACATTCCAGCCCGAACACCCGGTGATCCGGGCGATTCTGTCGGGGGATGAGGAGAACTTCTGGAAAGCCGAAGCCGCTGAGCGTCAGGCGGCGGGCGTGCCGCCTTATGGCCGCATGGCGGGGATCATCCTGTCGGGACCGGATCTGGCGGCGGTGTTTGATCTGGGCAACGCCATGGCGCGCAACGACGGGCCGCTACGCCAGATCGGGGCCCAGTTGTTCGGCCCCGCCCCGGCGCCGATCGCCCGCGTCCGGGGGCGCCACCGGGTGCGGCTGCTGGTCAAGGCCGCCAAGGGCGCACCGCTGCAAGACGCCATTGCCCGCTGGACCGCGCCGTTGCGCCTGAAAGGGGATCTGCGGCTGAGCATCGACATTGATCCACAAAGCTTTTTCTGACGCCGCCAGCGCTGCCGGGGGCTTTGCCCCCGCCGCCCTGACGGCCGGCTCCCCCAGGGTATTGCAAACCAGAAAGAGCCGGTTTTTCTTTTGTTCGACATACCCCGGCGCGCGAGGCAGAGACACGCATCTTCCGCCACCGCTGCACGCGCGCGGCTCTGCGCGCTGATGCGGAGCAGGATGTGCAGGTGTGCTTTCCCTCTCGCCAGACGGAGCGAAGCGGCGTAAACCCGAGCGCATGTTCAGACCCATGCCTCTTTCCGACGCCCAAGGCCTGCCGTTCTGGCGCCGTCCGGTGACGCTGTTGTTCCTGATGGCGCTGGCGATGCCCATTGCCTTCAACGCCTGGAGCGCGCTGCTCAACAACTTCGTGATCGAGGCCGCGCAGTTCGATGGGTCGGACATTGGCCTGCTGCACACGGTGCGCGAGATTCCCGGCTTTCTGGCGGTGGGGGTGATCGCTGTCATCCTGTTTGTGCGCGAGCAGGTTCTGGGGCTGATCTCCTTGGTGCTTCTGGGCGTGGCCACGGGGGTCACCGCGTGGTTTCCTTCGCTGGGCGGTATCCTGATGGTGACGCTGCTCAGCTCGATCGGGTTTCATTATTATGAAACGGTGAACCAGTCGCTGCAGCTACAGTGGCTTCCCAAGGACCGTGCACCGCAGACGCTGGGCTGGCTGGTGGCGGCGGGCTCGGCGGCGACGCTGGTGGTCTACGGCCTCATCGTGCTGACCTGGGATCGGTTTGATCTGGGCTACAACACCGTGTTCCTGGCCGCGGGCGGCGCTACCGCGCTGATCGCCTTGGTGGCCCTGTTTGCCTATCCGCAGTTTGATGCGCCACACCCGCAGATCAAGAAGCTGATCCTGCGCAAACGCTACTGGCTGTACTATGCGCTGCAATTCATGGCCGGCGCGCGGCGGCAGATCTTCGTGGTTTTTGCCGGGTTCATGATGGTCGAGAAGTTCGGGTTTGAAGTGCACGAACTCACCGGCCTCTACCTCATCAACCTTGTCATCAACATGACCGTGGCGCCGATGCTGGGCAAGGCCGTGGCCCTGTTCGGCGAGCGCCGTACGCTGATCGTTGAGTATGCAGGGTTGGCCATCGTCTTTGCCGCCTATGGCGGGATCTACTGGTTCGGCTGGGGCGTGGTGATTGCGGCCGTGCTCTATGTCATTGACCATGTGCTTTTTGCGCTGGCGCTGGCGCTGAAGACCTATTTCCAGAAAATCGCAGACCCCGGTGACATTGCGCCCACGGCGGCGGTGGCCTTTACCATCAACCACATCGCGGCGGTGTTCCTTCCGGTGCTGCTGGGATTGCTTTGGGTCTACTCTCCGGGGCTGGTGTTTGTGCTGGCGGCGGGCATGGCTCTGATCTCGCTGGGGCTGTCGCTGCTGATCCCGCGTCATCCGGAGCCGGGCAATGAGACCATCTTCAGCAAATACGCCCAGCCTGCTCCGGCGGAGTGAACCTGCGCGTCCCCCGCGGCCGCGGGGGCTAACGCTTGACGTGGGCGGCGTTGCGGCCTAGGCGCTGCACAACAGTTTCAGGAGCGCCGCCATGACCACCTTCACCGCCCTCACCACCCTGACCGCAAAAGCCCAGGCCGAGGCGCTGGGCGAGGCGATGGAGCGACTGAACCCGGAACCCACCGGCATTGGCGTGTTCGAGATGGAAGACGGCTCCGGCCTGTGGGAGGTTGGCGGCTATTTCACCGAAGCACCGGATGAGGCGGGCCTCGCGCTTCTGGCGGCCATGCATGAGGCCAAGCCCTTTGTGGTGTCCGAAATTCCCGAAACCGATTGGGTTGCCCACGTGCGGCGCGAACTGGCGCCGGTCGAGGCGGGACGTTTCTTTGTCTATGGCAGCCATGACGCCGACAAGCTGCCAGAAGGGCGCATCCCGCTGCTGATCGAGGCGGCGATGGCGTTCGGCACCGGCCACCACGGCACCACGCTGGGCTGTCTGCTGGCGCTGGATCACCTGCTGGATCAGGGGTTTGAGGGCGCCAAGGTTGCCGACATCGGCTGCGGCACCGCGGTGCTGGCCATGGCGGCGGCACGGGTCTGGGACGGAGCCATCCTCGCCAGCGACATTGATGAGGTAGCGGTAGAGGTCGCTGAGGCAAACCTCAAGGCCAATGGCATGGCTGGTCAGGTCACCTGCCTGGAGGCCGCGGGCTTTGACAATCCCGCCCTTCAGGCGCAGGCGCCTTTCGATCTGATCTTCGCCAATATTCTCAAAGGACCGCTGGTGGCGCTGTCGCCGGATCTGGCTGCCAATCTGCGCCCTGGGGGCTATGCGATTCTGTCGGGTATCCTCAATGAGCAGGCGGATGATGTCATTGCAGTTTATGCACAGAATGGCATCAATCTGACCCGCCGCGAAGAGATTGGTGAATGGACGACGCTGCTGTTGAAGAAGGCAGGCTAGGTCTTAGGGCTTTTAAGCGAATTTTAGGTATTCGCCGCATTTTTGCCTCATTTCGATCCAATGATCGGCCATCCGAAGGTGGTGGCCGTTTTGGAGGTTGGAAATGGGCGAACATCGCAATCAGTTTCAATCGCGTCTGAAGCAGATCAGTCGCAAGCACGCGGCCCTGTCTGCGGGCTACTCGGCGCGGATGCAGCCGGACGGCCTGCTGGTGGCCAGGCCACTGCGGACCCCGTCGCACAGTATCCGGCGCAAGGTCGTTTATATCCTGGCCGCATTTGTGATCTGCAAGGCGGCTCTGATCGCAGCGCTTGGGACCGGCAGCTATGACGCGCGTGTGCTGAAACTGTCGCAGGGCGATCAAGTTGAGCAGATCGGGGCGCTGGTGATGCAGCGCGATCCGCTCAGCATGTTTCTGGCTCAGACGGTTGCGCCGCTCTGGGGCTGACGTCCCGGTTTTAATGCGAAAACGCCGCGGGCTGTGAGGCGCCGCGGCGTTACGTTTTTATCCTGAGGGATCTCAGAGACGGGCTGTGATCGCAGGTCTCAGAAGATCGGCCTGCCGTCGGCGACGTCGTCGATGTCGCCGCGGCACAGGCCGATATCGGACAGCTCGCGGTCGGACAGCGCCGACAGTGCATTGCGTGTTGCGCGCGCGTCGTTCCAGGCGACAAGGGCGCCGGTCGCGGTGGCAATCAGGCCGCCGATACGGCCAAAAAGGCCGGTGGACCCATAAACGGTGCGGGTGGTGTCAAATGCGGCCATGTCCTTGTCCTCTGGTCTGCTGTTGTCAACTGTCGCCGAATTGCGATGGCCGGCATTTAGAGTGGAACTTGGCCTCCGGCAAGAGGTGGATTTGCATGCGTCCCATGCAAATTTCGCATGGCTTTGCGCTATAAAAACAAGGGCTATACGCCCGGTTGCCGAAACCGGAAAAAATGTCGTTTTGCCTATCTGAATGGGTCGGTTTCAGACCATTCCCGACGCCATCATACAACCTGAGGTTATGGCAAAGAAATTGGACATGTTCGCGTTTTGTGCTATTCAGGGGGAAAATATCTTACAACAAGCGGGCAGGCAGCGGGCACAACATGCGGATTTTGGGAATCGATCCGGGGCTGCGCACCCTTGGATGGGGGGTCATCGAATCGAATGGCTCCCGGCTTTCACATGTCGCCAACGGGCTGTGCCAGTCCGACGGCGATGACCTCGGAGAGCGGCTGTTGTCGCTGCATAACCAGGTGAGCGAGGTCATCGCGGCCTATGCGCCGGATCAGGCGGCGATTGAACAGACCTTCGTGAACAAGGATGGCGCCGGCACGCTGAAGCTCGGCCAGGCGCGCGGCGTGGCTTTGCTGACCCTGGCCAAGGCAGGCTTGCCCGTGGGGGAATACGCGCCCAACCGGGTCAAGAAGACCGTGGTCGGCGTCGGCCATGCGGCGAAGGAGCAGGTCATCCACATGGTCAAGCTGCAACTGCCCGGCTGCACGCCCAAGGGCGCGGACGCGGCGGATGCGCTGGCGATTGCCATCTGCCACGCGTATTACGGTGCCACAGGTCAGCGCCAGCTGAAGGAGAAACGCGCATGAACGGCAGGCACGCATGATAGGAAAACTGACAGGACGGCTGGACTATCGGACGCAGGACCACGTGCTGATCGACGTCCGCGGCGTGGGCTACATCGTCTATTGCTCCGACCGTACCCTGGCGGCATTGCCTGCGCCGGGCGATCCGGTGGCGCTTTATACCGACATGGTGGTGCGCGAGGATCTGATGCAGCTCTACGGCTTCACCTCGCTGGTCGAAAAGGAGTGGCACCGGCTGCTGACATCCGTTCAGGGGGTTGGCGCCAAAGTCTCTTTGGCAATCCTCGGTGCGCTGGGTCCGGATGGGGTCAGCCGGGCTATCGCCTTGGGGGATTGGGCTGCGGTCAAGGCGGCCAAGGGCGTCGGCCCCAAGACCGCACAGCGGATCGTGCTGGATCTCAAGGACAAGGCGCCCGGCGTGATGGCGATGGGCGGCACCGTGATGGATGCAATGGACGGGCCGGGCCCGGAGGTGTTCGAGGACGCCGAGGCGGCTGCAACTGCGAAACCGGTCCGCAAATCCGCCCCGAAGAAACCCAGCGGCGCGGCGGCGGCCTCCGCCGGGGCGCTGTCGGCGCTGGGGAATCTGGGATATGGTCCCTCGGATGCCGCCGCCGCGGTGGCGGAAGCCGCAGCAGCCAGCCCGGAAGCGGATGAGCCAGAATTGATCCGCGCCGCCTTGCGCCTGCTCGCACCAAAGGGATGAGAGAATTGGGCACACGCCGCCAGACCCCCGTCAGGCCGATAGGCCGGGCAGCACCCGATCGCCCCAAGAGCGGGCACTTCGTGCCGACCCACGGTCGGCCGCTGCCCGGCGCAAACCTATGCACGAACGCCATAGCAGGGTCTTACAATGATTGACGCCGACCCCGCCCTGCGCCCGGATCCGCTGCCCGAAGACAGCGCGGCGGAGAACGACCGCGCTCTGCGCCCGCAGGGGCTGGGCGAATTCATCGGCCAGGCCGAAGCCCGCGCCAACCTGCGCGTCTTTATCGAAAGTGCGCGCCGCCGGGGCGAGGCGATGGACCACACGCTGTTCCACGGCCCGCCCGGCCTCGGCAAGACCACGCTGGCCCAGATTGTGGCGCGCGAGCTGGGGGTCAACTTCCGCATGACCTCTGGCCCGGTGCTGGCCAAGGCCGGGGATCTGGCGGCGATCCTGACCAATCTCGAATCCCGCGACGTTCTGTTCATCGACGAGATCCACAGGCTGAATCCGGCGGTTGAGGAAGTGCTCTATCCGGCGATGGAGGATTTCGAGCTGGATCTGGTGATCGGCGAAGGCCCGGCGGCGCGCACGGTGCGGATCGAGTTGCAGCCGTTCACGCTGGTGGGGGCCACCACCCGCATGGGGCTGCTGACAACGCCGCTGCGCGACCGCTTTGGCATTCCGACCCGACTGCAGTTTTATACAACTGAGGAATTGTTCGAAATCGTCAGCCGCAACGCCCGCAAGCTGGGCGCGCCCGCGGAGGATGACGGCGCCCTTGAGATCGCCCGGCGCGCCCGTGGCACTCCCAGGATTGCAGGGCGGCTGTTGCGCCGCGTGGTGGACTTCGCCGTGGTCGAGGGCGATGGACGTATCACCCGCGCGCTGGCCGACGGTGCCTTGACCCGTCTGGGCGTGGACAAACTGGGGCTTGATGGCGCGGATCGGCGGTATCTCAAGCTGATTGCGGAGAACTACGGTGGTGGCCCGGTGGGGATCGAGACCCTCTCAGCCGCCCTGTCAGAGAGCCGGGACGCGCTGGAAGAGGTGATCGAACCCTACCTTTTGCAGCAGGGGTTGATCCAGCGCACGCCGCGCGGGCGGATGCTGGCACAGAAGGCCTGGACCCACATGGGGCTGACCCCGCCGCGCAACCAGACCGATTTGTTCGGCTGAAGGGCGGGCCTTATACTATAAGTTGTGTCAGCCCTGCTGCCCAATTGTTTCGCGTGCGAAACAATGCGTCAGTCTTGCTGTCCTATTGGCCGGGTAGCCCGTTTCAACGGCTGCACCTGTCGCCAAGTCGCGCTCCCGCCCGGCGCGGGCGCATCCTGGATGCGCATGCGCCCGTTGGGCCGGGCGCCACGCTAGCGCGTGGCGCGGCCTCCCGCGGGAGGCTTACGCGCACCCTTGCCCGACAACAGCGCAGGCGGCATAGACGGGACAAGAGTAAGGAGACGCCCATGACCGCCCAGCTGCCAAACCTGACGCCCGACCAGATCGAAGCCCTGTTCACCCGCCACGACGGCACCTATGCCTTCGCCCGCTGGGGGCGGCCGGTGGCGCCGATCGTGTTTGGGGTTGAGGACGAGACGCTGAAGATCATCAAGGGCGCCGTAGAGGCCGTGATGACGCTGGCGGGGCACCAGATGGCCGAAACAGACCCCGAACTGGGTTCGAACCTGATGTTCTTTTTCTTCCGCGATTGGGACGAATTGCTTGCGGTGCCGGATCTCGACCGAATGATCCCGGATCTGGCACCGCTGGTCGCGCGGCTGAAGCACGGTGATGCCAGCCAGTACCGTGCGTTCCGCTTTGACGACCAGGGCGGCATCCGGGCGGCCTTTGTCTTTCTGCGGATGGCAGGGGCGATGGCTCAGCTGCCGGCCGAGACGCTGGCGCTTACCCAGGCGGTGCAGGTGGCGCTGCTGTGGGGCGACCAGGCCTTTGCCGAGACGTCGCCGCTGGCGGTCCTGCCGGAAACCGGCGCCACCATTCTGCGGCCCGAGATCGCGGGTGTCATTGCCGCCGGCTATGATCGCATGATGCCGGTGGCCGCACAGGACAAATCCCACGCGCTGCGGTTGTTTGCGCGGCTACAGGCGCCGACGGAACCGCAGCAAAGCTGATGCGGGCTTTTGTCGGCCTGCCACTGCCCGATGCAGCCCTTGACGTCTTGGAGCGCGTTCAGGAGGGGCTGACGGTGGGGCGGCATGTGGCAGCTGACAACATGCATCTGACGCTGGCGTTTCTGGACGATCAGCCGGAGCAGCACCTGCAAGCGCTGCATCAGGAGCTGGCGGAAATCACCGCGCCGCCAATACAGCTGACCTTTCGCGGGCTGGAGTTGTTTGGCGGCAAGCTGCCGCGGGTGCTGGCAGCCGAGGTTGAGAAAACGCCGCAGCTCAACCACCTGTGCAAGCGGGTGCGCAGCGCCTGCCATCTGGCGGAGATCGCGCTGCCCCGCGCCCGCTTCCGTCCGCATGTGACCCTGGCGCGGTTTCGCCGCCAGATGCAGCCGGGACAGGTGGAGAAGATCGCGCGGTTCCTGACTGACGCTTCTGGCTTTGCGCTGACGGCGCAGATCGAGAGCTTTGCATTGTATCAGTCAACGCTGGCCCCGGATGGCGCGCGCTACGACGTTCTGGCGCAGTATCCGCTGACCGGCTGAGGCGCTTGTGGGCCACGGGCGCTGGTCCTAATGTGCGCCGCATCAGCCAGGAGAGCAGAGCATGCGCCATGAATTTCCCGTTCGGGTCTATTACGAGGACACCGATATGGGCGGGATCGTCTATCACGCCAATTATCTGCGCTTCATCGAACGCGCCCGCAGCGACTGGGTGCGCGGCATCGGTGTCGATCAGAACGCCATGCGCGAGGCCGGGCTGATCTATGTGGTGCGCCGGATTGAGGCGGACTATCTGGCGCCGGCGAAATTCGACGAGGAGCTGTTGGTCACCACCTCCCTGCATGCGGTGACACCTGCGCGCATGGCCCTGATCCAGGAGGTCACTCGCGATGGTCAGCCCCTGTTCCGCGCCGAGGTCACCATCGTCTGCATCACCACCGGTGGCAGGCCCGCACGGCTGCCGGCAGAGATTCGCGCATTGCGGTAACAATCGGCGCTGTCACGCCTGTTTCATTGGCCTTTCGGTTTGTTCTGAGCTAGCGTTGCTGCCAATAAAGGCCGGATAAACGGCCGTGACATCATAGAGCAGGCGAAATGGAAGCAGAAACTCTGGCGCTGGCGCAGGAGATTGATTTCTCCATGTGGGGTCTATTCGCGCGGGCCACCGTAACCGTGAAACTGGTGATGCTGATGCTGGTTGCAGCCTCTGTCTGGTCCTGGGGCATCATCATTCAGAAGATGATAAATTACCGTCAGGCGCGGCGCGAGGCAGAGGCGTTCGATCAGGCCTTCTGGTCCGGCAATCCGCTGGATGGGCTGTTTGACCAGGTCGGGGCCGAGCCGCCTGGGTCGGCGGCGCGGATCTTTGCCGCAGGTATGACCGAGTGGCGGCGCAGCCATCGCAGTGATGGTGCGTTGATCCCGGGTGCGCAGGCGCGCATCGACCGGTCGATGGATGTGGCCATCGCAAAGGAAACCGAAAGCCTGCAAAGTGGTCTGCCGGTGCTGGCGACCGTCGGTTCCACCGCGCCCTTTGTCGGCCTGTTCGGCACCGTCTGGGGCATCATGACCGCCTTCATCGAGATCGCGGAGCAGCAGAACACCAACCTGGCTGTGGTGGCGCCGGGCATCGCCGAAGCCTTGATGGCCACGGGGCTGGGGCTGCTTGCAGCAATCCCGGCGGTGATCTTCTATAACAAGCTGAGCGCGGACAGCGACCGGATCATCGGCGGCTACGAAGCCTTTGCCGATGAGTTCGCAACCATCCTCAGCCGCCAGCTGGATTCCTGAGCCATGGGTGCCGCAGTCCAGCAACCCCAAGGTGGCGGCAACCGCCGTCGTGGGCGGGGCCGTCGCCGGGGGCGGCCGATGTCGGAAATCAACGTCACGCCCTTTGTGGACGTGATGCTGGTGCTGCTGATCATCTTCATGGTGGCCGCGCCCCTGATGACCGTCGGCGTGCCGGTGGAGCTGCCCAAGACCGCCGCCGGCGCCTTGCCCGGCGACGAGGAAGAGCCGCTGACTGTGACCATGACTGCCGAAGGCGGGGTGGAAATCCAGACCACGCCGGTGGCACGGGATCAGCTGGTGCCGAAACTGCGGGCGATTGCAGCGGAACGCGCCTCGGACCGGGTGTTCCTGCGGGCCGATGGGCGCATCGCCTATGCAGATGTGATGCAGGTGATGGGCGCGCTTAATGCGGGCGGGTTCTCGAACGTGGGGCTGGTGACGGACACCGGCGGCCCGCCACTGGATGGCCAGCCGTCCGGGGGCGACGGGCAATAGGCGGGGACGCACAGGGTGCAGACCGGGACCAAAATCTCACTTGCGGGGCATGGGCTCTTGATGGGCTGGGTCGTCTTTGGCGCCTGGTTCCCGTCTGAACCCTTGCCGTTCGAGGTGCAGCAGGTGGCGCTGATCTCGTCCGAACAGTTCGAGAAGCTGAGCCAACGGCGCCAGGCGCCTGAGCTGTCGCCGGAGCTGGCGCCACTGACGGAGCCGGCGGCGGTGCAACCCGCGCCGGAGCCGACACCGCAGCCTGATCGCGAACCGGAGATCACCCAGCCAGAGCCGGTGGTGCCGCCGACGCCCGATCCCGAGGTGGAAAGCCGCCCCGAGCCACGGCCCGAGCCGGAGCTGGCGCAGCAGATCGCACCGCCGGAGTCGGAGCCGGAAATCACCGAGATCCAGCCGCAGCCGCGCCCCGAGGCAGAGCTGCGCCCGGTGGACCGGGTTGCGCCAGTTCCGGTGGCGCCGCCGGAGCCGGACGTGGCGGTGGATGAGGTCGAACAGCCCGAGGTCGCGCCCGAGGAGGGCGCAGAGGCACCGCAGGAGGTGCAGGAGGCCACCGCGCCCGAAGCCGCCAGTGACCGCATCGTGACCGAGGAAAACGAAGGCGACGAGATCGCCGCCTCTGCCGCACCGACGACCTCGGTGCGGCCGCGCGCGCGACCCGACCGCCCCGACCCGGCGCCCGCACCGGCGGTCACCGAAACCGCCCAATCTGCGGAGCCGGAGCGGCCGGAACAGCCAGAGGAACGTGCACAGGCTGATACGTCATCGGCGGTTGAGGATGCGCTGGCCGAAGCCCTGGCCGGTGGCGCCGAGGTGGAAGCACCCGAGCCGTCCGGCCCGCCGCTGACGCTCGGCGAAAAAGATGCGTTGCGGGTGGCTGTGTCACAGTGCTGGAATGTCGGCTCTTTGTCGACGGAGGCACTGAACACAACCGTGGTGGTTGGCGTTACCCTGCAAGAGTCCGGCAAGCCGGATACGGGCTCCATCCGGATGCTCTCCAGCAGCGGGGGATCGGCTGCGGCGGCCAAACAGGCCTATGAGGCGGCGCGCCGGGCAATTATTCGCTGTGGCAGCAGGGGGTTTAATCTACCTGCTGAAAAATACGACCATTGGCGCGACATCGAGATGACATTCAATCCTGAAAGGATGCGGATCAAATGAGGAATTTCCTGGCAGCACTTCTGATCGGAGCCTCGGCACTGACCGGGGCGGATGCGGCCTTGGCGCAGAACGGGCCGCTCCGCATTGAAATCGACCAGGGTGTGATCGAGCCCTTGCCCTATGCGGTGCCGGATTTCGTGCCGGAAACGCCGGCCGCGGCGGAATATGCCAGCCAGATCGCCCGGGTGATTGCCGCGGATCTCAGCGGCACGGGCCTGTTCCGCGAAGTGCCCGCCAGCGCGCATATCTCGACCGTGACCGGCTTTGACGACCCGGTGAATTACGCCGACTGGAAAGCGGTGAACGCGCAGGCGCTGATTACTGGAGCGGTTGGCATCAACGGCAATCGGCTGACGGTGCGCTTTCGCGGCTATGACGTGTTCGCCGAGAGCGAGCTGGGCAGCGGCTTGCAGTTCACCGGCACCACCGACGGCTGGCGGCGGATGGCGCACAAGGTGGCTGACGCGATCTACAGCCGGATCACCGGCGAGAGCGGTTATTTCGACAGTCGGGTGGTCTATGTCTCCGAAAGCGGCCCCAAGAACGACCGCCGCAAGCGGCTTGCCATCATGGATTATGACGGCGCCAATGTGCAGTTCCTGACCAACAGCGCGTCATTGGTGCTGGCACCGCGTTTCTCACCCACCGGCGACCGGGTGCTGTATACCAGCTACGAGAGCGGTTTCCCGCAAATCCACGTGCTGGATGTGGGGCAGGTGCAGCGCAAGGTTCTGTCCAGCGGTGATGGCACGATGAGCTTTGCGCCGCGGTTTGCGCCGGACGGGCGTACCGTGGTCTATTCTCAGACCCAGGGCGGCAATACGGATCTGTACACCATGGACATCAGCACCGGGGCCAAGACCCGGCTGACCTCCGCGCCCTCAATCGAGACGGCGCCCTCCTTCTCGCCCGACGGCAGCCAGATCGTGTTCGAGAGCGACCGCTCCGGCAGCCAGCAGCTGTATGTGATGCCAGCAGGCGGCGGCGAGGCGCGGCGGATCAGCTTCGGCAAGGGGCGCTATGGCACCCCGGTGTGGTCGCCGCGCGGGGACATGATTGCCTTTACCAAGCAGAACAAGGGCCGGTTCCACATTGGCGTGATGCGCACCGACGGCAGCGAGGAGCGCCTGCTGACGGCCTCTTTCCTAGATGAGGGGCCGACCTGGGCCCCCAATGGGCGCGTCATCATGTTCACCCGCGAAAGTCAGGGCAGCACCGGGCGGGCCCTGTTGTATTCGGTGGACATTACCGGCCGCAACCTGAAGCCGGTGAAGACGCCCGACGGGGCCTCTGACCCGGCCTGGTCACCACTGCAACACTAACGGCAAGAGGCGGCGACAGCCGCATGGAACCCGGATCGCGGTTGTGTTAGCGTCGGGTCAAGAAACGCAAAGGGATAGGCGGACATCATGAGCGGTTTCAAATTGGCAATTGCGGCAGTGGCCGTACTGGGGCTGACAGCCTGTGGAAACACCCCCTGGAGCGATGACGTGAACGGCAGCGTTGGCGCTGGTGACGGCGGTGCGGGCCTTGGCGCCGCGGCGTTGGACCCGGCCAGCCCGGCCTACTTCCGGCAGACCGTTGGCGACCGGGTGCTGTTTGCCAACGACCAGTCCAGCCTGTCGCCCGCGGCGCAGGCTACCCTGCAGGGGCAGGCGCGCTGGCTGGCCCAGAACCCCGATTACGTGGTCACCATCGAGGGGCACGCGGACGAGAAGGGTACCCGTGAATACAACCTTGGCCTCGGCGCCAAGCGCGCCAATGCGGCGCGCGAGTACCTGATTTCGCAGGGAATAGCCGGCAGCCGCATCAAAGTCGTCAGCTTTGGCAAGGAACGCCCGCTTGAAATCTGCTCGGAAGAAAGCTGCTATGCCAAGAACCGGCGCGCCGTCACCGTGCTGGCCGGCGGTCTGGTGGGGTAACGCGATGAAACGCCTTCGCACCGTGCTATTGGCCACCGTGATGGCGCTGCCGTTGCCGTTGGCGGCGCAGGACCAGCAGACGCTGGCGGACATCCGCCAAGAGCTGACGGTGTTGCATGTGGAAGTCCAGCGGCTGAAGCGGGAGTTGTCGACAACCGGCTCGCCTTTGGCCGACGCCTCTGGCAGCACCGTTCTGGACCGGGTCGGCGCGATCGAGAGCGAATTGCAGCGGCTGACATTGCAGACCGAGACCCTGGAGAACCGGATCAACCGCATCGTCACGGATGGCACCAACCGGATCGGTGACCTGGAATTCCGTCTGGTCGAGCTGGAGGGCGGCGACGTCGGCGCCCTGGGTGAGACCTCTACCCTCGGCGGTGGGGAGCTGCCGGGGGCACCGGGCCTGGACACTCCGGTTGCAGGTCCAGAGACGGGCAACGCTGGCGGCGAATTGGCGGTGGGCGAGCAGGCGGATTTTGACGCTGCCGAGGCGCTTCTGGCCGAGGGGCAGTATCAGGACGCCGCCGAGAAATTCGCGGCATTCAACCAGGCCTATCCCGGCAGCCCGCTGGCGCCCGCAGCGGAATTCAGCCGCGGCAAGGCGCTGGACGGCCTGGGCGATACCCGCGAGGCGGCGCGCGCCTATCTGGCGGCATTCAGCGCCAATTCCGCCGGGCCGGTGGCGCCAGAGGCGCTGTTTGAACTGGGCGCGGCGCTGGGGCGGCTGGGCCAGACCGATCAGGCCTGCGTGACGCTGGCAGAGGTCGGCGTCCGCTTTCCGGGCGCGGCGCCGGTGGCCCAAGCGCAGGCCGAGATGGACACGCTGGGCTGTTCTTGACGGGGGTGCGGCGGGATATCCTGGGCCTCTTGCGCAGTCAGTTTCCGCCCGAGCCTCCCGCCAGATTGGGCATTGCCGTCTCGGGCGGGAGTGATTCGATGGCGCTGCTGCATCTGATGCAGGCTTGTTTCGCAGATGACCCGGTTACGCTGTTCGCCGCCACCATCGACCACCGTCTGCGACCTGAGGCTGCCGAAGAGGCGGCCTTTGTCGGCCGCACCGCGGAAAAATTAGGCATCCAGCACGAAACCATCGAATGGCGCGAGGGGCCGGGCGCAGGCAATCTGCAAAGCCAGGCTCGCGAGGCGCGATACGCGCTGCTGACCAACTGGGCCAGACGCAAGGACATCCCTGTCCTGTGTGTGGCACACACGGCCGATGACCAGGCCGAGACCTTGCTGATGCGGATGGCGCGCGCGGCAGGGGTGTCGGGGCTGTCGGGCATGCCGCCGAGCCGGGTTCACAACGGGGTCACCCTGATGCGACCGTTGCTGGAAATCACCCGCAGCGAGCTGCGCCAGTATCTGGCCGAAGGCGGTCACGACTGGTGCGAGGATCCCAGCAACAGCGACCTGCGCTACGAACGGGTGCGCGCCCGGCGCGCGCTGGCAGAGCTGGCGCCTTTGGGCCTGACGCCAACGGTGCTGTCCAAGGTGGCGCAGCATATGGCCAAGGCCCGCGAGGCGCTGGACTGGTATGTTTTCCTGGCCGCGCGTGACATGGCGCATGTGCAGGCGGGCGCTGTGGTGCTGTGCCAGCGCAAGTTTCGCACCCTGCCCAGCGAGACCGGATACCGGTTGCTGGTCAAGGCCATCCAGTGGGTGTCCGCCAGCCCCTATCCGCCGCGGCGGGTGCCGATGGACATCGCCGTCTTGGCGGCGCGCAACGGGGGGGCGGCGACGGTGTCGGGCTGCCATTTGCTGACCACCTCCAAGCAAATCTGGATCTGCCGGGAGCATAATGCGCTGCGCGACGAGGTCGCACTGCCGGGCCAGTTGTGGGACAGGCGCTGGACGGTTTTTGGCGGGGATGCCAAGGATTGCGAGGTGCGCGCGCTTGGTCGCAAGGGGCTGGCGGGCAGCGCGACCTGGCGTCCCGCCGGGGTGCCGCTGCCGGTGTTGGAAGCGACCCCCGCGTTGTGGCGCGGCGCTGCGCTGATCGCCGCGCCCGCGGCCGGATTTGGCAATGGTTGGGTCGCGGAACACGTCGGAAACGAAGAAGAGTTCTTCGCATCCCTTTTATCGCATTGAACCTGCCCGAATGATCCTTATTTTAAGGGCAACGCAGGCGGCCGGTCAGGCGCGCCTAAATGATAGGGAGAACTTTCCTTGGGCAACGCTCGCAATATCGCCTTTTGGGTTGTTCTGTTTCTGCTGATCCTGGCGCTGTTCAATTTGTTCAGCGGTTCCGGCAGCACGATGCAGAGCCGTGAACGCACTTTCTCTGACTTTGTCAGCTCGGTCGAGACCGGCAAGGTCAGCACCGTCACCCTCGACGGAGAACAGGTGCGCTACACCACCACCGACGGGCAGAACTATGTCACCATCAAACCGGGCGACGCCGAAGTCACCGCGCTGCTGATCGAGAACGATATCCCCGTGCGCGCTGAAAAGCAGCAGCAGTCGGGCTTTCAGTCGTTCCTGATCACGCTGCTGCCGTTTGTGCTGCTGATCGGTGTCTGGATCTATTTCATGAACCGGATGCAGGGCGGCGGCAAAGGCGGCGCCATGGGGTTTGGCAAATCGAAGGCCAAGATGCTGACGGAAAAACACGGCCGCGTCACTTTTGACGATGTTGCCGGTATCGACGAGGCCAAGGAAGAGCTGGAAGAGATCGTCGAATTCTTGCGCAACCCGCAGAAGTTCTCGCGCCTGGGGGGCAAGATCCCCAAGGGCGCGCTGCTGGTCGGCCCTCCGGGCACCGGTAAGACGCTGCTGGCGCGTGCCATCGCAGGCGAGGCCGGGGTGCCGTTCTTCACCATCTCCGGTTCGGATTTTGTGGAAATGTTCGTCGGCGTTGGGGCCTCCCGTGTGCGCGACATGTTTGAACAGGCCAAGAAGAACGCGCCGTGCATCGTGTTCATCGATGAAATCGACGCGGTGGGGCGTCACCGTGGCGCCGGTTACGGCGGCGGCAATGATGAGCGCGAGCAGACCCTGAACCAGCTGCTGGTGGAAATGGACGGTTTTGAGGCCAACGAGGGTGTCATCATCCTGGCCGCCACCAACCGCAAGGACGTGCTGGACCCGGCGCTGCTGCGTCCCGGCCGCTTTGACCGCAATGTCACCGTCGGCAACCCCGACATCAAGGGCCGCGAGAAGATCCTGGGCGTGCATGCGCGCAAGACGCCGCTGGGTCCGGATGTCGACCTGCGCATCATCGCGCGCGGTACGCCGGGGTTCTCTGGTGCGGATCTGGCCAACCTGGTCAACGAGGCCGCGCTGATGGCAGCTCGCGTTGGCCGCCGCTTTGTCACCATGGAAGATTTCGAATCGGCCAAGGACAAGGTGATGATGGGGGCCGAACGGCGGTCCATGGTGCTGACCCAGGACCAGAAGGAAAAGACCGCTTATCATGAAGCAGGCCATGCGGTTGTCGGCCTGATGCTGCCGGAATGCGACCCGGTCTACAAGGCGACGATCATCCCACGGGGTGGGGCGCTGGGGATGGTGGTGTCCCTGCCTGAGATGGACCGGCTGAACTGGCACCGCGATGAATGTCAGCAAAAACTGGCGATGACCATGGCCGGCAAGGCGGCGGAAATCATCAAATACGGCGAGGATCACGTCTCTAATGGTCCGGCCGGGGATATTCAGCAGGCCAGCCAGCTGGCGCGTGCCATGGTGCTGCGCTGGGGCATGTCGGACAAGGTCGGCAATATCGACTATGCCGAAGCGCATGAGGGCTATTCCGGCAATACCGCGGGTTTCTCGGTCTCGGCAAACACCAAGGAGCTGATCGAGGAAGAAGTGAAGCGCTTCATCCAGGACGGGTATGAGCGCGCCTTTCAGATCCTGTCTGACCACAAGGAAGAGTGGGAGCGTCTGGCGCAGGGACTGCTGGAGTATGAGACCCTGACCGGCGATGAGATCAAACGGGTGATGAAGGGCGAACCGCCGCAGGCGGGCGACGACGGGGATGGCGGCGAGGATGAAGGCACTGCCTCTGTCACCGCGATCCCGAAGGCGAAGCCCAAGAAATCGCCGCCCGAAGGCGATCTGGAGCCGGAGCCCACGGCCTGATCACCGCCTGAGACCTTGATGCTGCGCCCCGCAATCCGTTCTGGTTTGCGGGGCGTTTGCGTTGCGCACTTTGTTGGCAGGTGGGGTGGCGGGGCCGCGGCGGGCAGCCATGCTGCCCGCCG
>NZ_JBVYHB010000011.1:0-151808 GCF_056033425.1 Leisingera sp. SA32 | reverse complement strand
GACCAGATCCATGACGTCCGGCTGGGTCTCCGCCGCTGCCAGCAGCTCCGGCTCAAAGGTGATCTGCGCCGCCTCGTCGCGCTCTGCCTCCAGCCGCCCGCGGCGTGCCATCAATTCGAACAACTGGCCTTCGACGATGACCAGCTGCGAGGCGAGCCCGGTCGCGTCGAGCCGGATCAGCGTGTCGCCCTCGGCCACGGTGTCGCCCTCGTCGACCAGAATCTCGGCCACGATGCCGCCGTCCAGATGCTGCACCACCTGACGGTTGCGGTCGACCTCGATGCGCCCCGAGGCCACCACCGCGCCGGAAATCGACGACATCACGGACCAGGTGCCAAAGCCGCCGACCAGCACCAGCAGGGTCAGCAGCCCCAAGATCAGCGGCCGCCGCGCGGACCATTGGTTTGCGGGGGTCATCGCACACCTCCGGTGCCGGTGGACTGGCGGATGTTCTGATGGTTGGCGACCATTTCCTGCAACACCTTGTCTTTGGGGCCAAAGGCCGTCTGGGTGCCCTGATCGACCACCAGCAGCATGTCGCATTCCTGAATTGCCGCCGGACGGTGCGCCATGATCAGTACCGAGCGCCCCTCGGCCTTGATCTGCTTGATCGCTTGGTTCAGCGCGATCGAGCCTTCGTTGTCGAGGTTCGAGTTGGGTTCGTCCAGGATCACGATCACCGGATCGTCGTAGAGCGCCCGCGCCAGGCCCACCCGCTGCATCTGCCCGCCCGACAGCCGCCCCCCGGAAGCGGTGACGCGGGTGTCATAGCCCTCGGGCAGTTTCAGGATCATCTCATGCGCGGCGGCCTTGCGCGCGGCGGCGACCACCTTTTCGGGATCGGGGTCCTGTTGCAGGCGGGCGATGTTCTGGGCGATGGTACCGTCGAACACCTGAATGCGCTGCGGCAGATAGCCGATGTGGCCGCCCAGCACATCCGGCGCATATTGGTCCAGCGCCGCCCCGTCGAGCCGCACCGAGCCCGCCGCCGGCCGCCAGACGCCCGTCAGCGCCCGCGCCAGGGTCGACTTGCCCGCGCCCGAGGGCCCGATCACGCCGATCGCCTGGCCCGGCTGGACCCGGAAATTCACGTTGCGCAAGAGGGGTGTCTTGCCCCCCGGCGGCACCACCGCCATGCCCTGAACCTCCAGAAGCGCCTTGGGCTTGGGCAGCGCCGTGCGCGCGGCCTCTTCCGGCACCTTGTCCAAGAGCTCGGCCAGGCTGTGCCAGCCCTTCAGCGCCCGCTGCACCATCCCCCACTGGCCCAGGCCCAGCTCGATCGGCGCCAGGGCACGGCCCATCAGGATGGAGCCTGCGATCATCGCACCGGGCGTCACCTCGCCCTGCAGCACCAGATAGGCCCCCAGCCCCAGCATCGCCGACTGCAGGAACAGCCGCAGCGTCTTGGTCAGCGTGGTGAAACCGCCGCCGGTGTCATTGGCGGTCACGCTGTCCGCCAGCGCCGCATCGCGGGCCTGCTTCCAGCGCGCAAAGGAGGCGCCACGCATGCCCATCGACTGGATCATCTCCGCCTCGGTGCGAATTTCTTCGGACATGAGGTTGGCCTTGTGGCCGGTCATGTTGGCCTTCTGCATCGGCAAACGCGTGAACATCTGGTTCATCACCGCAATCAGCACCAGCACCGCGCCGCCCGCCACCGCCAGCACTCCCAGCCAGGGATGGAACAGCGCAATGCCCGCCAGGAAGACCGGCGTCCAGGGCAGGTCGAACGCCGCGGCCAGCACCGGCGAGGATATCAGCCGTTGCACCGATTCCAGATCGCTGAGGCCAGTCTGCGCGGTCTGGTCCTGCGCCACCGCAGAGCGGCGGATCATCGCATCGAACACCCGCCGGTCCAGCGCCGCCTGAAACCGCGCCCCGACCCGCGCCATGATCCGGCCACGGGCGTAGTCCAGCAGACCCATCATGCCGTAGAGAAACACCACCAGCAGCGACAGCGCCAGCAGCGTCGCCTCCGAGCGGCTGCCCAGCACCCGGTCATAGACCTGCATCATGTACAAGGGGCCGGTCAGCATCAGCAAGTTCACGAAGAAGCTGAACATCCCGACAGACCAATAGAGCCCGCGGCTCTGCCGCCGCACGCTTCGCAGCTCGTCATAGCCGTTCTTATAAATGCTTTTAATCATGGTCAGACTGCAATAGTGGTTCCTTGGCCTCAGGTCAGGGCTATTTGTACCAGTTCTGGCGGAAGGCAGGTAAAAAAATGTAATCAGACTGGAAAACGGCCGAAAAGCTCTTATTTAGCCTCTGTT
Organism: Leisingera sp. SA32; assembly: GCF_056033425.1. Classification (NCBI taxonomy): domain Bacteria; kingdom Pseudomonadati; phylum Pseudomonadota; class Alphaproteobacteria; order Rhodobacterales; family Roseobacteraceae; genus Leisingera; species Leisingera sp. SA32. The sequence continues at coordinate 149,535 of NZ_JBVYHB010000011.1, read as the reverse complement.
GCGCCGGTTCCGCACCAATTGGACACTTATCCGAATGCCCTTCACGTTGCGACTACTTAAATTCCCAGCGGCGCTGATTTTGGCGGCGTTTGCCGCCGGCTGCGCCACCCAGGATCCGGTGGCCCGCAGCGCGGGGGAGGTTTTTGACCCCTACGAGGGCACCAATCGCGCTGTCCACGGTTTCAATCGCGGTGTCGACCGGCTGGTGTTCCGTCCCGCCTCCAAAGGCTATGTGGCCGTGGTGCCGCCGGATATGGTGACCAGCTTTGGCCTGTTCGCCGAAAACCTGTCCATGCCGGGCCAGGCGGTCAACGCACTGTTGCAGGGCGATCTGAAAACGACGGGCGTGGCCCTGTCGCGCTTCGTCATCAATTCGATCTTCGGCATCGGCGGGCTGGGGGATCCGGCCTCGGATTTCAACATTTCCGCCGTGGATACCGATTTTGGCGAAACGTTGCATGCCTGGGGTGTCGGCGAAGGCGCCTATGTGGAACTGCCGCTGCTTGGCCCCTCGACCAGCCGTGATGCCGCCGGTATCGCGGTGGACTTCGTGCTGAACCCCCTCGGCTATGTCGAGCAGAATACCGCCAAAAATGTCAGCATCTACGCTGAGATCGTGCGGCGGATGGGGGATCGTGGCAATTATTCCGACACCATCGACTCGATTCTCTACGAGAGCGCCGACAGCTATGCCCAGTCGCGCCTGATCTACCTGCAAAACCGCCGCTTTGAGCTGGGCGACGGGGCTGAGATCAAGGAAATCGACCCGTTCGACCTGGATACTGAAGGATTCTGAATGATGCACCGCCGTACTTTCCTGTCCTCCCTGCCCGCCGGGGCCGTCGCGGTTCTGGCCGCCCCGCAGGCGCTGTGGGCGCTGACCGAAAACCGGGCCAGCACGCTGATCAACAGCCTGGTCGGTGACATCAACCGGGTGATCGAGTCCGGCAAGGGCGAAAGCGCCATGTTCCGCGAGTTCGAACGGATCTTCGCGCGCTACAGCGACACCTCCTACATTGCCGCCTACGCGCTGGGTGTGGATGGCCGCCGCGCCAGCACGGCCCAGAAACGGGCGTTCTCCAACGCGTTCCAAAGCTACATCGCGCGCAAATACGGCAAACGATTCCGCGAATTCATCGGCGGCAAGCTGGAGGTCAAGGGCGTCAAGAAGGTGAAGAAGTGGTATGAGGTCAGCACGATCGCCTACCTCAAGGGTCAGTCGCCGTTTGAAGTCACCTTTCTGGTCTCGGACCGTTCCGGCAAGGATCTGTTCTTCAACATGTTCATCGAGGGCGTAAACCTCTTGCTGACCGAACGCACCGAAATCGGCGCGATTCTGGACAGCAAGGGCGGCGACATCGACGCGCTGATCGCTGAGCTGAAGCGCCAGGGATGAGCCGTCACCACGGCCCCGCGCCTGACGGCACGACACAGGCTAAGAGGAAGGCTCCCGGTGCGGAGCCTTTTTCGTTGTCAGCCCTTTTCACCTGCTGGCCACGATGGCGGCAATTCCGCACGGCTCCGCAGCACAGCAGCTTGCACGGGACTGCGCTCTGCCTGCGTTTCAGGCGCACGCCGCACCGCAGGTGCGGCGCCGGGCCCAACGGGCGACAGCGTCCCGCAGGGGCGCCAAGCCGGGCGGGAGCCGCTGCCTGCCCCCTGCCCGCCCCTGACGAGGCGGGCGCGGACAATCAGTTGCCGAGTATGTCGCGCAGGATGTTGTCGACGGCGCGGCCCAGTTCCTGGCCAAGGTTCGGCCCCTGCCGCTGGCGACGCTCGCGGCGGGTAGGCTGCGGCGGCGGTGCGATCGGCGCGGGCTCCAGCATCGGCAGCGGCTTTGGTGTCAGCCCCTCATGCACCCGCACCATGGTCTCGCGCCAAATCTCGGCCGGCAGGCCGCCGCCCGTCACCCCGGTCAGCGGCGTGTTGTCATCATAGCCCATCCAGACGCCCGCCACGTAATCGGCGGTAAAGCCGATGAACCAGGCGTCCTTGGCCGCCGACGTGGTGCCGGACTTGCCCGCGGCCTGCCAGCCCGGGATCTGCGCGCGGCGGCCGGTGCCCTCTGCGATCACCTTTTCCATCATCCAGACCAGCTGCTGCGCCGCCTCCTTGCGCACCACCCGTTCGCCGATGCCGCCGCTGGCCCCCATCAGCGCCTCGCTGTCGGCCACCAGTTTCAGCTCGTTCACGCCATAAGGCGTCACCGAAGAGCCGCCGTTCAGGATACCCGCATAGGCGCCAGTCATCTCCAGCAGCGTGCTTTCCGAGGCCCCGAGCGCCAGCGCCGGTCCCGCCGCCAGATCGCTGTCGATGCCAAAATCGCGGGCCACCCGGCTGACCTTGTCACGGCCCACCGCCTCGGAGAGCTTGACCGCCGGCACGTTGAGCGAGTCCCGCAAAGCCCGCGCCAGGGTCACTTCGCCATAGAACTTGCGGGTATAGTTTTCCGGGCACCACTGGCCAGAGCCGGGAATCTTCATGCAGTATCTCGCGTCCAGCACCCGGTCATACGGCGAATAGCCCAGTTCCAACGCCGTGGCATAGACAAAGGGTTTGAAGGCTGAGCCGGTCTGCCGGTTGGCCTGGGTCGCACGGTTGAACACGCCGCTGACGCGGGTCTTGCGACCGCCCACCATCGCGCGCACCGCGCCGTCGGCGCTCATCACCACGATGGCGGCCTGCGCCTTGGAGCCTTCGCGGACCTTGTTCTCAAAGACGTATTTCAGCGCTTCCTCTGCGGCGCGCTGCAAGCGTTGGTCCAGGGTCGAGCGGATCACCACGTCCTCGGTGGTCTGGTCGCCCAGGAAATCGGGAATGCTGTCCATCACCCAATCGGCAAAATACCCGCCCGCCCGCGCGGCCGCGGCTTCGCTCAGCCCGGCCGGGTTGTTCTGGAACTGGGTCATTTCCGCGGTGGTCAGGTAGCCCTGCTCCCGCATCAGCCGCAGCACTGTTGCCGCCCGGTCCTGCGAGCGCCGCAGGTCGTTGGTCGGGGCCAGCGTCGAGGGCGCGGTCAGAAGCCCCGCCAGCATCGCGCCCTCGGCCGGGTTCAGCTGGTTGGCGGATTTGCCGAAATAGCGTTGCGCCGCGGCCTCGGCGCCGTAGGCCCCACCGCCCATGTAGGCGCGGTTCATGTAGATCGAGAGGATCTCGTCCTTGGTGTATTTCGCCTCCATCGCCAGTGCAAAGATCGCCTCTGTGCCCTTGCGCCAGAGCGAGCTCTTGCGGCAGTCCGCCTCATAGGCGCGTTCGCTCTTCCATTCTGTTGGGTCATACATCCGCCCCAGACACAGCAGCTTGGCCGTCTGTTGCGTGATGGTGGAGCCGCCATGCCCCGACAGCGGCCCGCGGCCTTCGCGCAGGTTGATGCGGATGGCACTGGCGACCCCGCGCGGCGAAATGCCGAAATGGCGATAGAAGCGCTTGTCCTCAGTGGCGACGATGGCGTTTTTCAGATGTGGCGAGACCGTGTCGGCGCGCACCACGCCGCCGAACTGATCGCCACGCCAGGCAAAGACCTCGCCGTTGCGGTCCAGCAGCGTCACGGACCCGCGGGCGCGGCCATCCAGATAGGCCGAGACCGCGGGCAATTTGGCGTATTGGAACGCCACCGCCAGCCCCACCAGCAAACAGGCCACCATGCCGATGCGCCAGGTGAAGCCCCAGACCAAGCGGAACGCCCAGACGAACGGCGCCAACAACAGGCCGATGACCCCGCGCTTTTTCCTGACCGGCCTCGGCGCGCGCTTTTTGCGGCCGAACAGGCGCAGCAGGCTGAACGCCCCCCCGCGCTTGGCAGCCGCCTTCTTGCGCACAGGAGTCTTGCTTGCGGCCGTCTTGCGCTTGCCGCCCGCAAGATTTCGCTTGTCTGCCACCAAAGGCTTGCGCCCGGATCCTTGTGCCATGTCGATGTCCTGCCCGGTTTTCCCGTTTGCGCCGACCATACCTCGCCCGACCGGGAATGTAGAGGGGGCAGGGGCCGCGCCGCACCCCTTTTCCAGATGTCCGGTTTTTAGGCGACCGCCCCAAAAGGCGCGAAATTTTTGTGCGCCCGGCGCGGTTCACGCGGAAACCTGCTCCCAATTTATAGGCACGACTCGGCCCAGCGTCTTTTCTGCAGATGCAAACGCGCCTGACAGCTGCCCCCAGACGGACAGCACCTGGGGGCAAACACGGGACGATAACTGGGCAGACCAAGGGGTACTGAGATGAAGATGATCGTAGCCGCCATCAAGCCCTTCAAGCTGGACGAGGTCCGCGAGGCGCTGACCGGACTGGGCGTCAGCGGGTTGATGGTGAATGAAATCAAGGGTTTCGGCGCGCAAGCGGGCCATACCGAAATCTATCGCGGGGCGGAATACGAAGTGAATTTCGTACCCAAGGTGAAGCTGGAACTGGTGGTGCCGGATGAGCTGGCCGAGCCCGCCGTCAGCGCCATCGCGGAAACCGCCCGCACCGGCAAGATCGGTGACGGCAAGATATTTGTTCTGGATGTGGAACAGGCTGTGCGGGTGCGCACCGGCGAAACCAACCTCGAGGCGCTGTAAGCGCCCGCCATGGAGGAAAGACTTATGAAGAACCTGAAACTCCCCTTTGCGGCGCTGGCGCTGGCCGCCCTGCCGGGCCTTGCGCTGGCCCAGGACGGCCCGGCACCAGGGGTGAACCCGGCCACCGACACTGTGTTCATCCTGAATTCGCTGCTGTTCCTGATCGGCGGCTGCCTGGTGTTCTGGATGGCGGCCGGTTTTGCCATGCTGGAAGCGGGGCTGGTGCGCTCCAAGAACGTGACCATGCAGCTGACCAAGAACATGGCACTGTTTTCGCTGGCGGCGGTTTTCTATTACCTGATCGGCTATAACCTGATGTATCCGCTGGGCAACTGGGCGATGGACGGGGTTCTGTCCGGCGTCTTCGGCCCCGGCGTGCTGGAAGCGGTGGGCATCACCGCGGATGCAGCGGATGACTATTCCTACGCCTCCACCGGCTCGGACTTCTTCTTTCAGCTGATGTTCTGTGCGGCCACCGCCTCGATCGTGTCGGGCACCCTGGCCGAGCGCATCAAACTCTGGCCTTTCCTGATCTTCACCGTGATCCTGACCGCCATCATCTACCCGCTGCAGGCCAGCTGGAAATGGGGCGGCGGCTTCTTGGACCAGATGGGTTTCCTGGACTTCGCAGGCTCCTCCGTCGTGCACTCCGTCGGTGGCTGGGCAGCCCTGACCGGCGCGCTGATCCTCGGCCCGCGCATCGGCAAGTACAAGGACGGCAAGACCATCCCGATGCCCGGCTCCAACCTGGCGCTGGCGACACTTGGCACCTTCATCCTGTGGATGGGCTGGTTCGGCTTCAACGGCGGCTCGCAGCTGGCGATGGGCACCGTCGGTGACGTGGCCGACATCTCCCGGATCTTTGCCAACACCAATGCGGCCGCCGCAGGCGGTGCCGTGGCGGCGCTGGTGCTGACCCAGCTGCTGTTCAAAAAACCCGATCTGACGATGATCCTGAACGGTGCGCTGGCCGGCCTCGTGTCGATCACTGCCGAGCCGCTGACCCCGACCCTGGGCGTGGCCACCCTGATCGGCGCCATCGGCGGTATCATCGTGGTCTTCGCGGTGCCCTTCCTCGACAAGCTGAAGATCGACGACGTGGTCGGCGCCATCCCGGTCCACCTGATCTGCGGCATCTGGGGCACCATCGCGGTTGTGCTGTCCAACCCCGATGCCTCGCTCATGGTCCAGCTGACCGGCATCGTGGTCATCGGCGTGTTCACCGTCATCGCCTCCGCGGTTGTCTGGCTGATCCTGCGGGCCACCACGGGTATCCGGGTCGACGAGGAAGACGAGGTCAACGGCCTGGACATGGCGGAGCTGGGCATGGAAGCCTACCCCGAGTTCTCGCCGAGCTGAGACTGACGGTCCTCGCAAAACGCTCCGCGCGGCGCCTGTTTCAGGCGCCGCGTTTTTTCGTCCTGGCAGTTGCGGCGCAGCGCCAAAGGTTTTGGAGAACTTTTGGCGAGATTTTTCGGTAAAAATTCTGTGCGGGATACAAAAAAACGCGCCCGGCAGAGGGGCGCGTTTTCATGTTTACAGATCTGAAGGCCGCGGCTCAGACGCCGACGTCGACGATCGCCTTGGCCAGCACCGGCACGGTCTGCGCGTTAAGGCCCGCGATGTTCAGGCGGCTGTCGCCCACCATGTAGATGCCACTGTCGACGCGCATCTTCTCCACCAGCTCCGGCGTGGTGCCCAAGAGCGAGAACATGCCACGGTGCTGGGCGATGAAGCCGAAGCGATCCGAACCGGTCAGGCGCTGCAGTTCATCGGCCAGTTGCTGGCGCAGGGCCAGCATGCCCAGCCGGGTTTCCTCCAGCTCAGCGGCCCAATCGGCGCGCAGCGCCTCGTCGTTCAGGATCATGGTCACCAAGCGCGCGCCGTGGTCCGGCGGGAAGGAATAGTTCTGCCGGTTCAGGAAGGCCAACGTGCCCTGGTTCAGCGCCTGCGCGCCCTTGTCCTGGCTCACCGCCATCAGCAGGCCGGTGCGCTCACGGTAGATGCCGAAATTCTTCGAGCAGCTGGCCGCGATCAGCACCTCGGGGCAGCCGGCGGCAACCAGGCGCACGCCCTTGGCGTCCTCGTCCAGACCATCGCCAAAGCCCTGGTAGGCGATGTCAATCATCGGGATCAGACCGCGATCGTTCAGAAGCGCGATGACCTCTTTCCACTGGGTCTCGTTCAGGTTGGCGCCAGTCGGGTTGTGGCAGCAGCCATGCAGCAGCACCACGTCGCCCTTTTGCGCGCCCTTCAGATCCTCGATCATGCCATCGAAATCCACGCCGCGCGTTTCGCGGTCGAAATAGCGATAGGTGACCGTCTCGATACCGACATATTTCAGGATCGAGATGTGGTTCGGCCAGGTCGGGTCCGACACAAAGACCCGCGCCTTGGGGTTGGCCATGCGGATCATCTCAAACGCCTGGCGCACCGCGCCGGTGCCGCCGGGGGTGGCGGCCGCGGCGATGGTCTCCCGCGCGACCGCATCGCCCAGGATCAACCCGATCATCGCATCCGCATAGGCCGGATCGCCAGCCAGGCCGGTATAGGCCTTGGTGGTCTGCTCTTCCCACAGCTTGTGCTCCGCCGCCTTGATCGCGCGCATCACCGGGGTGACGCCCTCGGCGTTCTTGTACACGCCAACGCCAAGGTCGACCTTGTCCGCGCGCGGATCGTCACGGTACATCTGCATCAGTGCCAGGATCTTGTCGGCTGGCTGGGATTTCAGGGTTTCGAACATCAGGTCTCTCCGGTTGCAACGGGAAGGGTCGGGAAGGCACCCCACTCCGCCCAGGAGCCGTCATAAAGCGCGTGATCGGTCTTGCCGATCCGCTCCATGGCCAGGCTGAGGACGGCGGCGGTGACGCCCGAACCGCAGGTGGTGATGGCGGGTTTGTCCAGATCGACCCCGGCCGCGGCAAAGGCAGCGCGGATGCCGTCGGCGTCCTTCAGGGTGCCATCCGCTCTCAACAGGGTCGCAAAGGGAACATTCTTGGAGCCGGGGATATGGCCCGCGCGCAAGCCTTCCCGCGGCTCTGGCTTGTCGCCGCGGAAGCGCTCCGCGGACCGCGCGTCAATGATTTCATGATCGCCCAGCTTGGCCGCGGCCGACACCTGGGTGACATCACGCAGCAGCTGGTTCTGCACCCGCACCGTCATATGACGGTCGCGGATCACCGGTGGCAGGTCTTCGACCGGGTGGCCCTCGGCCTGCCATTTCGGCAAGCCGCCGTCGAGCACCGCGACATTGCTCTGCCCCATCAGCCGGAACATCCACCAGACACGGGCGGCAGAAAACAGCCCCTTGCCGTCATAGATCACCACCTGATGGCCATCGCCCACGCCCATGGCGCGCAGTCGCGACATGAACTTCTCCACCGGCGGCATCATGTGTGGCAGGTCGGACCGATGGTCGGAAATGTCTTCTATATCGAAAAAACGTGCGCCGGGGATGTGGGCGGCCTCGTATTCCGCCCGCGGGTCGCGGCCGTCCTGCGGCAGATACCACGAGGCGTCCAGGATCCGCAAATCCGGGTCCTTCAGATGAGCAGCCAGCCAGCCTGTGGACACAAGCGTTTTCGGATCATCCAGCATCGAAGCGTCTCCCTGTCAGCGTTGGCGCCATGCGTACAGCTGCCAGCTGAGCGGTGCAAGCCATCCGCGGCTTTTACGCTCTGTTACAAAAATGTTGCGAGCATGAAGCAAGCACGCGATAACATGTGCACTCATTCACCGGCCACTTTTATAACGGCCAGGGCATAGGCGTCTTTGATGGTAAGTTTGCGCATTTTTATTGCGAGCCTCGCGGCAGCCTTTTCCCTGAGCGGCCAGCTCGCGGCCCATGAGGACTGCGCGCGGATCGGAGAAACCTGCATCCCGGCCAGCGACCACAAGTACCAGCTGCGGATCGGCCCGCAGACCCCGACGCTCGACAGCCTGCAACAGCTCCACGACGTGCAAGATCTGACACTGATGGCGGAACTGCGCTACGACCAACCGCTGGACCTGACCCCCCTGTTGGACCTGCCCAATCTGGAAAAGCTGGCACTGGTTGGCATTCACACCGCCGACCTCGCGCCGCTGGCTCAGCTGACGACGCTGAAGCGCCTCAGCCTCGACTCCGTTTCCGCGCCGGATTTCACGCCGCTGGCCACCCTGTCCGACCTCGAGCATCTGTCGATTTGGGGCGTCGACACGGTCACCGATCTGGACTTTGCCCGTGGTCTGCGCCGCCTGCAAAGTCTGAACATCGCTGGCACCGGTGTCACCGATCTGTCGCCCCTCTCAGGCCTCGACACGCTGGAGATTTTTCTGGCATTCGACACCGGCATCACCGACCTGTCCCCCCTGGCGGCGTCCAATCTGCGGGTGGCCTGGATCTCTAACTGCCCGGTGCGCAATCTGACACCGCTGGCGGCCTCCTCCCGTCTGGAGATGTTACGGGCCGACGGCACCCGACTGCAGACGTTGGATGGCCTGGAGGGGAAGGCGGGTTTGCAAACCGTGATCCTTTCCGGCACCCCGGTGGCGGATCTCGGCCCGCTGTCCGGGGCTAGTGCCTTGCGCGAACTGGCGCTGGAGGACACGCAGGTGCGGGAGTTGTCGCCGCTGTCCCAGCTGCGCGCGTTGCGCAAACTGAAACTGAACGGAACCCCGGTGACCAGCCTCGCTCCACTGGCAGGCATCGGCATACAAGAGCTTTCGGTGACCGACAGTGCCCTTGGCAGTCTCGCGGGTGTGCAGAACCTGCCGTATTTGCGGGATTTCAACATCTCCGGCACCGATGTTGCCGACCTGTCACCCTTGGCAGGATTGAAACACCTGGCGATTCTGCGCGCCGTCGGATTATCGCCCCAGACGCTGAGGCCTGTGGCGGACCTCGAGAGCCTGCGCATCGTCCTTACCGGGGCGGATCAGGCCAATCACAGGCGTCTGCTGGGGCGGGAACAAATACGCAGCTTTTTCGCCGCGGCACCCTGACCATTACGGACCCAAAAGGCACCGCGCGCAGCCCGGCCGTGTCTCTTTCTGGTCAAAAGCACTCTGGGTGAATTGAATTGGCCGCAGGCCAAGAGGGCAGCGCCCTCCCTGTCGCAGATGCAGCCTCAGCGCGCATCTTTCAGCAGGCGCTGCTTCTGGCGGCCCCAGTCGCGCTTGGCCTGGGTTTCGCGCTTGTCGTGCAGTTTTTTGCCCTTGGCGATGCCCAGCTTGATCTTGGCACGACCCTTGTGGTTGAAATAAATCACCAGCGGCACAAGCGTCATGCCCTTGCGCTGGGTAAGATTCCACAGGTCTGCCAGTTCCTTGCGCGACACCAGCAATTTGCGGCGGCGGCGTTCCTCATGCTTGAACACCTTGGCCTGCGCGTAGGGCGGGATATAGGCATTCACCAACCACAGTTCGCCATCTTCCACGGCGGCATAGCTGTCGGCGATATTGGTCCCGTTGCCGCGCAGCGCCTTGACCTCGGACCCCTCCAGCACGATGCCGCATTCGATATCGTCCTCGATCGCATAATCGAAGCGCGCGCGGCGGCTTTCGGCGATCACCTTGTAGTTCGGGTCTGATGTCTGCTTTTTCTTGGCCATGGGAGGCAGATGTAAGGCGGCTGGGCGGCGGGCGCAAGGTGGCGCATCACGCCTTGGCGCTGCGCAGCAACGTAAACACACCACTGCACACGATCACCGCGCTGCCCATCAGCGTCAGCACATCCGGTTGCTCGCCGAAAACCAACACGCCCAGCACCATGGCAAAAATCAGCCGCGTGTATCGGAACGGCGCAATCACCGCGATTTCGCCCGCGCGCATCGCGCCCGACAGGGCGTTATAGGCGACCACCCCGATCACCGTGGCACCGGCAAGGTCCAACCACTGTCGCGGTGCGGGCCAGGTGGCCCCGCCGGTCCAACCCAGCGCCAAGGTGCCCGCCACCACCAGCATGGCAAAGCCCAGAAACCCCAATTGGCTGTTGCGCATGTCCGCAGGTGCCGCGCGGGTGGCCAGATCGCGGCCCGCAAAGCCCAACGTGCCTGCCACAGCAAACAGGGAGACGGGTTCAAATCCGCTCAGGCCCGGACGCAGGATCAGCAGCACGCCCAGGAACCCCAACCCGATCGCCAGCCAGCGCCGCCAGCCCACCGTCTCGCCGAAGAACACCACCGCCCCCGCCGCCACCACCAGCGGTGTGGCTTGCAAGATGGCCGACGCGGACGACAGCGGTGTCAGCGCAATCGCCAGCGTAAAACAGAGCCGGCCAACCACCTCCGCACCCGAGCGCCACAGCATCGGGCGCGTGCCAAAGCCCGGATGCCACGGGGCATGACCTTGAGCACGCGCCATCGCAGCAAAGATCACCATACCCCCCAGTCCGAACAGGATCAGGATCTGCCCCACGGGCAGGCCACGGGCAGCCGATTTGATAAACATGTCCTCCAGCGCAAAGGCGGCCATGGCCAGCACCATCAACAGGCTACCGCGTAGCGTATCCATGCAAAACCTTTCCCGGCGAGCGCTTCAATTCGGTGTCACGGTCACTTGGTAGGCCGCAGGCCGTTCATGCACAAGTGAAGGATGTTACCCGGGCTGCGGCAGAACCGCCTGACGGTAGTGATGCATGTTGAGAAACACCGCGCCGCTGTCGCCGCTGCGGTAGCCGTGCGGCTGGTCGGCGGCAAAGCGCAGCCCCTGCCCCGCTTCCAGCGCCGTCCAGCTGTCATCGCGCAGCACCTCCATGCGGCCCTGCAACACATAGACCTCTTCGGTGACGCCCGCGTCATGGGGCTGCGACTGGTGGCACTGACCGGGGCGCAGCGACACCTGAAAGGTCTCTGCGCCCAGCAGGGGATCAAAGGGGAACACCATCTTGACCGCGATGCTGCCCGGGAACTGCACCGTCTCATACACCCCGTCCGCCGCCCCGGCAGGCCGCGTCGCCTGACCGATCAGCGCGGTCAGCGGCAGGTGGAAACCCTTGGCGATCTTCCACAGGGTGGCGATGGTCGGGCTTGATTCGCCGCGTTCGATCTGCCCCAGCATCGCCTTGCTGACACCGGTGGCCTCGGCCGCCTTCGACAGGCTCAGCCCCGCCGCGGTGCGAATGTCCCGCAGATTCAGGGGGATGTTGTCATCGCTCATCGTCGTTGCCCGCCCAGTGCCTTCGCCGTCAAATAACGCTTGTGCGTTATAGCGCACGCGTGCCAATGTGCGCTATAACGCACAAGCCACCCTACGCGAGCTGGCAGCCAAGGAAAACCCGCATGCTCAAGGATCTGAAGCTTTCGCATCTCGTTTCCGGCACGGTGGCGGTGCTGGTGGGCTATACCGGGTCCGTTGCCATCATCTTTCAGGCGATTGAGGCCGTGGGCGCCAGCCAGGCCCAGGCCAACAGCTGGATGCTGGCGCTAGGGCTGGGCATGGGGCTGACCGGTCTGACCCTGTCGCTGCTGTACCGGATGCCGATCCTGACCGCCTGGTCGACGCCGGGCGCGGCGCTGCTGGCGGTCAGCCTGCAAGGGGTGCCGATGGAGCAGGCGGTGGGCGCCTTCGTGTTCTGTGCAGCGCTGCTGGTTCTGACGGGGGTGACGGGCTGGTTTGCCGCGCTTTCGCGACTGATTCCCGACAGCCTGGCCAGCGCGATGCTGGCGGGCATCCTGTTCCAGTTCGGCCTGTCAGCCTTCACCGCGCTGCAAACGGACACCGCGCTGGTGGCAGTCATGGGTCTGACGTTCCTGATCGGTCGCCGCCTGTTCGCCCGCTACTGCATCCCCGCCGTGTTGGCAGCCGGGGTGCTGTACTGCGCCGCCAGCGGCAGCTTCGGCAGTTCGGAGGCGCTGGATCTCACACTGGCGCGGCCGGAATTTGTCATGCCCGCCTTTTCGCTGCCGGTGTTGATCGGCATCGGCTTGCCACTGTACATCGTCACCATGTCCTCGCAGAACATGCCCGGAATCGTAGCCCTGCGTGCCGCAGGATATGAACCGCCCGTCTCTGCCAGCCTCACGGTGACTGGTCTGGCCTCACTGCTGCTGGCGCCTTTTGGCGGCTTTGCCTTCAACCTCGCGGCCATCACCGCCGCCATCTGTGCCGGACCGGAGGCGGATGAGAACCCGAAGACCCGCTATCTGGCCGGGGTGATGACAGGGCTCGTCTACATTCTGGTGGGGCTGGGCGGAGCCACCGTCATCAGCCTGTTCCTGATCGCGCCAGCGGCGCTGATCGCGGCCGTGGCGGGGCTGGCGCTGTTGTCGACCATCGGCAACAGCCTGTCGGCGGCAGTGGCAGACCCGCAGGGCCGTGAGGCGGGGCTGGTCACCTTCATGACCACCGTATCCGGTATCAGCTTTGCCGGCATCGGAGCTCCGTTCTGGGCGCTGTTGCTGGGGCTTGCCGTGAATCACTGGCTGCACAGCCCCGCTCCAACCCAGCGCGGGTCTGACAGCACCAAAGAAAAAACACCGAACACTCCAAAACCGGCGCAAACTGCGCCATAAATTACGCCAAACACCCCCGACCGGTTGCCTTTATTGCGCAAATCGTGTCCCTAGGGCCAAATTCAAAGGGAAGCGCTCTCATGCCGATGTACCGATCCAGAACCTCCACCCATGGCCGCAACATGGCGGGCGCGCGCGGACTGTGGCGCGCCACCGGCATGAAAGATGATGATTTCGGCAAGCCGATCATCGCCATCGTCAACTCCTTCACCCAGTTCGTGCCGGGCCACGTGCACCTCAAGGATCTGGGCCAGATGGTCGCCCGCGAGGTCGAGGCGGCCGGCGGTGTGGCCAAGGAATTCAACACCATCGCGGTCGATGACGGCATCGCCATGGGCCATGACGGCATGCTGTACTCGCTGCCCTCACGCGAGGTGATCGCGGATTCGGTCGAGTACATGGTCAACGCCCACTGTGCGGACGCCATGGTCTGCATCTCCAACTGCGACAAGATCACCCCCGGCATGTTGATGGCGGCGATGCGGCTGAACATCCCGGCAATCTTCGTCTCCGGCGGGCCGATGGAGGCGGGCAAGATCGACATCGCCGATCTCGACATGAAGAAGATCGACCTGGTGGACGCCATGGTCGCAGCGGCGGATGACAAGTTCACCGACGCGCAAGTGAAACACATCGAGGAAAATGCGTGCCCCACGTGCGGGTCCTGCTCAGGCATGTTCACCGCCAACTCGATGAACTGCCTGGCCGAGGCGCTGGGGCTGGCGCTGCCGGGCAACGGTTCGACCCTGGCGACCCACGCCGACCGCAAGGAGTTGTTTCTGGAGGCCGGGCGCAAGATCGTGGAGATCACCAAACGTCACTATCAGGACGAAGAAAAAGGTTTCCTTCCGCGCGAGATCGCCACGTTCGAGGCATTTGAGAACGCGATGAGCCTGGATATCGCCATGGGCGGTTCCACCAATACCGTGCTGCACCTGCTGGCGATCGCCAACGAGGGCAAGGTGGATTTCACCATGGCCGACATGGACCGTCTCAGCCGCAGGGTGCCCTGCCTGTGCAAGGTCGCGCCGAACATCCACAACGTTCACATGGAGGACGTGCACCGCGCGGGCGGCATTTTCTCGATCCTGGGTGAACTGAGCCGCGCAGGGCTGCTGCACGAGGACTGCCACACTGTGCACACCCCGACCATGGGCGAAGCGATTGCCAAGTGGGACATCAAGGTGGCGGACAATCCGGCGGCCGAGGCGCTGTTCAAGGCGGCGCCGGGCGGCGTACGTACGACCCAGGCGTTCTCCCAGGCCAACCGGTACAAGGAGCTGGACACCGACCGCGAAAACGGCGTGATCCGCGCCAAGGAACATGCCTTCAGCCAGGACGGCGGGCTGGCGGTGCTGTTTGGCAATATCGCGCGGGACGGCTGCATCGTGAAAACCGCGGGCGTGGATGAACACATCCTGAAATTCACCGGTTCCGCCTACGTCTGCGAAAGCCAGGACCAGGCGGTGAACGACATCCTGACCGGCAAGGTCAAGGAAGGCGACGTGGTGGTGATCCGCTACGAGGGCCCGCGCGGCGGGCCGGGCATGCAGGAGATGCTCTACCCGACCTCCTACCTGAAGTCGAAGGGGCTGGGCAAAGCCTGTGCGCTGCTGACCGACGGGCGTTTTTCCGGTGGTACGTCGGGGCTGTCGATTGGCCATGTCTCGCCCGAGGCGGCCGAGGGCGGCGAGATTGGCCTCGTGCGCAATGGCGACACCATCGAGATCGACATCCCCAACCGCACCATTCACCTGGCGGTGTCCGACGACGAACTGGCTGCGCGCCGCGAAGAACAGGACGCCAAGGGCTGGAAACCCGCCGAGCCGCGCAAGCGCAAGGTGTCCAAAGCTTTGAAAGCCTATGCGCTACTGGCCACCTCCGCCGCCAAAGGTGCGGTGCGCGCCCTGCCCGACGAAGACTGAGCCCGGCGCCTTGCGGAACACCCAGACCCCGCCGCTCCCACAGCGGCGGGTTTTCTTCCGCCGCGCCGCATCTGCAACTGCTCCCCCCAAACCGGATCACGGGCCACACACAGGGCAAGGCCCGCCGGGGGGGGCAGACCCGCCCCTGAACCGCGTCTCAGCAGAAGTCCGGTGCCGCCATACGCTCCCCCCCCCGCTGTGGTGCACTGGCTGACGCCAGAACACCCTCGCGGCGTTTGGCGTGGCAGCATGCTGACGCATGCTGCGCCTCCGGCGGGAGTATTCCCGACCAGAAAGAACCGCGCGGCCGCGCCCTCAAAACGCCACGGCGCCGCGTCAGCGGCGCTGGGCCCAAGGCTGGGTGACGCATCTCTGATGCGGCGCCTCAGGCGCGGGAGAGCGCGGCTCGGGTCGGGGTCATTCGCCCAGTTTGGCGTGCACCTCGTCGAGGTCGATCTCCCCGACCGGCATCTTGTTGGCCGGGTTCTGGACGTCGTATTTGAACAGTTCAAAATCGCGTTTGTAGATCTCGTAGACCAGATGCATCGACAGGTCGTCGAAATAATCCTCCACCGGATGCGCGCGTTTGGGGCCGTGGCCTTCGCTTTCGTTGAACCGCGGGATCGTGGCGAGGTCCACCGCATTTGGCGTTTCGATCGCGTCCAGCACCTGCTGCATGCCGGTGTTGAAATCCTCGGTCCAGAAGATCCGGTTGTAGCGCCCGCCGTTGCGGATGAAGGTCGACACATGGCCCGACATTGCCGACCAATGGATGTCGGGATCCATCGGGCGACGCCAGCGGATGGTGTCGCGCACGAACAGCAGAAACCGGCGAAAGCTGGCGATCTGGTCGAACGGTTGCTTGCCGTCCTCGCCGCCGACCTCGATGCCGTAGTCATAGGTCAGCTTGGGCACCAGATTGCCGCGGTAGCGCTTGCCGTTGCGCTGGATGCCGCAGATCTTGTCGAAGAACGACGACAGGATGCGGGTATAGGGGTTGCGCACGCAGGTGAAGGCGTAAGACTGCTGGCCTTGCACGTTGCGGCTGATCGGCTCCTGGCTGTGCTCCTGCGCCCATTTGTGCAGCCCATCCGTGGAATCGTGGATGTCGCCGTCAAAGAAACGCCCATGATCGGAGTAGAACATGATCTGCCCGATGGTCGAACAGGCGCACTTGGGCACCACCCGGTACACCACGCTCTCACTTTCCGTCATCCAAGTGCCGGGAAACCCCATGCGCTGCCTTCTTTCTGTTGAGCTGCCAATCACCGAAGTAATGACACAAGATTACAAAAACCGGAACTATCTGGTTTATTCGCGGGAATTGCGCGCTTATCAAGATATACAATCAGGCAAGACAAGGCGGACCGTCGCACGCATGGCAAAAATCGCATACATCCTGCTGTGCCACAAAGACCCCGAGGCCATCATTCAGCAGGCTGAGCGGTTGACCGCGGTCGGCGACTGCATGGCCATCCATTTTGATGGTCGCGCCGCGGCGCAGGATTATCAGCAGATCCGCGCGGCGCTGGACGACAACCCCAACGTGACCTTTGCCGAAAAGCGGATCAAATGCGGCTGGGGGGAATGGTCGCTTGTGGAAGCCACGCTGCAGGCGCTGCGCAGTGCCATTGCGGCTTTTCCTCGCGCCACCCATTTCTATATGATGTCGGGCGACTGCATGGCGATCAAGACCGCCGAATACGCGCATCGCTTTCTCGACAGTCACGACACGGATTTCATCGAGAGTTTCGATTTTTTCGAGAGCAACTGGATCAAGACCGGCATGAAGGAAGACCGGCTGATCTACCGGCACTATTTCAATGAACGCAAGCACAAGCGTCTGTTCTACTTCTGTCATGATCTGCAAAAGCGGCTGGGGCTGCAACGCCGGATACCGGCCGACATTCAGGTGCAGATCGGCAGCCAGTGGTGGTGCCTGCGCCGACGCACCGTCGAGGCGCTGCTGGATTTTGTCGCCCAGCGGCGCGACGTGGTCCGGTTCTTCCGCACCACTTGGATCCCGGACGAGACGTTCTTTCAGACGCTGGTGCGGCACTTGATCCCGGAGGCGGAGATCGCGCCCCGGACCCTGACCTTTTTGATGTTCACCGACTACGGCATGCCGGTGAATTTCTACAACGACCACTATGACCTTCTGCTGAGCCAGGATTTCCTGTTTGCGCGCAAGATCAGCCCCGCAGCGCGCGAGCTGAAGTCGCGGCTGGGGCGGCTGTATGCAGCCGAGGGAGAGGCGTTCCAGATCTCGAACGAAGGTCGCAGCCTCTACGATTTCCTGACCCAGCGCGGCCGCGTCGGGCGGCGGTTTGCACCGCGGTTCTGGGAGACCGAAAGCAGTCTGGGGCGTGACCGCGAACTGTTGGTCGTGGTCTGCAAGAAGTGGCATGTCGCCAAGCGCCTGCTGGAGCACGTGCGACAGGCGTGCCCCATTCCCGCCGTCGAATACCTGTTTCACGAGGAAGACACGCCACTGCCGGACCTCGGGGGTATCCAGGCGGCGTTGCTGAAACGCGCCCGCCACCGTCGTGCGCTGCTGCGGATGCTGTTTGAGTATTACGAGACCGACAAGCTGATCATCTGCCTCGATCCTTCTGCGATCGAGTTGATGAACGACTTTCATTCCGACCGGTCCGCCACCCGGTTCCTGCACATCGACTGCGATTTCAGTGATACCTATCTGACCGGCCATGCCCAGCGGGTCGGGCTGGCAGGTGAGCGCACCCCGCCGCAAGCCCTGGAACGGCTGTTGCCGGCGATCCGCAACGACATCCTGCACGAGGCCGACAGCATCCGTGACGCCGGGTTCAGCCATCTGTTGCAGCTGCGCGAAAGCGCGGCACCAGAGGAGAACGCCGCGCAGCTGGCCCAGTTCCTGAACCTGCCGCACGACAAGGCGTTGCAGATCGCTGGCGCGGACCACCTGTTCACAGACTGAAATACGCGCCGGAACCAGCGGCGCGTATGTGGCAGCGCGCACCAAAAAAAGGCGCGCGCTGTCGGCGTCAGATTTCCACCTCGACCCGACCAATGGGGTTGGAGCAGCAGGCCAGGATATAGCCCGCCTCCACATCCTCGTCCGAGATCCCGCCGTTGTGGACCATATGCACCTCGCCCGCGGTTTTGCGCACCTTGCAGGTGCCGCAGATGCCAAAGGTGCAGCCCGACGGGATATTCAGCCCAGACGCCTTGGCCACCGCCAAAACCGTATCGGTCTGCGAACAGGTCGAGGTCACGCCGGAGGCCGCAAACAGGATTTCTGCCGCGGCGGTTTCCTCCGGCACGACATCGTCAAGCTCCGGTGCGTCTGCCGCGGTTTCCACCGGCGCGCCAAAGCTCTCCTGGTTGTAGTTCTCCATGTCGAAGCCCAGACCGTTCAGCATGTCACGCACCGCCTGCATGAAGGGGTCCGGTCCGCAGCAATAGACCTCACGCTCCAGGTAGTCGCCGGCGATCAGGCCCAGCATGATCTGGTTCAGCTGGCCGCGGTAGCCGGTCCAAACCTGATAGGGGTCGTCCTCCTCCACCACGAAGTGCAGCTTGATACCCGGCACCCTGGACGCCATGCTTTCCAGCTGCTGGCGGGCGATGATCTCGCTGGGGCGTCTGGCGCAGTTGATAAAGCAGATGTCGGGCAACTGGCCGCGGTCGAACAGATACTGCGTCATCGACAGACTGGGCGTAATGCCGGAACCTGCCGAGATGAAGAGGAACTTGCCGTTCGGGCGCTTGGGAAGGGTGAACAGCCCCGCCGGACCAGAGGCGCGCAGCATCATGCCCGGGCGCAGATGGTCCAGCATCCAGCGGGTGCCGATGCTGTCGGCCTGCGCCTTGACCGTGACCGAAATCGACAGCGGCCGCGAGGGCGAGGAGCTGATGGTATAGGTGCGCCAGACCGTTTCCCCCGGCACCGGCAGCTCCAGCGTCAGGAACTGGCCCGGCTGGTATTTGAACCACGCGCCGGAGGGTGCGCGGAAGCTGAAGGTGGCGGTGTTCGGCGCCTCCGGCACAACCGAGACGCATTCCAGCATCTCGTCGTCCTTCCACGCCATTGTTTCGTCCAGTGTTTCAAAGTTGGCTTGCAGTCCCATGGGCTTACTCCGCCGCGATCAGGTGGCGACCGGTCAGGGCGCGGGTCAGCTGCTGGGCGTACCAATTGGAGAACTGGATCACGCCGCTTTCCTGCGTCTGCGAATAGGGGCCGGGCTGATAGGCGGGCGAATTGATGCCACGCTGGTTGTCCTCGACCACGATGCGATCCTCGTCATTGGTGGCGATCCAGACCTCGGTCAGCCGCTTCAGGTCATAGTCCTGACCTTCGACCGCGTCCTTGTGCACCAGCCATTTGGTGCTGACTTCGGTCTCTGTCGGGCTGATCGGGGTCACGCGGAACACGATGGAGTGATCCGGCAGGAAATGGTTCCAGGTGGTCGGATAGTGGAATTTCAACAGCGTGCCCGCATCGGCAAAGGGCACCCGTCCCAGTGGCTTGGCCACCGCCGCCTTGCCGTCCATGGTATAGCTCTCGGCGCCCTCGTTCAGCGGCATCCGCGCCAGCCGGTGCTGACCGCGCCCGTCGATGCAAAACTGCGCCGGGCAGCCTGCCGCTTCGATCCGGTCAAAGTGCTTTTGAAGATGCGGCGGGGTCTCGCCCCCCTCCACCCCGGTGACAGAGGGGTCTTCGGGGAAGGTACGGCACAGCGCCGGGTGGTTGCCGCCGCAGTGATAGCACTCGCGGTTGTTCTCCCAGACCAGCTTCCAGTTGCCGTTCTCGATGATCGCGCTTTCGTAGGCGATCTTGGCATTGGCCAGGCCGTGCGGCTCCAGATAAGGACGGGCGACGTCGGCGAAGGCGTCGAAGTCCGGGGCCTCCTCCGCAAGACAGATATAGATCAACCCCGCCAGGTCGCGGCAATGCACCGGCTTCAGCCCGTGTTTGGAGGCATCGAAATCCGGCCCCATGTCACGTGCCCACAACAGAGAGCCGTCCAGCTCATAGGTCCACTGGTGGTAAGGGCAGACCAGCTTGGGCGCGTTACCTTTCTTGGCCTTGCACACCACCGAGCCGCGGTGGCGGCAGGAGTTGTGGAACGCGCGCACCACGCCATCGCTGCCGCGCACGATGATGACATTGTAGCTGCCGACCTGATGGGTCACGTAGTTGCCGGGTTTTGGCACCTCGCAGGCGGGAATGGCAAACAGCCACTCGCGGTAGAAAATCTGCCGCATGTCCAGATCCAGAACACCCGGATCGGTGTAGAACGCCTGTTCCAGAGAATGGTTCTCTTGACGGGCCATCAGCTTGGCCAGAATGTCGCTGTCCTGAAGCATCTGTCTCTCTCCTTCGCCGCAGCCCCGCGGCGGATTGGCTGGGGGCGGGCACGACGGGAGAGATTGCAGACCACACGCCCGCAACCGCCCTGCCGCCACCCGCGGTTGACGTTTCTGGCAAGGCTGGTTTCCGGACTGTCCGCGGCCGTCTGACCGGCGGGGCGTGGCACCTTCCCGAAGTTGCCTTCAGTGGTTTTCGCCAGGCCCGACACGGGGTCACCGTTGCGGGGGCAGTGCCGGAGTTTCACCAGCTTCCCAATTCTCCGCCCCGAAGGACGGCACCTTGCTGATGCGGAAACTGCCCGATTTGCGTGGCGCCATCGGAACCAAAACCGACCCGGAAAAACCGGAAAAAGACATGCGGTCGTAATCCCGCAGTGCGGACAAACCTGTCCAGTGCCGCAAAAGGTGCGGCGCTTTCAAAATGCGGCAAGCGGCGGATGAATCAGTGCTTTGCGCGGCTGGCGTGCAGCGAATCCTGTCCCGGCATCGCTGACTGACAAAGCCCCGCCCCGACAGCAGAAAGGCCGCGGTTGACGCGGCCCCTGATCAGTTTGATTTCCAGCTCTCCAGCCAGCGCCGGAACCGGCTGCGGCGCTCAGCAAAAGCATCACCCGCCGCATAAAGACTGTCCTCGGCGCCCTCGAGCATCGGATCAATCCGCGCCCGCCGGAAACGCCGCCAGCGCACATAAATCGCCCACAGGAGCGCCGCCAGCAGCACCAGAAAGATGATGGTGAACCAGTTGGTGGGCTTGTCCTCCGGCCCCGCCACCGGCCGGATCGAGACAGCATTGGGAAAGGCCGACAGGAATTCGTTGCGCCAGCCATAATGCATCACCGCCACCCACTCCGGGTTGGCCTTGGTGGAGATGCTGTCATTGGCATCGGTGTACAGATTGGCGGTGTCGAACTTGAAATATGGTGGCCAGTTCCAGCCGGTATCCTCGTTGCGATAGACAATGGCGCGGCCATTGGGACGCACGCCCTGGATGAACTGCACATCGCGGTTGATCAGCTGTACAGACTGGTCGTCCGGCGTCGACCAGAAGATCCGGGTCCAGTCGGTCAGCTCCTGGCGTTCCTCGTAGGTGTTGACGATGCGCACCACATCATACTGCGGCAGCGTGTAATGCAGGATGGCGGCGAACAGCCCCCAAAAGGTGATCAGGAATGCCCATTTGATGAAACGCACGGGGGAACCTCACATGAAGTTAATGACGTAGATCAGGAGCGCCAGCGCCCCCAGCGGAACGATATAGACCAAGAGGATCAGCCTGCGCCGGAACGAGTGGTCGTATTGTTTCAGCCCCCGCTGGATGAAGGCCGCACGGTCGCCGGTCAAGCCCTTGTCTTTCCAGCGCCGTTTCAGCTTCGCCCGGCGCACCTCGCGGGAGTAGAGCGACACCGCGCCATAGGCCACGGTCAGCACCACCAAAAGGATCAGGATCAGGCGGATGAAACCAAACATTGCTATCGCCCTTTTGCCCGGCTCAGCGCGCCCCAGGGGCCGACTTGTGCCACCAATCCCTTGCGCCGGTTTCGTGGCAACCTCGGCATGCGGTTCTCCATGTCCGGTTCGTGGCCAAACAGGGCCGCGCGCGCGCCTGCCTTGTCGGCCGCATACTCCCGCGCAAGGAACTCTGCCGCATAGGTTTTCTTGGTCTGCGACCAGCCCCGGTACCGGCGGTAGAATTCTTCCTTGTGGCAGATGAACATCTGGCGGAAATCATGCGGGCATAGCTCCGCCAGCAGCATGTTGACCAGATCGCGGTCCGGCGTGTCCGCCGCGCGCAAGGAATAGAAATAGGCCGGATGGTCGGAACGGATCATGGGCCATTTTGCGCCCCCCTCGGCCCAGCGCACCAGCGCCGCCAGCCCTTCGAACTCCTGCGGCAGGTCCGCCGCATGCCGCGCTGCCAGACGCCGCAGATCGGACCGCGACAGGCCGGACAGATCATGGCCCTTTTCCGCCAGCACGGACACTGCCAGAAACCCCATCCTCTGCCGCAGGATTGCTGCGCCATCGACGCCGCGGGCCCGGATCACCGGCTCCGCCAGGCCGTTCAGCTCCAGGAATTTGGCAATCGCATTGCGATCGCTCAGGTCGAACACATGGCGCAGCGGCACGCCCTCGGGCTTCTTGCCGCTGGCAATCACCGCCGGGTGCTCCACGTCCTGAAACAGATACAACCCGCCGAAATGCGCGGTCCAGAAGTTCGTCTGCGCGAAGACCTCATGCTCCAGATGCACCGGATTGCGGGTCACATCGCCGGTCTTTTCTGCGGTCGCGATCATCTCAGCGATCAGATCATCATCGAACCAGGCATCTTCACCGGTCTCGAACTGCTGCACCAACGCTGCCAGACGGTCGGCATGGCGCAGCGTGCCGCGGGTGGTGTCGGCCTCGATCCGAACCTGTCGGATATCGAATAGCTTGGCGGGGCTGGAGACCTCGAACACCGAGTTCACCAGCTCACCGGCGACGGCATCGGTCGCGGTCAGCGCAAACAGCTGGCGGTCGTTGACTTCGATGAACCGGCGCAGAATATCCCGGCTGGTGGAGAATTTCACGTGAAGCAGCGGGCAGCGCTTCTGTTCGGTGCTGAGCAGTATGAACTGCCGGTTCACGCCTGCATGGTTCAGATAGTGATCATCTCCTAGCTCCTCCCCGATCTCTGGCGAGAAACCCGAGATATCGACGTGGAAATCCGTGAGAGCCGTGGTCTTGCCGGTCAGATGTTTCAGCGCGCGATTATAGCGCTCCACCAACGCGGGCGAGGCCACATGGAAGAGATTGCCGAACATCAGGCCATGCTGGATGAGGCGTTTCATCTATCCCTCCTTTCCGCATCACGCGAGTGCTGCGTTCTCTGCCAGAGCAGTTGCAAAAACTCTCCGCCCGAGGCGCTTGCGGCTCGGGCAGCGCCCGTCCGCCCCCCTGGGCGGGCGCTGCGCTTCCGCCCGCGGACAGCCACTGCCCTCATGTCGAGCAAGACTGTCATCATAGCCCCCTATGAAAGTTTTGCCGACGTAGCCTGGAGATAATCACGGCAAACGAAAAAACAGAGGCAGTAAGCGGCATCAGCAAGGACATAGAGAGCCGTTCCATAAAGATAGCAGCGCCAAGAATGCCAGAAAGGGTGACTACGCCCTGTCCCATCTCATCAATCTGAAAAGCTGCCACGATCAGAAAAATCACCATTGGAACAATGAGGGTAGGAATGAATGTAACAGAGAGAGCCCGTTTCATCGTCACCTCTTTTCTTCCAAACCTGCGCCCCATCACGATCCCGGCGACCACCGCGTAAGCTGCGGTAAAGACTGAAACCACAAGGGCAACATATCCAAAGAAAATTCCCAAAGGTCACTTCCCCTCCAGATACCGCCGCTTGGCCTCTTCCTGCCGCCCGAAGTCGCGCACCATGTTTTCAATCGCCACCTCATCCGACTTGTCGGCATAGCGGAACTCGCTGTCGGCGTAGCGGTTGATCTCCTGCACCACCATGTCGACCGTGATGGGCACCCGCAGCTCCGCAATCATCGCGGATTTCGTGTCATAATCCTTGAACAGGAACAGCTCCGGGTTCTCCATCCATTCATCCGGCAGCTCGAAATCCATCGACCGAACCTTGACCGCATCGGTGATGTTCTTGATGGCCCGCCCGGTGAAGCGCGCATCCGCCTGCTGAATGGCCTTCAGATAGGTGCCCAGCTTGGCCAGATCATCCAGCGCGCCAATCTGGTCATGCACCCGGCCAAAGACCTCCGCCAGCCCCGGCTCCTGCGGGCGGTTGTGCGCCTCGAACGAGCGCGCCACCGCCTGTTTGATCTCCTGCGCGCCGTAGAGGTCATGCTCCCCCAGCGGGATCTCATGGTTCTTGCCCATCAAGAGTGTCAGAATGTCGATGTAATCCTCGCGCGTCTGCGGCCCGTCCACCAGAAACCGCGCCCCGGCGCGTTGTCGTAGGGCGTCATCCACGTTTTCCGGATAGTTCGAGAACATGCCAAAGGTGCAGTTGCCGCGCACCACGGTATTCGCCCCGGCAAAGGCCTCCATGAACACCGCTGTCACCTCCTGCTGGCCCGCGCTGGACTGTCGGTCGCCGCGCTTGCCCGCGATCTGGTCGATGTCGTCAATGGTGCCGAAACCGATCACGCCGGGGTCAAGCACGTTCTGGATGAACGACTTGGCGTTCTGGCCGGATTTGCCCTGGTAGCTGTCGATGTTGTCGATGCCGAAGTTCTGGTAGCGAAAGGTGTAGCCCGCGGTCTGGCAGTACTCATGGATCAAACCTGCCATCATCTGGATCAGGGTGGTCTTGCCCGTGCCCGGCTTGCCGTCGCCCATGAAGGTGAAGATGAAGCCGCCCATCTCGGCAAAGGGGTTGAGGCGGCGGTCGAAATCATAGGCCATCAGCATCTTGGCCAGCCGCATCGCTTGGTACTTGGCGATGTGGTTGCCGACCACCTCATGTGGCTTCTTGAACACCATCGACAGGGTCGTGGACTTTGCCTTGGCCGCGGGTTCAAAACCGCTGATCGTCAAATCATCCGCCTCCACCCGCCAGGCCGCGGCGGTGAAAGCGTCCAGCCGTGGCGCGGTTTGCGCACGCAAGGCCACTTTCTCCATCAGCTGTTCGGCGTAGGCGGCGGTGGCGACCACCAGATGCACATCATCGATGCCATGCTGCGCCAGTTTCTGGTCCAGCTCCCACAGCGCACCATGCAGCGCCAGCGGGGCATTGTCCGTCAACAGCTCCTGCGCCTCGCCGACCTCGACCTGCGCCTGCGTCGCGTGCGGTGCCAGCAGATAGGCGGTGGCATTGGCAAAGACATGCGCGACAATCAGGGCCTCGGCCGCCAGCAATTCGGTGAACTCACCCTTGCGTGCCGCATCCAACGTGCCTGCCAGATTGGCCCGTTTCAGATCCGCCAGGCCTGAGACATCCGCATAAGCCTCCCCCATCGCCAGAGAAATCGCCAGCGCCCGCCGCAGGCCATGTTGCAGGCTTGCCTGCAAGGGCGAGGTCAGCGGGTCATCTTTGTCCGCCGCTTCGATACGGGCAATCAAATGCACCCCGTCAGGCCGGGCGGTGGAGCGCGTCACCAGCCCCGGCGTGGTCGAGCGGAACCGCCGCCGCGTGCCGATGCCGACGGAGCGTTCCGGCGTCTTGCTCTCCACCGCAGGCTTGGCAATGCGCGGCGTGTGATCGAAGCCGGCGAGCATCGCCGCCGCGGCCGCGTAGTGCTTGCGGATGTCCTCTTCCCGCAGCTCCATCTGATTGCCTGACATGCTCATTTCGCCCTCTCACTCCATCTGCTGCGGGTCGAAAATGCCGCCCGCCCTTCATCTTTCCCGAAATACTTCCGCCGGGGCTTCCGCCCCGGCAGCCCGAACTGCGCTCAATACTGCAGCACCTGCCCCGCCTCGCTCACCACGAATTTCTGCACATCGCCGAACCCCGGCGGGTTCAGCTCTGCCAGCACCTGAAATGGGCGTTGCGGCAGGATGATCGCGCGTTGGGTGCGCGTCGCCCCGGTATCGGCGCCGCGCCCGCCAAAGGGGTCGAGCGCGAAAATCTCCCGCTCGACAGTGCCGAACCAACCCGCGCGCTCCGCGCGCACCTCTTCGCTTTCCAGCTCCTCCAGCGTCCAGGCCAGTGCCCAGTCCTGGCCCTCTGGCGCCTCCGCCTCCTCCAGCACCCGGTGCAACGGCCCAGACTGTTCGGTATAGGCCGAGGAATACATCGGCCCCACATGAAACCGGCGCAGACGCTTGGGGTGGAGGTCGTCAAAATCCTCGTCAAACCCCTTGGCGATGGTCACCAGCTTCAGCCCCGCCAGAGCCTGCGCCATCAGATGCGCTTGGCATTCGGGCCAGCGACGTTCATCCTTGGGCAGCGCCACCTTGCCGCTGTCCTCCAGCTCCATCAGATAGATCACCGGAAGGTTCAGCTGGCTGTCATAGGCCGCCCAATGCAGCAGGAAGCGCCGCCGCCGGTCGGTAATGTTTTCCAGCCATTCGCAGACCGGATCATTCTGCGTCCAGAACAGGTCGCCCTTTCTCAATTCCTGATAATAAAGCCGCTGCGACAGCGCGAATTGCAGCTTCGTTGGCGCCACGCGATCCGAGATGATGCTGCGCACCATGTCATCCTTCAGCTGCGCCTCGCTGGGCATGTTCGCCAGATGCCGCTCCGCCTGCTGGGCATCATTGGCCATCGTCATGAGCTCGGCGGCGACCGGAAAGCCGCTGTCGCGCTTGTCCATGGTCAGGCTGCCGAAGAACCGACCCGTGTCGCGCCCCGCCATCAGGTACTTCATCGAGAGCGCGCGGAAGGTGAAGTTCAGCCGCATCAGGTAGGCGGTCAGCACCTTCACATCGGACTTCGAGAGCCGCCCCTCCGCCTGCATCGCCGCCGCCACCCGGGTCAGAT
Source organism: Leisingera sp. SA32 (assembly GCF_056033425.1). Classification (NCBI taxonomy): domain Bacteria; kingdom Pseudomonadati; phylum Pseudomonadota; class Alphaproteobacteria; order Rhodobacterales; family Roseobacteraceae; genus Leisingera; species Leisingera sp. SA32. The sequence continues at coordinate 122,780 of NZ_JBVYHB010000011.1, read as the reverse complement.
GTCGGATTATGGTTTCAAATTTCTTGAAATACCGGCGCGAGGCGAAGGTCTCGCTGAGGCCAGCGTGGTCCTTGGCGATCTCGGTCATTGCGCCCCCACTTTCGGACGTGCGGGGTGCGGCACGAACAGCGCCCACCCGCGGCCCGGCACCGCTCTGCGTTTTGGTTTGGAAGGATTACGCAAGCGGCCCTCACCCCCCATACAGATTCTTGTCGTGCTTCTCGACAATCGCGGCGAACCGGCGGGCGAAGCGTTCATCCGCCTTGGCCTTCTTCTCCAGCACGTCGCGGGCGAACACCATGTTGTCCTCGTGGCTTTCCAGCATGTCGGCCATCTTCTGGTTGGTCGCGGTGCCGATTGCCGCCATCGCGGTCTGGGCTTCCTTGTCGGTCTGCACGCCGATCTCGTTGATCCGGTGTGCCACGTCCTGCTGCTGCGCGGTCTTCAACGATTTGCTCAGCGCGTCATACAACACCACCCGCTGCGCCGTGTCGGTCTGCAACTTGTTTATCAGAACCATCTGCGTTGCCGCCTGGTTCTGCAAGGAATCGACCCAGGTCTTGCCCTTCTCGATGTAGCGCTCCAGCGTCTGGGACTTGGCGAGCTTCACCTGCTCCTGCTGCACCAGCGCGTTGTATTTGGCGTTCAGCTCCGCCAGTTCGGTCTCCAGCTTGGTCCGCGCGGCGGCGTCCTGCTCGACCGAGATCTTGTTTTCCAGCGTGATGATCTGCGGATCAAGACCGGTAATTTCCGCCCGCACCGCCTCCAGCTCCTGCACCGTGAATTCGCGGTCGTCGAGGGTGGCGGTCAGGTTTTCCTGCACCTTTTCGCGCTGCTCCTCCAGCGTGGCCAGCTGCCCTTGCAGCAGCTGGACGATCACGTCCGATTTGGCGATCAGATCCTGCAACTTGTCGTCGATATTGGCGGTGCGCATCCGCTCCTGCCGCATCGAATCCGACTTACCCTTGGAGAATATGCCGACAAAGCTCTCCCAGCCGGTTTTGGTGCGCATCTCGTCGAAATCGCGCGAAAAGGCCGCCGTCACATCATCCAGCCCCATGATCAGCTCGGCGATGTTCGCATTCATCACCTCGGTGTGCGCGTGCACATCCTCCAACGTCGCGTTTTCGATGTCGATGCTGGCGTCCTCTCCGGCCGCGATCTTGTCGCGGGCCGCCTCGATCCGCGAGGTCATCGCCGTGATCCTTGACTGCGACTCGCGCACCTTCTCCTGGCTGTCCGCCACCATTTTCTCAAATTGGGAAACACTCATCCAAACCGCTCCTCCCTGCTGAAATACCTGTTCGTGATATGGGGATGTTAATTTAGTTTACATCCCCCTGGGCGGTCGAATTCCCGCCCGTTCGTCACCACTGTTGCAGAGAGGTCGCAGAAAAGATAGCTGCCGGTCCGGCAGTCATGCGCCTGTCGGCTTGCGGTCAGTGCTCAGTTGTTCTGATGCTTTTCCAAGACCAGGAAGGTCATCATGCCCAACGGCGGGATGCTCTCTTGCTGTTCGACGCGCAACCGGTCGTCCTGCAGGATGGTGTCCAGCTCGAAATCGGAGTGCCAGCCGATCACATTGGCCAACGGCGCGGACAGCCTCTCCAGCGAGGCACGCACGCCCTTGCCGCTTTTGAAATGATTGGTGACCACCAGCTTGCCGCCGGGCTTCAACACGCGGGCGATTTCCTGCATCACCTGTCCCGGGTCCGGCACCACCGACAGCACATGCATCGCCGCGACCGTGTCAAAGGAGTTATCGGGAAAATCCAGCTGGCGCGCATCCATCTGGCGCAGTGTCTGAACCTGGGAGAGGTTCATGTCCTGCACCTTGGCCTGCGCCTTTTTCAACATGTCCTGGCTGAAATCGATGCCAGTGACCTGAAGATGCGGCGCATAATGCTGCAAGGAAAGCCCGGTGCCGACGCCAACCTCCAGCACGCTGCCTTGGCGCGCGTTGATGAATTTCACCGCGCGGCGGCGGCCCGAGCGTGTGACCGCGCCAAATGTTCTGTCATATACCGGCGCCCAGCGCGCGTAGGAGTCTTCGACAGCCTTGATATCCAATAGTCCCTCCTTGAAAAAAAACGTCAGCTGCGTGGCGGGAAAATCAGCCCCCAGATCACGATGGCCACATAGGCAAGGCACAGGACCACCAAAACGGTCCAGGCATAGGTCAACAACGCCGCGGCCATGAAGGCAAAGCCCACCAGCAAGTATTTTACATGTTCACGCGAAATTTTCATCGCCTTGGGCGACCAGGTTGGAATGTGACTGATCATCAACAACCCGATTACCACCATGTTCAGACAGATCAGCAGCCCTGGCAAAACCATTGCGCCGTCAAAGGCAAAGGAGACAAACATCGGCAGTAACGCCAGCAGCGCCCCGGCCGGCGAGGGGATGCCCTCGAAAAATCCGCTGCGCCCCTTGGCGTCTTCCTCGGATTTGGCGCTGACATTGAACCGTGCCAGCCGTACCACGCAGCAGACGGAGAACACCAGCACCGAGATCCATCCGGCGCCACGCACGTCCTGCAAGGCCCAGAGGTAGATCACCATCGGGGTCGCCACCCCGAAGTTGAGAAAGTCCGCCAGCGAATCCAGTTCTGCGCCCATCTTGCTCTGGCTGCGCAAGGCGCGGGCCAGACGCCCGTCCAGACCGTCGAGCAGTGCGGCCAGAATGATCATCAGCACCGCCGGCATGAAACTGCCAAAAATGGCAAACCGGATCGCCGTCAGACCGGCGCAGATGGCACCGATGGTCATTATATTCGGCATCAGCTGGATCAGCGCGAACTCCGATTTCTTCTTCTCCGGGGCGTCATACATGGCGATGGCTCTCTCTTGCTCGCCGGGCTGTTCCTGCCGGGCGCGGGGGCCGTCGCTGCCCTTGGCAAGCAGCTGGCACCCTTCGGGACCTGTGCGCACATATGCCCCAAGAGGCGCCTCGGCGCAACGTCTGCGGCCCTGTCGGCGCCTTTACCAATTCTTAGAGCCACATGGTGAATAGTCCAGTCAGCAGCATTTGTTTCAAATGAGGAAATCTAAAAATTGCCTGACCGCCAAACGCCCGCTCCAGCCCGCATGTCCCAGCCTCAGGCGGCCTCGGAGGCTGAAGGGTTCGTCACCCTGGCCAAGTCCGAATCCCTGGCCGATGGCGGTGTGCGCACCGCTCGCTTCTTGTCCCGCGCGTTGCAGCAGGATCCACACCACCATGAGGCCCAGGTGCTGCGTGAGCGGTTGCACCAGACCTTCGTGCCGCGCTGGCATTTCCCGATGCTGGCCGACACCGCCCGCAACCGCGCCTATGCGCAGGCGATTGCCGCCAAGGTACGCTCTGGCGATGTGGTGCTGGACATCGGCTGTGGCGCCGGGCTGACCGCGATGCTGGCCGCGCGTGCCGGGGCCAAGCATGTCTACACCTGCGAACAGCAACCACTGATCGCCGAGGCCGCACGGCGGGTCATTGCCGACAATGGCCTCAGCGACCGGATCACGGTGATTTCAAAATGGTCCCATGACATCCAGATCGGCATCGACATGCCGGAGCCTGCCGATGTAGTGATTTCGGAAATCGTTGATACCGTGCTGCTGGGAGAAGGCGCGCTGGCGACCCTGACGCACGCGATGGCAGCGCTGGCCAAGCCGGGCGCCCGTGCTGTGCCGGAGCATGGCACGCTGCGGGCGCGGCTGGTGCAATGCGCCGGGCTGGCGAACCAGTGGCGGCCGCAGCAGGCCGAAGGGTTCAATCTCAGCGCTTTTCACCGTTTTGCCCGCGTGGCGCAAATCACGCCGGGCGACTTTGCCGCCAGCGGCATGCGCGCCTTGGGACCGGACGGCGCGCTGTTCCATTTCGACTTCACCCGTCCGGACATCAATCCCGGTCGGACAACCCGCGAACTGAACTGCGAGCGCAGCGGCACCTTGCAGGCAGTTCTGGTCACCTTCGAGATGCAGCTGGCCGCGGGGATCACGGTGGACAACGGGCTGACCTCTGACGGGCACTGGGGGCGCACGGCGATCTTGCTGGACCAGCCCCGCCAAGCCCTGCCCGGTGATCGCATCACGGTGACCGCGCAGCATGACGCGGCCAATCTCAGCCTGTCGGTGCATGAAGAAACCGCCAGCGGCCAGACCACCGCCATGCGGATGAACCAGGCCTGGCTCAACCGCGAACAGGCGACGGTCACCCCTCCCGTCGCTACGGAAAACCCTGTCTGGTTGCCCACGGGCACGCCGGTAAGCTCGCCTGTGCAGCCGCTCCACTAAAGTCTTATCGCCGGGCAGCGACACTCACAGTAAGGGGACAGGGGGCGCAGCGCACCCCCTGTCCCTTGTGCGTGTGGGGATAGCACGTGGCGGGCGTCAGCCGACCACGTTGAAATCCGGCCCGTAGGGGTATTTGGTGATGTTCTCGTTGCCGTTGTCCTGGATCAGCAGGATGTCATGCTCACGGTAGCCCCCGGCACCGGGCTGGTCCGCGGCCAGAGTCAGCATCGGCTCCATCGAGATCACCATCCCCGGCTCCAGCACCGTGTCGATGTCCTCCCGCAATTCCAGCCCCGCTTCGCGGCCGTAATAGTGCGACAGCACCCCGAAGGAATGCCCATAGCCGAAGGTGCGGTATTGCAGGAGATCGCGTTCTTCAAAGAAGGCGTTGATCTTTTGGGTGATGTCGGCGCAGCTGTTGCCCGGTTGCAGCAGTGAGATGCCGTACTCATGCGCCGCTACATTGGCCTCCCAGATCTCGAGGCTGGCGTCATCGACCTCACCCACGAACAGGGTGCGTTCCAACGCGGTGTAATAGCCGGAGATCATGGGAAAAGTGTTCAGCGACAGGATGTCGCCACGCTGCAAACGGCGGGCCGTCACCGGGTTGTGGGCGCCATCAGTGTTGATGCCGGACTGGAACCAGACCCACGTATCGCGGTATTCCGCATCCGGGAACCGCTTGGCGATCTCCAGCTCCATTGCGTCACGGCCCGCCATTGCCACGTCAATCTCGCGCACGCCCTCGCGGATGGCATCCCGAATCGCATAGCCACCGACGTCCGCCACGGCGGCACCGGCGCGAATCAGCTCGATCTCGGCCGCGGATTTGCGCATCCGCTGCTCCATCGTCGGCAGATAGAGGTCGACCAGCCTGGAGGGGGTCAGGAACGTCTCGAGCTTGTCCTTTTGCAGCAGGGTAAGGTGGTCGCTTTCATAGCCGACAACGGTGCCTTCGCCGCTGACGGATTTGACCGCCCGCCAGAAATTGTCGCGCTGCCAGTCGGTATAGGTGATGTTGTCGCAGAACGACCGCCGCCACGGCTGCCCTGCGTCGATGCCGGCGCTGATGGTCACCGCCTCGGTCTCGGTCACGACCAGGCCATAGGGACGACCAAAGGCACAATAGGTGAAGCCCGCGTAATACGAAATGTTGTGCATCGAGGTGAAGACAGCCGCGCGCACCCCGGTCTCGGCCATGATCTTTCGCAGGCCCGCGATGCGCGCCTCGTATTCGGCAACGGAAAATTGCAACGGCGCCTTTACGCCATTGTGAAAACGGTACATGTCAGGACGTGAAGTCATACTCAGACCCTTCCTTCTTACAAGAAAGGTCCCGGCGTTCAGGACAGTTTTGGAATGTTAGGGCCCCATGAATCCCATGTGGCGACGCCATCGCCTAGCCCTTGCGGCGAAGATGCCGAGAAATCGAACAGCTGGCAAGGAAAAAGGATGGACCGAACAGGCTGTCCGGCCGCGGGGCCGGACAGGTCTTTCAGTTCACGATCAGGGCCACCAGATCACTTTCGGGGTCGGCCAGGGGTTCAATCACGTTGAAATGATGCTTCCCAAAGGCAATGACATGGTCCGCCTCCCAGGCCTCGACCAGCCAGATGGCCTGATCCAGGAACGCGGGACGCTCCTCTCCACCGACCCAGACAGTGACCTCGGCCGGGTAGCGGTCCTGCATCTCCACCGGGCTTTCGGACGTGGCGGCGGCGGCGTCCATTTTGAACTTTTGGTTCATGGAGGTGCGCAGCAAGGGTCGCAGATCAGCCAGCGGTGAGATCGGGATCACCGTCTTGATCCGCGCACCGACCTCTTCCGGCAAGAGGTTCTTGTCCAGCATCCGCGCCACCAGGTGGCCGCCGGCCGAGTGACCCGCCAGCGAGATGGGGCCGTCGACCTCTGCCGCGATCCGGGACACGGCAGTGGCGATCTGACGGGTGATGTCGGCAATCCGCACCTGCGGACACAGATCATAGGACGGCATCGCCACGGCCCAGCCATGCGCCAGGGCACCGCGGGCCAGATGCGACCAGGTGCTTTTGTCAAACGCCAGCCAATAGCCGCCGTGCACAAAAATCAGCACCCCTTTGGGCGTGTCCTCTGGCAAAAACAGATCAAACCGGTGCCGGTCGCCCTCCCCATAGGGAATGTCCAGCCGGGCGCGTTCATGCAGGCTGTTGCGAAAATCCTCGGCTGACGCGGCCCAGCGTGGCGGATAATCCGCCGCATTCTCAATATACGCCCCATTGGCATAGGCATCATCCAATTCCATGCCTTGTCTCCCTGCTGTTCTTGTTTGCGGCTACCTGACAGTGTCGCACAGCCCGTGTCAAATGACCCGGCGTTTTCCAGAGGGCGACCTGCACGGTTGAATTTGATCAAATTCTGGACTTATCGAAGCTTCTGGACATAACTGGGCGCAGCTGCTTTGCATGCCAGCAACATTGAAACCGGGAGGCCCGCCATGCTTGACGCAACCACAGACCTGAAAACGCTGCTGAACGACCCCAGCCTGTTGGAGACCCGCGCCTATGTCGGTGGAAAATTTGTCGAGGGCGACTGCACCTTTGACGTCACCAACCCGGCCCGCGGCGACGTGATCGCACAGGTCGCGGATCTGGACCGCAGCGCGGTGGCCGGTGCCATCGCCCAGGCCGAGACCGCGCAGAAAGACTGGGCCAAATGGACCGGCAAGGAGCGCGCGGGCGTGCTGCGCAAGTGGTTCGACCTGATGATGGAGAACCAAGAGGATCTGGCGGTGATCCTGACCGCCGAGATGGGCAAGCCGCTGGCCGAGGCGCGCGGCGAGATTTCCTATGGCGCTTCCTTTATCGAGTTCTTTGCCGAAGAGGCCAAGCGTGTCTACGGCGAAACCATACCCGGCCACCAGCGCGACAAGCGCATCACCGTGCTGAAGCAACCCATTGGTGTGGCGGCCTCGATCACACCGTGGAACTTTCCTAACGCGATGATTACCCGCAAGGCCGGACCGGCGTTGGCGGCGGGCTGCGCCTTTGTCGCCCGGCCAGCAGAGCTGACACCGCTGTCGGCCACCGCACTGGCGGTTCTGGCGGACCGCGCGGGCATTCCCGCAGGCGTGTTCAACGTGGTGCCGTCTTCCAATGCGTCGGAGGTCGGCAAGGAGTTCTGCGAAAACAACGCCGTGCGCAAGCTGACCTTCACCGGCTCCACCGAAGTGGGCCGGATCCTTATGCGGCAAGCTGCGGACACCGTCACCAAATGCTCGATGGAGCTGGGCGGCAACGCGCCCTTCATCGTGTTCGACGACGCCGACCTGGACGCTGCGGTCGAGGGCGCGATCATGTGCAAGTTCCGCAACAACGGCCAGACCTGCGTCTGCGCCAACCGGATCTACGTGCAGGTCGGCGTCTATGACGCCTTCGCCGCCAAGCTGAAAGACGCGGTAGAGAAAATGACCCTGGGCGACGGCCTGAAGGAAGGCGTGCAGTTCGGCCCGCTGATCAACGAGAAAGCTGTTGAAAAGGTGCAGGCGCACATTGCCGACGCAAAAGACAAAGGCGGCGAGGTCATTCTGGGCGGCAATCCCTCCGAGCTGGGCGGCACCTTCTTTGAACCTACCATCATCACCGGCGCCACCACAGATATGGTCTTTGCCACCGATGAAACCTTCGGCCCAATGGCACCGCTGTTCAAGTTCGAAAACGAGGATGAGGTGATTGCGATGGCCAATGACACCATCTTTGGCCTTGCGTCCTACTTCTATGCCAAGGATCTGAGCCGCGTCTACAAGGTGGCCGAGGCGCTGGAATACGGGATCGTCGGGGTCAACACCGGCATCATCTCCACCGAGCTGGCACCATTTGGTGGGGTCAAGCAATCGGGCCTGGGCCGCGAAGGCAGCCACCACGGCATCGAGGACTATCTGGAGATGAAATACATCTGCATGTCCGTCTGACCGTGCGGGACGGGGGCGGTCCGCCGCCTCCGATGTCACAAAACCGCAACGCCGACGTCACGCGCCTGTGATCCGCATCGGGTCTTGCTCCGCCCATCAATTTTGACTGGGAGACACCCGATGCCGCTGCGCATGATCTGCCTGACCTCTGCTCTCGCCTTGAGCGCGGGGCAGGCCTTGGCCGAAATGAATTTCAACCGTATCGCCTCTTTTCCTGTGGTCAGCAACATGGCGGCTGGCGAGGACACCAGCCGCGAGACCTCGCCCGAGATCATCGCCGCGACCGCGGATGGGCTGACGCTGGCCTATACCGACAGCCCGCTGAAGGTGCTGGGGCGCATCGACATCACCGATCCGGCCAATCCCAAACCGCTGGGCAATATCGCCCTGCCGGGGGAGCCGACGTCGGTGACCATCAAGGGCCAGACCGCTTTTGTCGGGGTGAACACCTCCGAAAGCTACACCGCGCCTTCGGGCCAGCTGATGGCCATCGATCTAGACAGCGGCGACACGCTGGGCGCCTGCGATCTGGGCGGCCAGCCGGACAGCGTCGCCCAATCGCCCGACGGCAGCTTTATCTCCGTGGCGATCGAGAACGAGCGCGACGAGGACCTGAACGGCGGCCAGATCCCGCAGATGCCCGCAGGCAATCTGGTGATGGTGGATCTGGCCGAGGACGGCCTGGACTGCGCGTCGATGAAGGTGGTCGATCTGACCGGACTGGCCGAGATCGCAGGCAGCGACCCGGAGCCGGAATATGTCTCGATCAACGGCCTTGGCGAGACTGTCGTCACCCTGCAGGAAAACAACCACATGGTTGTGGTGGCGCGTGATGGCAGCATCGTCAGCCATTTCTCTGCCGGTTCGGTGGATCTGGAGGGCATCGACGCCACGGATGAACGCGGCGCGCTGATCTTCAATGAGACCCAGAAAGGCCGCCTGCGTGAACCCGATGCAGTGACCTGGATTGACGACACCCATTTCGCCACCGCCAACGAGGGCGACTACCAGGGCGGCTCGCGCGGCTGGACGATCTTCCACAAGGACGGCACCGTGGTCTATGACAGCGGCACCAGCTTTGAACAGGCCATCGTGCAGATCGGCCACTACCCGGACAAGCGCTCCGACGCCAAGGGGGTGGAGCCGGAATCCGTCACCTTTGGCGAATTTGGCGGCACGCCTTATGTCTTTGTCGGGGCGGAGCGCGCATCTGTTGTGGGCGTCTATGACGTGAGCAACCCTGCCGCGCCGGTGCTGAAACAGCTGCTGCCCTCTGGCGTTGGTCCCGAAGGTTACGCCGTCATCCCCGAACGCAACCTGCTGGTGTCTGCCAATGAAAAGGACCTGATCGGAGACGGCGGCGCGCGGGCGCATGTCAGCCTGTTCGAGCTGCAAAACGCACCGGCCGCCTATCCGCATCTGACCTCCGCCGGCGCGGAGGAGCTGATCGGCTGGGGCGCGATCTCCGGCATGGTGGCGGATCAGGACGGCATGATCTGGGCGGTGAACGACAGCTTTTACGGCTTCCAGCCCTCTATCTTCAAAATTGATCCTAGCCAGGCACCGGCCCGCATTGTGGATGTAATCCGCATCCACCGCGCGGATGGTAACCCGGCGCAGAAACTGGACCTGGAAGGCATCACCCTCGATGGCGAAGGCGGTTTCTACGTGGCCTCGGAAGGGCGCAGTGACCGGCTCGTCCCGCATGCCATCTACCACGTGGACGCGAATGGCCTGATCAAGGCGAAATCGGGCGAAATTGCCCTGCCGCCGGAACTGCAGGCGGTGGAGCGGCGCTTTGGCTTCGAGGGCATCACCAAGGTCGGCAACACCCTTTGGATGGCCGTCCAGCGGGAATGGAAAGATGATCCCAAGAACCACGTCAAACTGGTGGCCTACAACCTCGACACCAAGGAATGGGGCGCGGTGCATTACCAGAAGGCAGAGCCGCAGACCGGCTGGGTCGGCCTGTCGGAGATCACCGCCCATGATGGCTATGCCTACGTGATCGAACGCGACAACCAGCATGACATGCGCGCGGTAACCAAGAAGGTCTACCGCATCCCCCTGTCGGAAATGGTGCCTGCGCCGCTGGGCGGTGCACTGCCCGTGGTTTCCAAGGAGCTGGTCCGCGATCTGCTGCCGGATCTGAAATCAACTGGCGGCTATGTGCTGGACAAGGTCGAAGGTCTGGCGGTCCTGCCTACGGGTGAGATCTATGTCTCCACCGACAATGACGGTGTGGATGACAGCTCGGGCGAGACCATGTTTTTTGCGATCGGCACCGCAGGCCAGCCGAGCTGACCCCGCAGAAGAAACCTGAGAACAACAAAGCCCGCCATTCCTGGCGGGCTTTTCCGTGTGGCTCCGGCGGGGTCAGTTGACCGATTTGGCCTCGATCTCCGGGTGCTTTGCACGCGAGGAGGAGATTTCGATGCGCCGCGGTTTCAGCGCTTCGGGGACTTCGCGGTGCAGGTCGATATGCAGCATGCCGTTTTCATGGGTGGCGCCCGTCACGCGCACGTGATCCGCCAGGGTGAACCGGCGTTCAAAGGCGCGGGTGGCGATGCCGCGATGCAGGAACGTGCGCTCTTCGTCATCGGTGTCGGCCTTCTTGGCCGCAACCACCAGCGCGTTTTCCTTGAGCTCAACGCTCAGGTCGTCTTCGGAGAAACCGGCAACCGCGACCGATATGCGGTAGCTGTCGCCGTCTGTTTTCTCAATGTTATAAGGCGGATAGCTGGGTTGGGCGGCGTCGGCGCTCAGCGCGCGATCCATCAGGTTGGCGATCTGGTCGAAACCGATAGTGGCCCGGTGCAGCGGGGTAAAATCAAAGGTACGCATGTGTCATCCTCATCAGTTGAGCGATTTCAAGGGTGCCTTCCCATTTGGGACAGGCGGGTCACGACCGGGCCCCGATCAGCGGCGGCCCGATGCTGCAGAGATAGGAAGGCAAATTGCCGCTTCAAGAGGGTTTTCAGCCGCCAGGGCGCACAAATTTTGCGCCGCCCGCAGAAGATGCACCGCTTCCGCCCCCCACCCGGATCCGCTTGATCCGCCGGTCCGGCGGCGCCACCGGATTGCGGCGCAACTGTGCTTTCAGCTCTACCACGCGGGCAGGCAGCTTCATGCCAAAGGCCACCTGGGTGCCACCATAGCTGCCGCCGCCAGATACCAGCGCCAGGATGCGGCCGCGACCGCCCACTTGGGCGAACACCGGTGCACCGGAGGAGCCGAAGGTCACGTTGCAGTCGATCATCAACACATCACGCTGTTCGCCCGTCAGGTTGCAGTGGCGCTGGCGCGACGGCGCTTCCGCCCGGCCCTGACCGTAAGACGTGACAGAGATATCATCGCCATACTCCCGCGCCGAATGCAGAGCAAAGGCGTCGGCCTCATGGCTATGAATGGGCTGCCTCAACCGGATCAAGGCAACGTCATGGCGGATGTTGTTCATATCCAGCCGCCCACGCGGATCGAACCCCGGATGTGCCGCGATCTGCAAGGCCTGACGTTCCGCAATCGCCACCCCGTCGCGCAGCCCTGCGCGAAAGGTTATCTGCTCTGCCGGACGCAGCGCCTTGTCGCGGCCGTAGACGCAATGCGCCGCTGTCAGCACCAGCTCCGGCGCGATCAATGTCCCCGTGCAGAAGCCTTGCCCATTCAGCTCCAGTCGGCCCACGGCCTCCCAGCCCAGCAGATCCTCACGGTCGGTCAACCGCCTGAGACCACTGCCGTCGGCCTGCGCCATAGCAGCCCAGCCCAGCGCCGCAATGGCTGCTATCAGGCCGCGCGCGATCACTGCTTGATGAACTTGGCACCCGAAGTGCCACGCCCCTCGCCGACCCGCACCCGGCCCACGCCGGGCGGCATGCGGCTGCTGGTGGCCACCCCGGTCAGCTGCGCCTGCAACAGCGCCAGTTCCTCTGCCAGCGCCGAGCCAAGCGAGACCCGCTCGCCGCTGACCTCTGCCTTGGCAGAGATCACCGATACGATGCGCGGCCTGTCGCCATCAAAGGAGAACACCGGCGCGCCGGATGATCCAAAATCCACATCGCAGGACATCACCAGAACGCCGTCCTGACGCGCCATCACAGCGCAAACCTCCTGCAGGGACGGTGCCTCGGAGCGGTCATGGGCATAGGACACCACGCCGATGCGCGCGCCCTGGCGCGGGCGGGCATCGGTCTCGAACGGGGTGACGGTGGTATTGCGAATGGGGCGCTGCAATTGCAGCAAGGCCAGATCGTTGCGCACCCGGTCAGTCGACAGCGCGCCGTCAAATACATAGGACGGATGCTCGACCGCTCGGCGCACAGAGCGATAGGCCGAGGCGCGGCCATTGCGCCAGCCTGCCAGAAATTCGATCGTGGCGGGATCGATGCGTTTCTTGCTGCGACTGTCATAAAGGCAATGCGCGGCCGTGAGCACCAGATCGGGTGCAATCAGCGCGCCGGTGCAAAAGCCCTCGCCATTGACATCCAGTCGGCCGACGGCCTCCCACTTGCGGCCTGCATCCAGCGTATCCATCCGCTGCAAACGGCTGTCCTGCGCCAAAGACACGGCCGGCAGCAGCGCCGCCAGAACCGCCAGAAACCACTGCCTCACACGTGTCTCCTCTTCTCCACCAGTCGGGAGATTACCTGCCTGTTCAGGCGAAATTACGGCAAGTGGCGGGCAAAGGCAGCCCCATGCGAGAGGATTCTTTTGCCATCAGCGCAGGATCGGCACCGCGGGCGCGGTTTTACCGGGGGCGGTCAGCGCAGGCGGCTGCGGGCCGCCGGTGGCCCAATCCAGCAGCTCCACCGTATGCACGATGGGCAGGTCAGTGCCGGAGCCGATCTGCATCATGCAACCGATGTTGCCGGCGGCGATCAGGTCGGGCTGCTTAGCCTCCAGCGTCTGCACCTTGCGCGCCTTCAGCTGGGCCGAGATTTCCGGCTGCATCAGGTTGTAGGTGCCCGCCGAGCCGCAGCACAGGTGGCTGTCTGCGGGCTCCACCACCGTGAAACCGGCGCGTTTCAAGAGCGTCTTGGGATGGGTCTTGATCTGCTGACCATGTTGCAGCGAACAGGCGGCATGATAGGCCACGGTCAGGTCCTTGTCCGCGCCCTCTGGCAGCTCCAGCGGCATCAGCAGTTCCGAGACATCCATGGCGATCCCCGACACCCGCGCCGCATCCGCCGCCAGCACATCGTTGCGGAACATATGCCCATAATCCTTGACCGTGGTGCCGCAACCCGAGGTGTTGATGACAATGGCGTCCAGCCCCTGCCCCTCCATTTCAGCCACCCAGGCGCGGATGTTTTTCGCCGCGGATGCGTGGCTTTCGTCTTCGCGCCCCATGTGATGGGTCAGCGCACCGCAGCAGCCCGCGCCCTCGGCCACCACCACCTCACAGCCCAGCCGGGTGAGAAGGCGAATGGTGGCGTCGTTGATGTCAGTGTTCAGCGCCTTTTGCGCACAGCCGGTCATCAAGGCGACACGTTTCTTGCGCGGCGCAGCGGCGGCGAAGCTTTGCGGATCATCGTTGCGGCTGACCGGCGGGATGTGTTTCGGCGCCATGTCCAGCATCGCCCGCAGCCGTGCGTCCGGCATCAGCCCGCGCAGGGGCCGGGCCAGCTTGGCCCCCAGCAGCGCCAGCCGGAACCGCGTCGGATAGGGCAGGATCCGCGCCAGCAGCCAGCGCAGCGCGCGGTCGCTCCAGGGGCGGTGATAGTGCTTCTCGATATAAGCGCGGGCGTGGTCCACCAGATGCATGTAATGCACGCCCGAGGGGCAAGTGGTCATACAGGCCAGACAGGACAGGCAGCGATCAATGTGCTTGACGGTCTTGGCATCCGGCACGCGTTCGTTTTCCAGCATGTCCTTGATCAGGTAGATCCGCCCGCGGGGACTGTCCAGCTCATCCCCCAGCACCTGATAGGTGGGGCAGGTCGCCGTGCAAAAGCCGCAATGTACGCAGGCGCGCAGGATCTCATTGGCGCGTTTGGTGCCGGGGTCCTGCAACTGTTCATCGGTGAATGTCGTCTGCATGTCCTACCCCATCAAGCCTGTGTTCAGGATGCCGCGCGGATCGAACTGCCGCCGCAAACCGGCCGACAGCGCTGCCAGCGGCGCGGGCTGCGGTTGAAACACCCCCAGCCTGGCGCGGGTGTCCGCACTGGCGCGCACCAAGGTGGCGTGGCCGGGCACGTTGATCCGCGACCGCAGATCGGTGCCGTCCGGCACCAACGCCCAGATCAACCCGCCGCCCCAGTCGAATTGCAGGGCCTCGGCCTGTAGCTGCGGCGCCAGCGCCACCGCATCCGACGGCTTGACCGAAATCCGCCAGACATCGCCGCCGCGCCCGTGGAAGTCCGCGACATCGCGAATGCCCTGCCACAGCGCGCCGCTGCCTTCGACCAGCCGCGTCGCGCCATAACGCCCCAGCGCCGCCACCAGCTTCTCTGCGCGGTAACTGGCCGAAGCCTCGAACCCCTCGACCCGGATCAGCGCGACCTGCCGCTGCGGGTCATAGGCCGCCCCGGTCACGTCATAGGGTGAGCCCAGCGCCGCCGACATCGCCGACACCGCCGTTGCCAGTTCGACGCTCTCAACCGCGACCGTCTGCACGGCCTCAGCGACCGGCAGCACCTTCAGGGATACCTCGCTCAGCACGCCCAGCGAGCCATGCGCCCCACACATCAGCTTGACCAGATCGTAGCCGGTGACATTCTTCATCACCCGGCCGCCATTCTTGATGATCTGACCGGCGCCATCAACCAGCCGCACCCCTAGCAGATGATCGCGCGCCGCCCCGGTCTGGATCCGCCGCGGGCCAGAGACATTGGCCGCGATCACCCCGCCAAGTGTCGGCGTGCCTTGGGTGCCCAAAAGCCCGCGATGGTCCATCGGCTCAAACGCCAGGCGCTGGTTCTCGGACGCCAGCAGCGCCTCCACCTCGGCCACCGGCGTGCCCGCCCGTGCCACCAGCGTCAGCGCGCCCGGCTCGTAGAGCTCCACGCCGGACAGTTTACGCAGGCTGAGCGTGTCACCTGCCACCGCCAAGCCACGACTGCCGCCGCCCTCAATGCACAATGGCCCGGCGGCATCAGAGATTGCTTCGGCCAGTTCGACCTCGGTCTCGGGTGTCATGGTTTCATCTTTCAAAAAATACTCTGGGGTTTGGGGCAACGCCCCAATCATTCAGCAGCCATCATCGCGCTGCGACGGCTTTCGGTCACCGGCAGGGGAAATACCTTGGCCGGGTTCAGCAGCCACTTGGGGTCAAACACATCCTTGACCTTCAGTTGCGCCTCCAGATCGACCGCGCTGTATTGATAAAGCATCAGATCGCGTTTCTCGATGCCGACACCATGTTCGCCGGTCAGACAGCCGCCTGCCTCGACACAGAGCTTCAGGATCTCGGCGCCAAAGGCCTCGCAGGTTTCCAGGTCACCGGGTTTGTTGGCATCAAACAGGATCAGCGGATGCATGTTGCCGTCGCCCGCGTGAAAAACATTGGCCACGTCCAGCCCGAACTCCCGGCTCATTTCTGCGATCCGGCGCAGCACATAGGGGAGAGCGGAGACCGGAATGGTACCGTCGAGGCACATGTAATCGTTGATCTGCCCCATCGCGCCAAAGGCCGATTTGCGGCCCAACCAGATCCGCGCTGCCTCATCCGCGTCGCGGGCCTCGCGCAGCTCGACCGGGTTGTGGGTGCGGGCAATGGCCGTGATCAGCGCCAACTGGTGGTCGATCTCGGCCGCGCTGCCCTCCACCTCGATCACCAAGAGTGCCTCGCACATTGGATAGCCCGCCTTGGCAAAGGCTTCGCAGGCCTCAATGCAGGGGCGGTCCATGAATTCAATCGCCACCGGCAGCACGCCCGCCTTGATGATGTCGGACACACAGGCGCCCGCCACCTCATTGCTGTCGAAACCGATCAGCACCGGCCGCGCGCCCTCGGGCTTGCGCAGGATGCGCAGGGTGGCTTCTGTCACCACGCCCAGCTGGCCCTCGCTGCCGCAGATGACGCCCAGCAGATCCAGCCCGCCCGCATCCAGATGCGCGCCGCCGATCTCCACCACCGAGCCATCCATCATCACCAGAGTCACCCCCAGCAGGTTGTTGGTGGTCACCCCGTATTTCAGGCAATGCGCGCCGCCGGAATTCATCGCGATATTGCCGGCAATCGCACAGGCCAGCTGCGAGGATGGGTCCGGCGCGTAAAAGAACTCCTGCTCCTCCACCGCGCCAGAGACACTCAGGTTGGTCCGGCCGGTCTGAACCCGGATAATGCGGTTCTCGTAGTCTGTTTCGAGCACTTCGTTCATGCGGGCCACGCCCAGGATCACGCAGTCCGCTGTCGGCAGTGCCCCCCCCGCAAGCGAGGTGCCGGCGCCGCGCGGCACCACCGGCACGCCCTCCTCGTGGCAGATGCGCAAAACGTCCGAGACCTCCTGCGTGCTGCGCGGCAGCACCGCCAGAAGCGGCGGGCATTTGTAGGCTGTCAGCGCATCGCATTCGTAAACGCGGGTCTCGGCCTCATCGCGGATGATGGCATCCGCGGGCAGCACCTCGGCCAAGCGTGCCGCGAGTGCAGCCTTTTTGGCCAGAATGGCGGGATTCGGGGATGGCATCTGCATCTGGCTCTCCTCTTTGGTAAAGTAATATTACCAATTCACCCTGTCTGGCAAGTGGCGGATTGCCGCGCTAGGGTGCGCGGATGACTTGGATTGATCGACTAACCCTCTTCTCCCCGTTAGACTTGGCGGCCCTGGCACTGCTGCTGTGCGGCTGGCTGTGGATCGGCTGGCGGATCGAGAACCCGCCCGAGGGGCGCCCCTCGGTTTCCTGGCTGATGGCGGATTTCCGGCGCGACTGGATGAAACGCATGGTTGAGCGCGATCCGCGTATTTTTGACGCGCAGCTGGTCGGTAACCTGCGTCAGGCCACGGCCTTTTTCGCCTCTGCTTCGATGATCGCCATCGGCGGCGGGCTGGCGCTGATCGGCAACACCGAGCAGCTGGCCGGGGTCGCCGAGGACCTGATCCAGGACAGCGCCCCCGCTTTTGTCTGGGAGATCAAGATCCTGCTGGTGCTGCTGTTCCTGTCCAACGCATTCCTGAAATTTGTCTGGTCGCACCGGCTGTTCGGCTATTGCGCGGTGTTGATGGCGGCGGTGCCCAATGACCGCGCGCACCCTCTGGCCTATCCCCGCGCGGAACAGGCGGCCGAGATCAACATCACCGCCGCACGCAGTTTCAACCGCGGCATGCGGGCCACCTATTTTGCCTTGGCGGCGGTGGCCTGGTTGGCAGGGGCGGCGGCGCTGGCCGCTGCGGCGCTGGTTACCATTGCGGTGCTGTACCGGCGCGAATTTGCCTCCAGGTCGCGGACCATCCTGCTGCGGATCCCGCCCGAAAGCAAAGGCGACACGGCTTCGTGACTGTACCCCCGCACGGGCCCGATGGCAGGATGCAGAAATGAAACAGCCTCTTGCCGCCCTCGCCCTTTGCGCTCTCCTGCTGCCCGCGAACTTTGCGGCTGCGGATAATCCCGTGATCGAAACGGCAACCGCCCGGCAATCCAGTTATGGCTGGACGTTCGACGTCACCCTGTCCCACCCGGATACCGGTTGGGATCATTATGCCGATGGTTGGCGGGTGCTGGACATCGAGGGCAACGTCTTGGGGCAGAGGGTTCTGGCGCATCCGCACGTGCAGGAACAGCCCTTCACCCGCTCGCTGGGCAATTTGCACGTTCCGCAGGGCTCCTCGCAGGTGCAGATTCAGGCCCGCTGCCTGAGGGATGGCTGGGCGCAAAAGACGTATCTTCTGGCCCTGCCCTGACGTTTTTCTTTTGCCCCAATATCCCCGCCCGCGGCCTGCGTCGCAGACGCAGTTTGTGCTGGCGACGCGGCTTCAGACCCGGTGGTAGGGGCTGCCGCTCAGGATCGTCGCGGCACGGTATACCTGCTCTGCCAGCATCACCCGCACGAGCATATGCGGCCAGACCATCTTGCCAAAGGAAATCGAGAAATCAGCCTCGGCGCGCAATGACGGGTCGATGCCATCGGCACCGCCGATGATCAGCGCCAAATCCTGCCGCCCGCTGTCGCGCCAGCCTGCCAGCCTGTCTGCAAAAGCCGGAGAGGAAATCACCTTGCCGCGTTCGTCCAAGGTGCAGATCACCGCGCCGCGCGGCAGCGCCTTGCGCAGCAGCGCGGCCTCGGCGGCCATGCCGCCATTTTTCTTGTCCTCGACTTCGACCACGCGTGCAGGACCAAGCCCCAAGGCACGGCCAGTCCGGTCGAACCGGGTGAGGTAATCGTCGATCAGGGATTTTTCCGGGCTGGCGCGCAAACGCCCGACCGCGCAGATATGCAGACGCATGACGGTTCCACACCTTATGGCCCGCACCATCTGCGCGGGCCGCGTTCAGGGGCGGCTGCCCCGCTTCAGTCGTCGCGTGCCGGGGCGGCAGCGGTGCCTGCGGGCGTCCACATCTTTTCCAGCTGGTAGAATTCGCGCACTTCCGGGCGGAAGATGTGCACGATCACATCGCCGGTGTCGATCAGCACCCAGTCACCGGCATCCTTGCCTTCGACCTTGCTGACAATCCGGTACTCCTGCTTGAGCCGGTCCGTCAGCTTTTCGGCCATCGCCGCGACCTGACGGGTGGAACGGCCGGAAGCCAGTACCATGTAATCCCCGATCGACGTCTTGCCGCGCAGGTCGATCTGCACGACGTCTTCGGCCTTGTCGTCACTGAGTGAGGAGAGAATACGCTCCAGCAGCTGTTCGCTGGTGGGCATGGACTGGGCGGCCATCACGGCTGCCCCAGAAACAGCGGCATCTGCCGCTTGAGGTACGGGTGACAGGACATAGTCCTCCTTACAACGCGCCGCCAAGCCCCGGCGCCGGGCCTGTTAATAATGTAGCAACCAGCGGGTAAACTTTCAATGAATCGCCCGTCCGCGATGCAAGCCATGTGCTTTATCCGCCCTTGTCCGCAGGTGCAACCCTAACCGGCAGTTCGGCGTTCAGCATCCGCACCTCGCGCTGCGGGAAGGGGATCGAGATCCCCTCGGCCTGGAAGGCATCCCATAGCGCCAGATAGACATTTCCCCGGATATTGGTCAGCCCGCCGGTGGGGTCGTCGATCCAGAACCGCAGCACGTAGTCGATGCTGCTGTCGCCAAAACCGGTGATGTGGCAGACCGGGCGGCGGTTTCCCGCCTGCAACACCCGCGCAACGCCGCAAGCCGCCTCGATGGCGATCTTGCGAACCCGATGTGGATCATCGCCATAGCCGGTACCAAAGGTCAGATCCAGCCGCACGAACTTGTTGGAATGCGACCAGTTCACCACCTGCGAGGTGATGAGATCCTCGTTCGGGATCAGGTATTCACGCCCGTCACGGGTAACCACCGAAACATAGCGCGCCCCCAGCGCGTTGATCCAGCCGAAGGTGTCGCCCAGGGAAATCACGTCGCCGGGTTTGATCGACTTGTCCAACAGGATAATCAGCCCCGACACGAGGTTCGACACCACCTTTTGCAGGCCAAAGCCAAGACCCACGCCGATGGCGCCCGACAGCACCGCCAAGCCCGTCAAATCGATGCCAATCGCCTTGAGCCCGATGAAGAAGGCGGCGCTGAACAACAGGATCTGCGCAAGCTTCGCCCCCAGAACCTGCATCGACGGGGAGATATCCGGATTGCTGCGAATCTGGTTCGCCGCGAGTGAGGAGATCACCCGCGCCAGCGCCAACATTATCCCCAGGATCACCGCCGCCTGCACCACCAGGTACAACGAAATCCGGAGATCGCCAAAATCGATGGCGATGCCGTCCAGCAGCGTCGCGGCTTCCTCCGTCACCCCCAGAATACGCAGGGTGATCCAGATCCAGGCACCGTATTTGACCAGATTGCGCAGCAGCGGGTTTGCCACCAACCGGGTGGCAAAGGACACGATCAGCCAGGCCAGCGACAGGTTGGCAATCACCGCCAGCAGCCGCGACCGGCTGGGCCAGGTAACCTCTCGCATGATCAGCACCACCAGCCAGATCAGCAGCACGAACAGGATGCCCCGGATCCGCCGATGCAGCACCAGCCCCGCCCGCATCCGCCAGCGCGGCCAGCCGTCGCGGCTGCGCAACCAGTTGTGGAAGGCCGCGCTCAGCGGTCGCGCGATGACGGTGGCCAGCACGAACAGCGCCAGCGCGATGCCGATCTGATAGGCATTCCAGGGCCGCAGCATGTGCTCGACAGTGTCGGTGGCAAAGGCCCACAGCTGCTGACCAAGCGCCAGCGCTTCCGCCGCGCCCTCCGCCAAGGCATCCTTGGGTTGGATCTGCTCCTCCGGCTCCATCATGCCCCCTTTTGAACCCAGTCTGCCGGTGCATCCGATCAGGATCAAGGAAAGACAGCAGGTCTTTATGCCGGGCAGCGACCGAAGGGTCGGCCGCGGCAGAGAACGAATCTTGATTGCCGGCCCGTGCAGATGTATCTGACAGCCATGACCCTCGTATTGGCCCAAAATATCGAACTGCAAGATCGCGCCCGTCTGCGCGAGCGGTTCTTTGGCGCCGCCCGCACGGTCCTGGCACGCCTATAAGGGCCCTGCCAAGCCCAATAGCCAGCATACCCAATACATTACGGGAGTGGACCCATGTCCCCCAAAACACTCTATGACAAGATCTGGGATGCGCATGTCGCGCATGAAGCAGAGGACGGCACCTGCCTGCTGTATATCGACCGCCACCTGGTCCACGAAGTGACCAGCCCGCAGGCCTTTGAGGGTCTGCGCATGGCAGGTCGCGGCGTGCATGCCCCGGACAAGACCATCGCGGTGCCGGACCACAACGTCCCCACCACGCTGGACCGTGCCAAGGGCATCGAGAACGAGGAAAGCCGCATCCAGGTCGAAGCCCTCGACAAGAATGCCAAGGAATTCGGCGTGCATTATTATCCGGTGGATGACGTCCGCCAGGGTATCGTGCATATCGTTGGCCCGGAACAGGGCTGGACCCTGCCCGGCATGACCGTGGTCTGCGGCGACAGCCACACCGCCACCCACGGCGCGTTTGGTGCGCTGGCGCATGGCATCGGCACCTCCGAGGTGGAGCACGTGCTGGCCACCCAGACGCTGATCCAGAAGAAGTCCAAGAACATGAAGGTGGAAATCACCGGCAAGCTGAAGCCGGGTGTGACCGCCAAGGACATCACCCTGGCGGTGATCGGCGAGACCGGCACCGCGGGCGGCACCGGCTATGTCATCGAATACTGCGGCGAGGCGATCCGCGATCTGTCGATGGAAGGCCGCATGACCGTCTGCAACATGGCGATCGAGGGCGGCGCGCGCGCTGGTCTGATTGCGCCGGACGAGACCACCTTTGACTATGTCAAAGGCCGCCCGCACGCCCCCAAGGGCGCCCAGTGGGAGGCGGCGCTGGCCTGGTGGAAGACCCTCTACACCGACGAAGGCGCGCATTTCGACAAGGTCATCACCCTGAAGGGCGAAGACATTCAACCGGTCGTGACCTGGGGCACCTCGCCCGAGGATGTGCTGCCGATCACCGGCGTGGTGCCGAACCCCGAGGACTTCACCGGCGGCAAGGTCGAGGCCGCGCGCCGGTCGATCGACTACATGGGCCTTACCCCCGGGCAGAAACTGACCGACATCGAGATCGACACCGTGTTTATCGGCTCCTGCACCAATGGCCGCATCGAGGACCTGCGCGCCGTGGCTGATGTGGTGAAGGGCAAAAAGATCAAGGACGGCATGCGCGCGATGATCGTGCCCGGCTCCGGCCTGGTGCGCGCCCAGGCGGAGGAAGAAGGCCTGGCCGAGATCTTTGAGGCCGCCGGTTTCGAGTGGCGCCTTGCGGGCTGCTCCATGTGCCTTGCGATGAACCCCGACCAGCTGGCACCCGGCGAACGCTGCGCCGCGACCTCGAACCGCAACTTCGAGGGCCGACAAGGCTACAAGGGCCGCACCCACCTGGTGAGCCCGGCCATGGCCGCGGCAGCAGCACTGACCGGCAAGCTGACGGATGTGCGTGAGCTGATCTGAGCAGGAAAGGCCAGACCCATGGCGTCCAGCACGTCTCTTCCTGCGGTTGCCAGCCTGTGGATCGGTGATCGCCTCAACTGGCTGCACGAACTGTCCCTGGCCAGTTTCGTGCAGCGCGGTCATGAGGTGGTGCTGTTTCACACGGCCCCGGCCCCGCCGCCGGTTCCGGCAGGTGTTCGCACCTGCCCGGCAGCAGAGATCTGGGATCCGGCGGCGGCCGGCCATGGCGACGCGCCCGCCTCGATGCTCTCGGATCTGTTCCGGCTGTATCTCTTGAAGCAGACGGAAATGATCTGGATCGACACAGATATGCTCTGCTACCGGCCGTTGCCGGACGTGGACTATCACGTGGGCTATGAACCCACCCGGTCGATCAACGGCGCGGTGCTGCGGCTGCCCAAGGGCTCGGCAGCGCTGAACCACCTGCTGGACTGGTTCAGCGATCCCGAGTTCGTGCCGCCCTGGCTGCCGCACAAGCACCGCAAGGACGTGAAAGCGGCCCTACCGGGCACACGCCTGCTGAAAGCCTTTGAACTGCAACGCCCGTCGCTGGGCCCGCGGGCCTTGGACCACACGCTAAAACAAACCGGCGAGGTCGAGCACGTCTCTGAGCCAGACGTGTTCTATCCGGTCCGCGGCGTGCTGACGGACGTCTTCTTCAGCGGCCATTGCCAGGACGACGGTTGGCTGACGGACAACACCCTGGCCATCCACCTCTATGCCTCCATGGTGCGCCGCTATCACAAGGCGCACCGGCCCGAAAAAAACAGCTTCATTCAACGCTTTGCGCAGGAAATTGACTTTGACCTCAGCGGGCTGAAGCACCAGAAACAAGGAAACGAGTAATGGAAAAGTTCCAGAAACTGCATGGCATCGCCGCGCCGATGCCGCTGGTGAACATCGACACCGACATGATCATC
Source organism: Leisingera sp. SA32 (assembly GCF_056033425.1). NCBI lineage: Bacteria > Pseudomonadati > Pseudomonadota > Alphaproteobacteria > Rhodobacterales > Roseobacteraceae > Leisingera > Leisingera sp. SA32. Next base: position 99,574 of record NZ_JBVYHB010000011.1, on the reverse strand, counting down.
CCCAAGGTGTTCCTGAAATCCATCCAGCGCACCGGCTTCGGCAAGAACCTGTTCGACGAGATGCGGTATAACCGCGATGGCACCGAGATCGAAGATTTCGTGCTGAACAAGCCGCAGTACCGCAACGCGGAGATCCTGATCGCGGGCGACAACTTCGGCTGCGGCTCCTCGCGCGAGCACGCCCCTTGGGCGATTGCCGATTTCGGCATCAAGTGCATCGTGTCGACCTCCTTTGCCGACATCTTCTTCAACAACAGCTTCAAGAACGGCATCCTGCCGATCGTGCTGCCGCAAGAGCAAGTCGACATCCTGATGGTGGATGCGGAAAAAGGCGCCAATGCGCGCATGACTGTTGATCTGGAAGCGCAGGAAATCACCACATCGGATGGCGAAGTGATTCCGTTCGACGTTGATCCTTTCAAGAAGCACTGCCTGCTGAACGGCCTGGACGACATCGGCCTGACCCTGGAAAAGGCCGACTCGATCAAGAGCTTTGAGGCGCAAGCCGCGCAAGCGCGCCCCTGGGTCTAAGCGAATTTGGCCGCCCCGCCCGGGGCGGCCATTCACGCGCGCGGCGATTCTGCCGCAGTTTCGCAACAATCCGGACATCCCAGGATCTCCGCCATTCGAATTGTGTGCTGCCCCGCGGCGGCCACATCATGTGGTAGCTACACGGCGCGCGCCCTAGGCTGTGCTGCCGGGGCTGATGTAATCCCGCACCACTGTGGGGATCAAAGCACCCTCGCTGCGCCTCCCGCCCCTTGAGCGGAACGCCGCCAGTCGGCAGATTGGGGCGAAAATGAGGCAGAGCGCTCCGGGGTTGCCCCTGGAGAGCTTCAAAGCTGGAAGCAGAGGCACCAACGCCCACTCCGGCTTGAAGGGATGACGGACGTGATTGCACGCATCACAGGCGCGGTTTTCCGTGGCATAATGGTGGCACTGCTGTTTGCGATGCCGGCGCTGGTTCTGCCCGCGGGCGTTACCAGCTCACCAGAGGTTACCCTGTTCATCGCGCTGCTCGCCGCCGCGCTGGTGGTCACCGAATACGCGGCCCATTTCCCCAGTTTTGTCGAATTTCGCAACGCCCCGCCCATCAACCGGCTGCGCTTTGCCATGGCGGTGGCTGTCATCGGCGGGCTCAGCCTGCTCATGGCACATCCGTTGGCTCCCACCGGGCTGACGGCGTTGGTGCAGCAACTGGCAGGCTGGCTGGGCGGCCAGCTGGATTTTGCCTATTCCCCCGTGCAGCTGACGATGCTGATGCTGCCGCCAGAACTGCCGGTCGCCACAGTTGTTCAGGTGCGGGATGCGGCGGCGCTGGCCGCAACGCTGGCAACCGCAGCCACCGGACTGTTTGCCATCGTGATCCGGGTCGGCCACTGGCCGGTCGGCAATGGGCCGTTCAATGTCTGGATCAACCTGCCCCTGTTTGATCCCACCACCGGCGGCGACGTGGTGCAGCGCCTCCAGCGGGACGCGCGGATCAATATCATCGTCGGCGTTCTGCTGCCTTTCGGCCTGCCCGCCGCGGTGCAGCTGACGGCGGGATGGATCGGAACCGCCCTGCTGACATCTCCGCTGCTGCTGATCTGGCTGGTCGGCGGCTGGGCGCTGGTGCCCGCGTCGATGGTGATGCGCGGCATGGCGATTCTGCGTATTGCCGGGTTGATTGCACAAAAGCGCCGCGCCGCCCTGCATGAGGCGGACCAAGAGGCGCTGCAGACCGCATGAGGGTGCTGGCGACAGCTTTCCTGCTGTTGCTCGCCGCCGTACCATGCCTCGCGCAGCCGTTGCGCGTTGCCAGCTTCAATACGGAACTCTCGCGCAAGGGGCCAGGCTTGCTCCTGCGCGATATCGAGCGCGGCGACGATCCCCAGATCGCTGCGGTGATCGAGGTCATCGTCGCCGCAGAGGCCGACGTGCTGCTGTTGCAAGGCATCGACTGGGATTTCGAGAACCGTGCCATGCACTCGCTCCGCCAGAGGTTGGCAGAGGCCGGAGCGGCGTACCCCTATCTGCTGTCATTGCAACCCAACGCGGGCCTTCCGCCGCCGCAGCCGCTGGATCTGGATGGCGACGGCCGGACCGGCGGGCCGGGGGACAATCAGGGCTATGGCCGGTTCCGCGGTCAGGGCGGCATGGCATTGCTGTCCAAACTGCCAATCGAAGCGGACGCGGTGCGCGATTTCTCGCACCTTTTGTGGCGACAGCTGCCGCAGGCGCAGCTGCCCAGCCACCCGGACGGCCGCCCCTTCCCCAGCTCCGATGCACAGGCGGTTCAACGGCTGTCCGACACCGGGCACTGGCAGGTCCCCCTGAGGCTGCCCGACGGCACACGCCTGCATGTCCTGGCCTTTCATGCGACGCCGCCCGTATTTGACGGACCCGAAGACCGCAACGGCAAACGCAATCACGATGAAATCCGGCTGTGGCAACGGCTTCTGGACGCAGACCTCGGTCCCGCGCCGCAGCCGCCCTTTGTAATTATCGGCGATGCCAACCTGGACCCGCACCGCGGCGCAGGATCGAAATCCGCGATCCGTGACCTGCTGAGCGACCCGCGCCTGCAAGATCCGAAACCAAGCAGCCCACAGGCAGGCACCGCGACCGTCGACTGGCAAAGCGCGGGCCAGATGCGGGTCGACTACGTGCTGCCCTCGGCCGAACTGCACATCACCGGTGCGGGCGTGCACTGGCCCGATGGCGCCGACCACCCCGCCGCGCAGGCCAGCCGCCACCGGCTGGTCTGGGTGGACATCGTCCTGCCATAACGAAATGCGCTGGCCCAGGCGCACGAATAGTCGGCGAAACATGCTATTGCGGCGGCGCATTCTTGACCCTGCCCAACAGGGCCGCTAGGCCCGTGGCAGCTGATTTTAGGAGGATATCCATGCCCAACTCATCGATTCTCATTCTGCCTGGCGACGGGATCGGCCCCGAAGTCATGACCGAGGTGCGCAAGGTCATCTCCTGGTTCGGCGACAAGCGCGATCTGCAGTTCGACGTGAGCGAGGATCTGGTCGGCGGCGCCGCCTATGACACGCATGGTGTGCCGCTGGCGGACGAGACCATGGCCAAGGCGCAGGATGTGGATGCGGTGCTGCTGGGCGCTGTGGGCGGCCCGAAATACGACGCGCTGGATTTCTCTGTTAAACCGGAACGCGGCCTGCTGCGCCTGCGCAAGGAAATGGACCTCTATTCCAACCTGCGCCCGGCGCAGTGCTTTGATGCGCTGGCGGATTTCTCGTCGCTGAAGAAAGACATCGTCGCGGGGCTCGACATCGTCATCGTCCGCGAGCTGACTTCGGGCGTCTACTTTGGCGAGCCGCGCGGCATCTTCGAGGAAGGCAACGAACGCGTCGGCATCAACACCCAGCGCTACACCGAAAGCGAAATCGAACGCGCCGCACGGTCGGCGTTTGAACTGGCGATGCGCCGGAACAAGAAACTGTGTTCCATGGAAAAGGCCAACGTGATGGAATCCGGCATCCTGTGGCGCGAGGTTGTGACCCGCGTCGGTGCCGACTATCCGGAAGTCGAACTGTCGCACATGTACGCCGACAACGGCGCCATGCAGCTGGTCCGCGCCCCCAAGCAGTTCGACGTGATCCTGACCGACAACCTGTTCGGCGACATCCTGTCCGACTGCGCCGCGATGCTGACCGGATCCCTGGGCATGCTGCCCTCCGCCAGCCTGGGCGCACCGATGGCCAATGGTCGCCCCAAGGCCCTGTACGAACCCGTACACGGCTCTGCGCCCGATATCGCGGGCCAGGGCAAAGCCAACCCGATCGCCTGTATCCTGAGCTTTGCGATGGCGTTGCGGTACAGCTTTGATCAGGGCGACGAGGCGGCACGCCTGGAAGCCGCTGTCGAGAAGGTGCTGGCCGATGGCGTGCGCACCGCGGACCTTCTGGGCGAAGAAGGTGTGGAGCCTGTCTCCACCGCCGAAATGGGCGATGCAATCGTTGCGGCACTCGAGGCAAGCCTCTGATAGGCTGAGCTTTTCCAAGACGGCAAGAACGCCCCGCCCGGTCACCGGCGCGGGGCTTTTTCGATCCCACGGCCAGCGGCGCCACGTGGTGAGATCTTTTGCTGGATTTGGCATGTTTCTGACAAATCACCCTTGTCAAACCCCGCGGGCTGAGCTATTTCGCCCTCCACGGTCGGAGCGTAGCTCAGCCTGGTAGAGCACTGTCTTCGGGAGGCAGGGGCCGGAGGTTCGAATCCTCTCGCTCCGACCAATAAAACAAGGCGCCTTCGGGCGTCTTTTTTTGTCGCCACTGCGGTCTTGGCGGGCGGTTGCCCTCCCCTGCAGGACACATGCTTTCACCGCGTGCGCCCATCTTGAAGCCGCCGCCGGTCGGCCGCTAGCAGGTTTCCACGTCGGCCTCGGGCTCCGGCAGCAGAACGCGGACCGCCAGGCTGTACCCATCGGGGGCCTCATCCAAAATCTCCAGCTTGCCCCCCATCAGCGCCGCCAGTTCGCGGCAGATTGACAGCCCCAGCCCGGACCCTCCGCGATGCTGCTTGCGGGCCATTTCCAGCTGGGTGAACCGCTCGAAGACCTGCTCCCGGTCGCTATTGGCAATGCCCGGCCCGGTGTCCAACACTGTGATCCGGATCGGCAACGGTTGCGAGGACTGGTAATCGAGGTGAATGCAGACCTGCCCTCTGTCAGTGAACTTCACCGCATTGTCGGCTAGGTTGTTGACCACTTGCGTCACCTTTCCGCTGTCCAGAACCACCTGTGGCGGAACGCTTTTTTCCACCTCGACCGAGGTCTTGAGCGGCTTGCCGTACCGGCTGCTGTTGGCGGTCAGTGCCTCGCGCCATTGCAGGGCCAGATCCTGCACCATGACCGGGCGCGGGGTCCATTTGAGGGCATCCGAGTCCAACCGGGCGGCCTCCAGCACGTTGACCAGCTGCGCCAGCAGCTGCTCCGCCGCGCGATGGCCAACGTCCGCCCGTTCACGCGTCTTGTCAGAGGTCGTGGCATCGGTCTTGATCAGATGGAACAGGCCCAGAATCACATTCAGCGGCGTGCGGATTTCGTGGCTCATAGTGGCCAGAAAGACGGTTCGGGCCTCCACCGCAGAATTGGCCCGCACCACCTCGTCGGCGAGCAGTTTGTTCAGCTCGCCAAAGCGCGCCTCGCTGGCTTCGCTTGCGCGCAGCTGGGTCAGGTCATTATGCGCCCCCAACATCCGCACCGGTTTGCCGGTTTCGTCCCGTATGGCCAAGCCGCGGCAGCGTACGGTGACCATATGGCCACGGGCGTGGCGGTAGCGGACGATCTGGTCATAAGGGTGATCGGGATCGGCGAGGTGCTTGTTGAAATTGTCCAGTGCCAGCGCCAGATCGTCGGGGTGGATAAGATCCTGCCACTCCTCGGCCCGGTGCTGCCTGGTGGTGGGGTCGATGCCGAACAGGCGCCAGAACTCGGGGCTCATCCACTCATGTTCAGGATTTTCCAGGTCCCAGTACCACAGCCCGTCCAACGACGCGACCTGCAAGAACTCAAAGATCGTATCTTCGCGTTTGACCAGGTCGTACAGCTCTTGCTTGAGATAGTGCATTCGGATCCACCCTTGCTGGACACCCGCTACGCCGGATGCGGGGCGCGCCAGGCTCAGCAACGCCGGGGTGCTGTTCGCCGCGCCCCTCCTAGCAATGCCAGATTTATACGAAACGGACCAGATCAATCCAAGGTAGAATTTTACGTTCGGCGGGCCAGCGCCAACCGGGCGGCGGCGCTCGCATGGCTGACCCGCCCCACATCATGCGGCATTCACCGCAGCCTGCCGCAATTGCTGCCACAACATATCCAGGGTTGGCTTGGTGCTGCGCGGATCACGATAGAGCCGGATCTCAAGATCCGTGGAGAGGCGGTCATCGACGACAGCAAAACGGCCCGTGCCGATCTCGCGGCGGCAGAGGCTCAGTGGCAGCCAGCCCATGCCAAAGCCCTCCTCGATCATCGCCTTGACGCTGTTGGCGAGCGCATTCTGATTGACCACAAAGACTTTCTGCCGGGGCAAAAGCTGTCCCAGCGCGAAATCCTGCACCGAGCGTAGCGCCGACACGGCGCCATAGGACAACAGTGGCACCGCCTCCTTGCCTGCAGCCGAGAAGCGAAATTCCGGGGTGCCATCCGGCAGGGTGCGCGAGACCGGGACGTATCGGTCGGTTGACAGGGTCAGATACTCGAAATTGGCGACCTCCAGCGGGCCGAGAAAGTCCATCGACGGGTGCCAATAGGTCAGGATCACATCGCAATAGCCCTGCTGTAGCGCGCTGACGAATTGATCCGCCGCCCAGGAGGTGGAGTTTAAATCCGTCTCCAGCCCGTCCTCGCTGATCAGGGGGGCGATGAGGGTCTTGTAATGGGTCATGTACAGTGACTGCGAGGCGGCAAAGCGGATCACGTGTTCGCCCGCGGCATCAATGGTCTGGCAGCGCTCGATGGTCTCTTCATAGGTGCGCAGCATGATGCGCGACTGCGACAGGAACACCTCGCCTGCCGGGGTCAGCGTCAACGGCAAGGTCTCGCGGTTGATCAGACGCACGCCAATCTCATTCTCCAGCGCCCGGATCCGACGGGAGAAGGCAGGTTGACTGACATTGCGTTCCTCGGCCGCGCGCGAGAAATTCTTGCACGCGACCAGAGCTTCAAAATCTTTGAGCCAGATGATGTCCAACTGGGCGTCCCGTCCTAGCCGGTTGCCATCTCGTCCAGCCTGTTTTCCTCGACGGCGTGGCACGCGACCATGCTGCCGTCGGGCTGGTGAATGACGCTCGGCTTTTCACTTTTACAACGTGCATCCGCGAAGGCACAGCGGCTTTGGAACGGGCAGCCCTTCGGCAGGTTGATCGGCGTCGGGATCTCCCCCTTGAGACGGATGTGGTTCGGCCGGTCGTCCTTCAGCTGCGGCACCGCGGACAGCAAGGCCCGAGTATAAGGGTGTTTGGGGTTGGAGAACAACGTCGCCGTATCCGCAACCTCACAAACCGACCCGAGGTAAAGCACCGCAACCCGCGTGCCAAAATGCTCCACCACGCTCAGGTCGTGGGTGATGAACAGATAGGTCAGACCGCGGCTTTCCTTGGCCTCCAGCATCAGGTTCAGCACCTGCGCCTGGATGGACACGTCCAGCGCGCTGATCGGCTCATCCGCGATGATGAATTCCGGGTCCACCGTCAGGGCGCGGGCAATCGCAATGCGCTGACGCTGGCCGCCGGAGAACTCATGCGGGTAGCGTTTGGCCCAACTGGGATCCACGCCCACCGACAGCATCACCTCGGTCACCTTGTCGCGCACCTCGGCGGCGGAGGCACCGGGGTTGTGGTGGCGCACGGGTTCCTCCAGCGCCTGCCGGATTGTCATGCGCGGATTGAGCGAGGCATAGGGATTCTGGAAGATCATCTGGATCTTCTTGCGCAGAGGCTGGATGCCGCCCCGTGACAGGGTGTCGGTGCGCTGGCCGTCGTAATGGATTTCGCCCGCCGAGGGTTTCAGCAGACCAGCAACCAGCCGTGCCACGGTGGATTTACCGCAGCCCGATTCGCCCACCACGCACAGCGCTTCGCCCTTGCGGGCCTGTAGCGAGATATTGTTGACCGCGTGCACCGAGCGGGTTTCGCGGACGAATTTTCCCTGCCGGAACTTCAGTGTCTCAAGCAGCCCGTGGTCGAGGTCGAACCGTTTTTCCAGGTTGCGGATGTCCAGCAGCGGTGTGTCTGTCTTGGTGTCCGTCATGCGCGAACCTCCTGGCGGTCATCGTCTGATTGCAGGCGCTGCACTTCATGGCAGGCCACCTTGAGGTCACCGTATTGCACCACCTCCGGGATCTGGCTGCGGCACAGGTCGGTGGCGTATTTGCAGCGCGGGTTGAAGGCGCAGCCGGTGGGGATGCTGGCGAGGCCCGGCATGTTGCCGGGGATCTGCTTCAACCGCTGGCCTGGCACCGTCTGCTGCGGCAGCGCATTGATCAGCCCCTGGGTATAGGGGTGCTGCGGATCATTGATGATCTCGCGGGTCTTGCCCTGTTCGATGATACGGCCCGCATACATCACCAGCGTGCGTTCAGTCATCTGACTGACCACGCCCAGGTCGTGGGTGATCAGGATCAGCCCCACCTGGTTGGACTGGCACAGCTCCAGTAGCAGTTCCATGATGTCGGCCTGAATGGTCACATCCAGCGCCGTCGTCGGTTCATCCGCGATGATCAGCTGCGGATCCAACAGCAGTGCGATGGCGATGATGATCCGCTGGCGCATGCCGCCGGACAGCTCGTGCGGGTATTGGTCCAGGCGCTCCTCTGGCGAGGGGATATAAACCTCGCGCAGCTTGACGATGGCGATCTGTCGCGCTTCTTCACGGCTGAGCTTGCGGTGCGCCATCAGGGTCTCAACCATCTGCTGGCCGATGGTCAGCACCGGGTTCAGCGTCACCATCGGATCCTGGAAGATCATCGCCATGCGGTTGCCGCGCATGTCGCGCAGGCGTTTGTCGGACATCTTGACGACATCCTCGCCCTCGAACTCGATCTTGCCGCTGTCGATAAATCCGGGGCGGCTTAGCAGGTTCATCAGCGAAAAGCCGGTGATCGACTTGCCGGCGCCGCTTTCGCCGACAATCCCCAGACGCTCGCCCTTGGCCAGGTCAAAGGAAATGCCGTTCAGCGCGGTCACCGTCTGGTCGCGCATGGCGAATTTCACGGTCAGGTCACGTACGGAAAGAAGGCTCATCACGTCACCCCTTATACAGTTTTGGGTTCAGGACATCGCGCATCCAGTCGCCCAGCAGGTTGATGACCAGCACCAGCACCACCAGCACCACACCGGGAATGGCGGTGATCCACCAGCTGCCCGAGAAGATGTAATCGAAGCCGGAGGAAATCAGCGAGCCCAGCGACGGCTGGCTGGGCGGCATGCCGAGGCCCAGGAAGGACAGCGAGGCTTCGGAGATGATCGCATTGGCGACCTGCACGGTGGAAATCACGAAAATCGGCGACAGCGAGTTCGGCAGGATATGCCGCACCATGATGCGCATCGGTCCAAAGCCCAGAACGCGGGCGCTGTCGACGTATTCCTTCTTCTTCTCGGCCAGCACGGTGGCGCGCACGGTGCGGGCGTATTGCGGCCATTCCGCCACCCCGATCACTGCAATCAGAAACACCACCGCATAGCGGTTGAAGGTGTCGGAACCAAACATTGCTTGCGTGACCGCAAGGAAGATGATCGCCACCATCAGCGTCGAGAAGGACAGCTGGATGTCGGCCAGCCGCATCAGCAGGCTGTCGAGGCGACCGCCGACGTAACCGGCGAGCAGCCCGATGGAAATACCGAGAAAGGCCTGCAAGCCAACAGCGCAGATGCCGATCAGCAGCGACAGGCGCGTGCCATACAAAATGGTGGACCACAAATCGCGGCCCTGATCATCGGTGCCCAGCATAAATTCGGGCAGCGCGCCATCAACCCAGATTGGCGGATACTCCGAGTTCATGATGTCGATGGAGCCGGGATCATACGGATCATAAGGGGCAATCACCGGCGCCAGAAACGCGGCAGTGGCGATCGTCAAGAAGACGATCATGCTGACCACCGCCACCGGATTGCGGCGGAAGCTGTAGCCCATGTTGGAATTCCACATCCGCGACCAGCGCGACGGGCGGGGGTTGGGTATCACTGTCTCGCTCATGCGCCCATCCTCGCGATGTTCACGGTCGGGTTGACCAGGCCGTAGATCAGGTCGACCACGGTGTTGGTGACCACAAAGATGAAACCCACGACGATCAGATAGGCCACGATCAGCGGGGTATCGACGCGGTTCACCGCCTCAAGGAACATGAAGCCCATGCCCGGCCACTGGAACACGGTCTCGGTCAGGATGGTGTAGGCCACCATGGTGCCGATCTGCACACCGCCCACGGTGATCACCGGCAGCAGCGTGTTCTTCAGCGCGTGCACAAAGTAGATCCGCCACGGCCGGATGCCCTTGGCCTTGGCGTATTTCACGTATTCCGACTGCAGCACTTCCATCATCTCGGCCCGGATCAGCCGCACGAACAGCGGCAGCATGATCGACGCCAGCGCGAAGGAGGGCAGGATGATGTGGGTCCAGCCGTCGGCAGTGGCAAAATTGGTCTCCCAATAGCCCCAGACATGCACGGTGTCGCCGCGCCCGTAGGAGGGCAGCCAGCCGTATTCCACCGAGAACACAAAGATCATCAGAATCGCGGTCAGGAACACCGGGATCGAGATGCCGACGATCGACAGTCCCATGATGATGCGGCTGATGATGCTGTCCGGTTTGATCGCGGTATAGACGCCCAGCGGCACCGAGAAGCCGATGATGATCAGCGTTGCGCCGAACACCAGCTCCAGCGTGGCAGGCAGTTTCTTCAGGATCACGTCCAGGGCCGGTTCCTTGAAGAAATACGAGGTGCCGAGATCGCCCTGCAGGGCATTGCCGGCAAACCGCAGGTATTGGGTCACGAAGCTGTCATTCAGCCCCAACTCATCGCGCAGCTGCTGGCGCACTTCCTCAGAGACGGACTGGCCGACCAGCTCACGCAGCGGGTCGCCCAGGTTGCCCTGGATGGCAAAGGCGATCAGCGAGATGACGAACATCACCGCAACCGCCTGAATCACTCGCTTGGCGAGATAGGCAAACATCTTCCTGACCTTTGTAGAAATTGTTCAGCATGCAGGCGGCAGTCCCAAGGGGCCATCTACCCGCACGCGCAGCCCGGTGGCTGCAGTTCTTCTGGCTGGGTGGCCGGGGCGGCAAGTACGCCGCCCCGGTGTGTGTTGTATGTGTCCGGTTTAGCTGCCGGATTCGACGACGAGGTCACCGAAATAGGGGAAGTTCAGCGCGTTCACGATCTCTGCCGCGTTCATGCCGGATTTGGCGCCCCAGGCCAGGTTCTGCCAGTGCAGCGGGATAAAGGCGGCCTCTTCATACAGGATGCCTTCCAGCTTCTGCAGCAGCTCGGCGCGCTTGTCCGGATCGGTTTCCGCGTTCGCCTGGTTCATCAGCTTGTCAGCTTCCTCGTTGCAGTAGTTGCCCGAGTTGTACTGGCCGTTGCCGGTTTCCTTGTCGGGGCAGGCGGTCAGGAACTGGTGGAAGTTGGCCGAATCCTCGGTGTCCGCGTGCCAGCCGATCATCATCATGTCCGCCGCGCGCTCGTCGAAGGTCGGCCAGTACTGCGCCTTGGGCATGGTCTGCAGGTCAACCTTGATGTTGATCTGCGCCAGCATCGAGGCCACCGCCTGGGCGATCTTGTCGTCGTTCACATAGCGGTTGTTCGGCGCCATCATGGTGATGGAGAAACCGTCGGCATAGCCTGCCTCAGCCATCAGGGCCTTGGCTTTTTCCAGGTCGTAACGCGGCGCATAGGCTTCACTGTAGCCCAGGTAGCCCTCGGGGCTGGCCTGGCCGCCCACGGTGCCGAAGCCGCGCATGATGCGGTCGACGATGCCTGCGTTGTTCACGGCGTAGTCGATCGCCTTGCGGACCCGCGCGTCCTTGAAGGCCTCAACCCGGTCCTGGTTCATCTGGAAAGTGATGATGCGGGTGCCGGGCATGGTGATCAGCTCGACGCCATCGGCGCTTTCAACCCGCTTCAGGTCGGTCGGCGGAACCGGCGCGATGAAGTCCACGTCGCCGGACAGCAGGGCTGCCACGCGGGTCGGGTCTTCCTTGATCGGGGTCAGCACGATCTTGTCGACGTTGCCCGCATCGGCGTCCCAGTAGCCGTCGAAACGCTCGAACACGACGCGCACGCCCTGCTCACGCTCGGTGACCACAAAGGGACCGGTGCCGGAGACATTGCGCGAGGCATAGCTGTCGCCATGTTTGACCAGCTCACCCTTGTCTTTGCCGTCATCGGTGGAGCCGGAATAAAAGGCGCTGTCCATCGGGAAGATGTAGGTCGCGGTGTGCAGGACCAGCGGATAGGGCTCCGAGGTCTTGAGGTCGAACGTCAGATCATCGACCACTTCGACGTCAGTGAAAGGGGCGAAAATGCCCTTGAAGTCGTCGCTCTGCTTCAGACGATCGAAGGTCCAGTCGACATCTTTTGCGGTCAGCGCGTTGCCGCTGTGAAAGGTCACCCCATCGCGCAGCTTGAAGCGCATGGTGGTTTCGTCGATCTGCTCCCAGCTCTCGGCCAGACGGGCCTCGAACTGCAGATCCTGCGTCCAGCGCACCAGCGGATCAAAGACCATGTGCGACATCTGCAACGTGCCGCCCGACAGCTGCTCATGCGGGTCCAGCGAGACCGGGTCTGCGTCATAGGCAACACGTACCGTGGTCTCGGCATAGGCCATAGGTACCATCGCCGCCACAGCGGCCGCGGCCGCCAGGCTTCTGACAAATTTCGTCATTAGGCATACTCCCTGTGATTATGGCGGCACGCTACTGCGTGGCACAAATTATGTGAAATGCCGATATCGCATAGGGTATGCAGAGCGCACATTGGTGCTATGCAGCACGTAAATAACAGCTTGTTTTCAAGGTTCTGCCAAGACGCCCGCGCCAAACCCCACAACACCAACGCGGCAAACCAGAGCCGCGGCGCGAAGTCGGGCGCCCACCTTGCCGGTCACTTGGGTGAGATCGCCGCTCACATTGGCATCGGGGCAGCAAGCTCCCCGCCCTGCGGCCGCAGATCGGCACAGGCACGGCGCGCCGCCAGCGTGATGTTATTCAGAAGGGGAGGTAGTGGCGGACCGAGGAGGATTCGAACCCCCGACCCCTTGATTCGTAGTCAAGTACTCTATCCAGCTGAGCTATCGGTCCACTGCGGCGGGGTTTACGCGCAGTGTGGCAGAGTCGCAAGCCCAAAAGACACCCCAATCCGCATTTCTTGTTCTGCGCCTAACACGAGCGAAACATAGCCCGCCAAGATATTGGGCCAGCGCTCTATTCTTTGGGCATCTTAGGCCGTTCGCAGCCCACAGGCGCTGCTGATTATCGGCCTCCGCCCGCCGTGTCGAACCTGTTGGTGTGGCGATACCCGGTCGCTCTCGGCGGGCGGAGGCGATGCCCCGTGAATTCCGCGATATGCTTAACAAGTTCTTTCTCTCTCTTGCTCCGCCTTCGGATCTGCGTAAGACTTTGTGTCGCAATTCTGGAAATACTGCTCGTTTCGCCATGCCTTGCCGGGCCAGCCGCGAGACCGGCAGACTGAATGAAATGGACAAACCATATGCAGACCCCCCTGATTTTTGATGGGCACAACGACCTGCTGCTGCGCATTCACAACGGGGACGTATCGCCCGGGCCGGACGGGTTTCTCGGCGATGGGGGCAATCAGATTGATCTGCACAAGGCACGTGCGGGTGGCTTCGGTGGTGGTTTCTTTGCCATCTACGTGCCCAGCCCGGACAAGGCGCTGGATGATCGCGAAATGATGTCCGACAACTACGATCTGCCACTCCCAGAGATGGTGGCCCTGACCGAGGCAAGCCAGGCGGCGCTGTCACAGGCAGCGATTTTGCGGCGCCTGGACCGCAGCGGCGCGCTCAGCATCTGCCGGAGCACCGACGACATTCGGACCGCCATGGCCGCGGGTAAGCTTGCCGCTCTGATGCACATGGAAGGCGCCGAAGCAATCGACCGCGAATTCAACATGCTGGAGGTGCTGCATGCGGCCGGTCTGCGCTCGCTCGGCCCGGTCTGGAGCCGTCCGACCATCTTTGGCCACGGGGTGCCGTTTCGCTACCCGTCGACCGGTGATACCGGTCCGGGACTGACAGAGGACGGCATCCGGCTGATCAAGGCCTGCAACGACATGAAGATCATGATTGATCTGTCCCATCTGAACGAGGCGGGGTTCTGGGATGTGGCCGAACACAGCGATGCACCGCTGGTGGCAACCCATTCCAACGCCCATGCGCTCAGCCCGCACAGCCGCAATTTGACTGACCGCCAGCTACATGCGATCCGCGACAGCGATGGCATGGTGGGGCTGAACTTTGCCGTGGCCTTTTTGCGGCAGGACGGCCGCATGGAGGCCGACACGCCGATCGAGCAGATGATCCGACATCTGGATTACCTGATCGACACTTTGGGAGAGGACCGGGTCGGCATGGGATCGGATTTCGACGGCGCGACCGTGCCTGCCGAAATCAGCACCATTGCGGGCCTGCCGAAACTGCGCCGCGCCATGCAGGCGCATGGCTATGATGACGGGCTGATGACCAAGCTTTGTCACCAGAACTGGCTGCGGGTGCTGGACAAGACCTGGACCTGAACCGCCCCTGGCCGGACCAACTGCCGACATACGGCAGACCAACAACCAAGAAAACCAACAAAACCAAAACTGGGAGTATTGAAATGAACGCATTCAACCGCTTGCTCGGATCCGCCGCCCTGGGGCTTGCCCTGGGGGTGACCGCGATGCCCGCACTGGCCGCAACGCCTGACAACATGCTGGTGATCGCCAACCGGATCGATGACATCACCACCCTGGATCCGGCTCAAAGCTTTGAATTTGCGGGCGCCGACGTGATCCGCAACATCTATGGCAAACTGGTCAACTTTGACCCCTCCGATCTGGACGCGGGCTTTCAGCCGGACCTGGCCGAAAGCTGGACCGTATCGGAGGATGGCCGCACCATCACCTTCACCATGCGCGAAGGCGTCAAGTTCCATTCCGGCAACCCGGTGCGCGCGGAAGACGTGGCCTTTTCGCTGAAACGCGCGGTCCTGCTGAACAAAACGCCGTCTTTCATCATCACCCAGTTCGGCTTCACCCCGGAAAACGTGGATGAAACCATCGTGGTAGATGGCAACACCGTATCAATTACCACCGACAAGCGGTACGCGACCTCCTTTGTACTGAACTGCCTGACCGCCACCATCGGCGCCATCGTCGATGAAAAACTGGTGATGGAACATGAGGTCGACGGCGACATGGGCAACAGCTGGCTGGCTACCAACTCGGCCGGGTCCGGCCCCTACAGCCTGGCCAGCTGGAAGCCCAAGGAAAGCGTCACCCTGACCGCCAACGAAGATTACTACGATGGCGCCCCGGAGATGAAGCGGGTGATCGTGCGCCACGTGCAGGAATCCGCCACCCAGCGGCTGATGCTGGAACGCGGTGACATCGACGTGGCCCGCGACCTGAACCCCTCTGACGTGGAAGGCGTGCGCGCCGCCGAGGGTGTCGAGATCCTCGAAGAGATGCGCGGCCGTCTGATGTATATCTCCGCCAACCAGAAGCACCCGGAACTGTCCAAGCCGCAGGTCCGTCAGGCGCTGAAGTACCTGATCGACTATGACGGCATGGAAAACAGCTTCCTCAAGGGCGCATATGTCAAGCACCAGAACTTCCTGCCCAAGACCTACCTCGGCGCCGTGGACGAAAACCCCTTCTCGCTGGACCTGGACAAGGCCAAGGCGCTGCTGGAAGAGGCAGGCGTCGACGGCATGGAGCTGACCATCGGCGTGCGCGAGGCCCAGGAGCGGCTGGAGATCGCCCAGTCACTGCAGAACACCTTCGGCCAGGCGGGTATCAAGGTGAACCTGGAAGTCGGCACCGGCAAACAGATCCTTGGGAAATACCGCGCCCGCGAGCTGGACATCTATCTGGGGGCCTGGGGGCCGGACTACCCGGATCCGCAGACCAATGCGGGCACCTTCGCATACAACCCCGACAACTCGGATGAAGCCAACGCCACCGGCCTCTTGGCCTGGCGCAACGGCTGGGACACCGGCGGGCTGACCGAAAAGACCGCCGCCGCGGTGGTCGAAGGCGACACCGAAAAACGCGCCAAGCTCTATCAGGACATCCAGGCAGAGTTCCGCGAAACCTCGCCCTTTGCCATCATGTTCCAGAAGGTGGAGCAAGCGGGCATTGCTGAGAATGTCGAAGGCCTGAACCTCGGCGGGGCGATCACCTCCGCCGCTTACTGGGACGTGACCAAGTAAGATGCAAACGCAACGCAATTTCGTGAAGAGGCAGCCCCGGCTGCCTCTTCCCCCTTGGGTCAGAGGGCTGATCGTCTCCCTCTTTTCCATTTCCATCACCATGCTGGGCCTCTTGTTTGTCACCTTCCTGATCGGACGGGTGATGCCGATCGACCCGGTTCTGGCCGTGGTGGGTGAACGCGCCAGCCAGGAACAATATGATGCGGTTTTTCTTGAGCTGGGCCTCGACAAGCCGTTGATCGTGCAATTCTTTTACTATGTCGCGGAGGTGCTACGCGGCGATTTCGGAAACTCGCTGCTGACCGCGCGTCCTGTGGCTGAGGACATCGCCCGCGTCTTTCCCGCAACGCTTGAACTGGCCACCATCGGCATCATTATCGGCTGTGTGCTGGGGGTGCCACTGGGGGTCATGGCCGCGGTGCGCCGCGGGTCCTGGATCGATCAGATTGCGCGCGTGGTGGCGCTGGTGGGCTATTCGATGCCGATCTTCTGGCTGGGTCTGATGGGACTGCTGGTGTTTTACGGCATCCTCGGCTGGGTCGGCGGACCGGGGCGACAGGGCATTTTTTATGAGGACATGATCCCGTCGGTCACCGGCATGATCCTGCTGGATTCAATCATCGCCGGCGATTGGGGCGCCTTCTGGGACGCGTTCTCTCACATCATCCTGCCGGCGTCGCTGCTGGGCTATTACAGCCTTGCCTATATCAGTCGGATGACCCGGTCGTTCATGCTGGAACAGCTGTCAGCGGAATATGTCACCACCGCCCGCGTCAAGGGCATGAGCGAATGGGCCGTGATCTGGACCCATGCGTTCAGGAACATTCGGGTGCAGCTGATCACCGTCATCGCGCTATCCTACGCCAACCTGCTGGAGGGGTCGGTGCTGACAGAAATCATCTTCTCCTGGCCGGGCATTGGCAGCTACATCACCACGGCGCTGTTGTCTGCGGACATGAACGCGGTGCTGGGCGGCACGGTGGTGGTGGGCCTGGTGTTCATCTGCCTGAACGTCTTTTCCGATCTTTTGTATAAAATCTTCGACCCGAGGTCCAAATGAGCAGTCAACCCACATCACTGCACGCCTGGCTCACGTCAGAGACCCCGACCTCGCGCCGCCAGGCCCGCTGGGCCGCCACCTACAAGGGCTGGCTGTCGCTGAAATCCAACCACATGGCCATGGCGGGTCTGGCGATCATCCTGGGCCTGGTGCTGATCGCCGCCTTCGCGCCGTGGATTGCGCCGCATGACCCGTTTGTCCAGGATCTCGGCAACCGCCTGCAACCCCTGGGCACCGAGGGTCATATCCTGGGCACCGATTCGCTGGGCCGTGACATTCTGAGCCGGTTGATACATGGCGCGCGGATCACCCTCTATATCGTCGCCCTGGTGGCGCTGATTGCCCCTGTCGCAGGGCTGATGGTTGGCACCATCTCGGGCTATGCCGGTGGTGTGACCGATCTGGTACTGATGCGGATCACCGACATCTTTCTGGCGTTCCCCCGGCTGGTGCTGGCGCTGGCCTTTGTCGCGGCTTTGGGCGCCGGTATCGAAAACGCGGTACTGGCGATCAGCCTGACCGCCTGGCCGCCCTATGCGCGCATGGCGCGGGCCGAGACGCTGACCATCCGCTCGTCGGATTACATCAGCGCCATCCGCCTGCAAGGTGCCGGGCCACTCCGCATCATCATCAAACACATCTGGCCGCTGTGCATCTCCTCGCTGATCGTGCGGGTGACCCTGGATATGGCCGGTATCATCCTGGCCGCGGCGGGGCTGGGCTTTCTCGGTCTTGGGGCACAACCGCCCAGCCCGGAATGGGGCGCGATGATCTCCGAGGGGCGTCGCTTCATCCTGGACCACTGGTGGGTTGCCACCATGCCCGGCCTGGCCATCTTTGCCGTGTCGCTGGCCTTCAACCTCTTGGGTGACGGGCTGCGCGACGTTTTGGACCCGAAGGACAGCACCTCATGAGCACGCTTCTGGACGTCAAAAACCTCTGGGTGAAGTTCCCCACCCGCAATGGCATCTTTGATGCGGTGCGCGGGGTCAGCTTCTCGCTTGGCAAGGAACGGCTGGGCATCGTCGGTGAAAGCGGTTCAGGCAAATCGATGACCGGCCGCGCCATCCTGCAATTGATCCGCAAGCCGGGGATGATCGAGGCAGACCACATCTCGCTTCACGGGAAAAACCTGCTGGATCTGTCCGAGCGGCAGATGCGGGCGGTGCGGGGCAAGCAGATCTCCATGGTGATGCAGGACCCCAAGTTCTCGCTGAACCCGGTGATGACCATCGGCGATCAGATCATCGAGGCCTACCGACTGCACAACCGCGCCAGCAAGGCCGAAGCCCGCGCCAAGGCGCTGGAGATGCTGGAGGCGGTTTCGATCCGTGATCCCGAACGGGTGATGAAGGCTTACCCGCACGAGATGTCGGGGGGCATGGGCCAGCGAATCATGATCGCCATGATGCTGATCCCGAACCCGGAAATCCTGATAGCGGATGAACCCACCTCGGCGCTGGATGTCTCCGTGCAGGGGCAGGTTCTGTCGATCATGGACAAGCTGGTCAAGGACCGCGGCATGGGGCTGATCTTCATCAGTCACGATTTGAACCTGGTGTCGCAGTTCTGCGATCGGGTGCTGATCATGTACGCCGGCCGCGTGGTGGAGGTCTGCGACGCCGACAAGCTGCATCAGGCCCAGCACCCCTACACCCAGGGGCTTCTCGGCTCCCTGCCCCAATTCGACGCACCGCGCAAACGGCTTGAGGTTCTGAACCGCGACCCGGCCTGGCGCGACGCCCCCAGCGTGGAGGCCAGCACATGACCATTGCCTTGGACGTCAAAGATCTCAGCGTTTACTTCGGCGATCACCACAACCTGTTTCAGGCGGTGAAATCTGCCACTTTCTCGGTTGAAAAAGGCGCCAGCTTTGGTCTGGTCGGCGAAAGCGGCTCCGGCAAGTCCACCATCCTGAAGGCGCTGACCGGCCTCGCCCCGCAGTGGGAAGGTCACATGAGCGTGGCGGGCAAGGAGCTGGAGCACAAACGCGACCGGGATTTCTACAAGACCGTGCAGATGGTGTTCCAGGACCCTTATGCCTCGCTGCATCCGCGCCAGTCAGTGGATCAGGTCCTGACCGAAACCCTGCAACTGCACGGGTTTGGCGACATCAACAGCCGGGTGGAGCGCCTGCTGAAGGACGTGGGACTGGGCCCGGCCTTCCGGTTTCGCTATCCGCACCAGCTGTCAGGGGGGCAGCGCCAGCGGGTCGCCATTGCCCGGGCGCTGGCCTCCGAGCCGCAAATCCTGCTGCTGGACGAGCCTACCTCGGCACTGGATGTCTCTGTGCAGGCGGAGATTCTCAATCTGCTCAGCGACCTGCGGGCCGAACACGGGCTGACCTATGTCATGGTGTCGCATGACCTCGCCGTGGTTGCGCATATGTGCGATCAGGCCGCGGTGATGCGCAACGGAGAGATCGTCGAGATCATCAGCATCGAGGACATGCGTGCAGGTCGCACCAAGCACGACTACACCAGTCAGCTGCTGCACGCCTCGGTCAATAGGGTGGGCTGAGCCCCCTTCAGCCCCTGCCCCACCGCAGGGGGCGGAGCACAGGAAACGGGGCCCCAAGCGGCCCCGTTTTTGCCCTGAAACGCGCCGGTGCGGCCCTGATCAAGCGGCAGTTAGCGCGTATGGCGCACAGACTGCCTGCGCGCCGCGCGCAGGCGGTATCGCTTCCGTGTTCAGGGCGATTTGGCTGCCCGGAAGGCGCTGTTGCGGTTGACGCGGGCAATAGCTCGGCGTCATTTACAGCAGCAAGGATTTTGCCGGATCTGTAAGGGAGAGAACGAAGATGTCCAAATTTCAAAGCATTGTCGGCGCCGCATTGGCGGCCGGCCTGATGATGGCCCAAGGCGCCGCAGCGGAGACGCGGGTCACCTACAAATCAGCCAAGAGCGGCTCCTCCTATTATCAGATGGGGGTGGAACTTGCAGAGGCGATGAAGGCCGGAACCGAAGGCGACATCATCGTCACCATCGAAGAAAGCCAAGGCTCGACCCAGAACGTGATGGAGGTGCGCGCCCGCGGCGAGGACTATGTGTTCACCACTCCGCCCGCTTTGATCGGTCTCGCCCAGGAGGGCAAGGGCCCGTTCAAGGACCGCAGCGCGCCGCAGTTCGACGAGATACGGGCGCTGTTTCCGATCCCGTCGCTGACCATGCATTTTGTGATGGCGGGTCAGGATGGCACCGGGACCCTGCGTGATCTGGAAGGCAAGACCGTGCTTCTGGGCAAAGGCTCCTTCGGCGCACGCGAAGGGGCGAAATACCTGGGCCTGTTCGGGCTGGAAGATTCGGTCAAGGTCGCGGAAGCGGAATTGTCCAACGCGGTAGCCGCGCTGAAGAACGGCCAGATCGACGCCTTCGTCACCGCCGGTTCCTTCCCGGCGCCGAACGTGATCGAAGCCGCCGCGTCCACGCCTGTCACCGTGCTGTCGCTGAGCCAGGAAGAGATCGCGGAAACCAAGCGCGCCAAACTGGTGATCCCGGCCGGCACCTATGCCGGGCAGGATGAGGACATCACCACCACCTCGCTGCCGGTTGCCGCCTTCACCACTACCAAGATGGACGCGGACACGGCCTATGCGCTGACCCGCACCTTCTGGGAGCAGAAAGCCAAGATGGCCGATGTTTCGCCCTGGTGGAACGGTGTTACGCCTGAGCTGATGGCCCATATCAACACCAAGCTGCACCCCGGCGCCATCCGCTATTACGAAGAGGCCGGCATCGCGCTGAGCGACGCCCAGAAATAACTGAAAACGCCCCTGCCCCGCAGTTCCGTTCAGGACCGGGCGGGGGCGCCCCACCTGCCGAAAGCCCCCCTCGATGACACTTTCCTCCTCGCGCCGCCTTTTGGGCGGCTTCTGGCTGCTGCTGGCGGCAGCTCTTGTCGGCTACCATTTGGCGCTGGTCTTTGCCGGCATCGTGCCCAATCTTGTCAGCCGGCCGCTGCACATGGCCTTCATCCTGCCGTTTGCACTGGTCTACGGGGTCACGCACCGGGGGCAGCTGTGGTCCGGTATCGTGCTGGCGGGGCTGGGCTGTGCCGCCGCGATCTGGGTGGCGGTGAACGCCGATGCGCTGGGGGACCAGTACGGGTTTCTTGAGGGACGCCAGCAAGAAGTGATCGCGCTGGTGTTGCTGGCCGTGGTGCTGGAAACCGCCCGCCGCGCCATCGGCTGGCCGCTGCCGGTGGTGGCGGCATTGGCCCTGCTCTATGGGCTGTTCGGCCAGCATATTCCGGGTGAGTTCGGCCATTCCGGTACCCCATTGCAGAGTTTTCTGGGCACGTTGACCATCGCCGAGGGGGGAATATGGGGCTCGCTCACCGGGGTGTCTGTGGGGGTTGTGTCGATCTTCGTGATCTTCGGCGCGGTGCTGAACGCGGGCGAGGCCGGCCAGGGCTTCATGAATGTTGCAGGCGCGGCGGCGGGGCGGCTCAAGGGCGGCGCGGCCAAGGTCTCGGTGATTTCTTCAGCGCTGTTCGGCTCTATTTCAGGCTCGGCTTCCGCCAATGTGGCCTCGACCGGGGCGATCACCATGCCCGCGATGACGCGGCTGGGCTACCCCAAGCGTCTTGCCGCGGCGGTAGAGGCCGTGGCCTCCTCCGGTGGGCAGATCATGCCGCCGCTGATGGGCGCCGGCGCCTTCGTGATGGTGGAACTGACGGGCGTGCCCTATACCTCCATCATGGCGGCGGCCCTCCTGCCGGCACTGTTGTATTTCCTCGCCGTTTGGGTCGGCATCAACGCCTACAACCGCCGCTTTGAGCTGCAAGGCGTGCCCGAAGCGGACCGTCCCAAGCGCCGCGACGTGATCGTGACCTCGCTGTTCTTTCTGGTGCCCTTCAGCGTGCTGTTGTGGGCGATGTTCGGCGCCGGTTTCACGCCAGAGTATGCCGCCGCGCTGGCGGTGATCGCAGGCGCGGCGTTGCTGCTGTTCAACGGTCAGCTGACATTCGACAAGCAACAGATCGCCGAGCGCGCTGCCAACGCGCTGCTGAACGCGGCGCGGCAGGTGTCGATGATCGCTGCCATCATCCTGTGCGCCTCAATTATCATCGGGGTGCTGTCGATCACCGGGCTGGGGGTCAAGATCACATCGTTGATCATCCAGGGCTCCGGCGGGCTGCTATGGCCCTCGCTGATCCTGACCGCCATTGCCTGTCTGGTGCTGGGTATGGAGGTGCCGACCACCGCGGCCTACGTGATTTGCGTCTCGGTCGCCGGGCCTGCGCTGACGCAGCTGGGGCTGGAACCGTTGCAGGCACATCTCTTCGTGTTCTGGTTCGCGCTCTTGTCGACCATCACCCCGCCTGTCTGCGGTGCGGTCTTCATCGCCGCGGGCATGATCGGTGAGAACTGGCTGAAAGTGGCGCTGACGGCGATGTCGCTGGGGGTTGGCCTGTATCTGATCCCGCTGGGCATGGTGGCCAACCCGGACCTGCTGAGACTGACCACGGCCCCGCTGGCGGCGCTGACCGACCTGCTGCGCATGGCGGTCGGCCTGACGCTGGTCTCCACCGGCCTGATTGGTGCGCGCAAGCCACTGCCGACGCTGGCCTTCTGCGCTGCGGGCCTTGCCGTGATCTTCTCCGGCCTGTGGATCTGATCCAAGCCGAGGTCGACCCCACAATTATCCGGGCGCCCGCTGCAGTGCGGACTCCCGGGAACCTCCTTGAGCTCCCTATCTGAAGTTCAGCAATTCACCACAGCGCAGCGGATCCATGGAGAGCGGTAGCCTGATCGTCTGTAGGAAGCTCATCGTCAGCTGATCACCGCGATGGATGATGTTCAGCGCGGCAGCGGCCACCGCCCGCGTCTGACCTGGCTGGCCAGGGAGCGCGGCATCGAGGTTGTGATCCCGGTCGACGAATTCTGAGACTGGGGCAGCGGCATCACCCCCTGTGCGCTGCGCTACCCGGTAGGGACGCCGGTCTTTCCGGCGATTCCTCAGGACATCATCACGGGGCTGAACCAGGTTCGTGCCGAACAGGAAGAAGCTACGGGTCAGCGGGTCAGTATACTGTCCGAAACGCAGGACTTTCTTGGCCTGTTTCTGGACTGTTTCACGTTTCCCGAGGCCGTGGCCACCGGCCCCACTGCTGCGAATGCTACGACAGACCAAGAGCTGGTTTTTCAACGGCCCAGACGTCGCACAGCCGTGTTATCGCGGCTTGCGCTCCCTGAGCATCCTGACGGAGCGCGGCCTGCTCCAGACCTATCAGCCCTTCGCGCAGCTCCGCCAGCCCGAAGGTCGCAGCGCTGCCCGCGATACGATGGGCGTCGGCGGCGGTGTCAGCGGCGGCCGGTTCCCGCCCCTGATCCAGCGCTTGCAGGAAGGCGTCCAGCTCAGCGGCAAAGCGGTTTAACAGGGACTGAAGCGCCTCAGCGCCCACCGCCTCCGCCAGCTCATCCAGATGCTGCGATCGTGCCCTGTTGGCGTCTGCCGCCGCAGGCGTCGGGGGAACATGCCCCGCCAGCACCTGAACCAACCCCTCGCGCGTCAATGGCTTGGTCAGCACCCCGTTCATTCCATCCGCGAGAAAGGCCTCCTGCTCCGCCACCATGGCGTTGGCGGTCACCGCGATGATCGGCACCTGCGCACAAGGTCCGTTGCTGGACCGAATGGCCCTTGTGGCGCTGCGCCCATCCATCACTGGCATGCTGATGTCCATCAATATGATGTCAAAGGCCGACCTGGCCGCGATCTCCACGGCCTCCTGGCCGTTGTGCGCCTCGGTCACCGAATGGCCCTGCGCGGACAACATCTCACGGGCAACCTGGCGGTTGATCTCGTTATCCTCCACCAGCAGCACATCGGCGTGCTCGACCGCATGTGCCGCCGTCAGCGCCGGGATTTGCGACTGCGGTTCCGCGATGGGCTGAACAGGCAGATGTACCTCAAAGACGCTGCCCGCCCCCGGCTCGCTGTCCACCGTGATCCGCCCGCCCAGCGCGGTTACGAACCGTTGGGCAATGCCCAGCCCCAGGCCGGTGCCACCGACCTCTCGGTCATAAGAGCTGTCTCCCGTGGTAAAATCCTCGAAGATATGCGGCCGCAGCTGCGGGTCGATCCCTGTGCCGGTATCGCGCACGGATATGTGCAGATTACAGCGCCCATCACCGAAGTCGTCGGCGCGAACCGTTATGCAAATTTCGCCATCTTTGGTGAACTTGACCGCATTGCCGACGATGTTCATCAAGATATGCTGCAACCGGTCCCTGTCAGCGCGGATCCAATGCAGCGGCTGCCCCTGCCAGGCCCAGGTCAAGGCGGAGCGGTTGCCCGCGGCGGTGCCGCTTTGGCTGTCGACGATGTCCTGAAGCAGCGTGCTGACGTTCATGTCCACCGGGTGCAGCACCAGCTTACCCGCATCGTATTTGGTGATGTCCAACACGTCAGAAACGTGGCTTTTCAGCAATTTACCGGAGATCTGCATGTTGCGGACGTACCCGGCCTGCTGCGCGCTAAGCGGGGTGTCGTGCAGCAGTGACAGGTTACCCAACAGCCCGTTCAGCGGGGTACGGATCTCGTGGCTCATGGTAGCAAGGAACTCGGTCTTGGCCTTCTCGCCCGCCATAGCCCGGTCGCGCGCCAGCACCAGTTCCGCCTCGGCCTGCATCTGGCTGGATATGTCACGCAGGAAGGCGATGAAAATTTCGCCGTCCTTGGTGTCCGCCGACTGGATGGCAAGTTCCACCGGAAAGACATCCCCGTTCGCCCGCAGCGCTTCCAGCTTGAAACGACCGCTGCCAACGACCCGTTTTTCCCCAGCGTCGCGCAGCCGCGCCATACCGGCCTCATGGGCGGCGCGGTGCTGTTCCGGCACGATCAGCTCTCCCAGTTCGCGGCCGATTGCATGTTCCGCGCAATGGCCGAATATCTGCTCGGCTGCGGCATTGAAATCCAGGATCCGGCCCGACATGTCGGCCACGATAACGGCGTCAAGCGAGGTGCCCGTCACGATATTCATGCGTTCGCTGGCCTCGATCGCCTGGGTGCGCCGTCGCACGTTCTGCGCGTTCAAAACCGCAAGGTAACAGGCCAGCACCACCAATGCGACGACCAGCACGGCAATGGCCAACGCCAGTTGTTTCAAAGTGCCCGACAAAGCATTGCGCCTGAAGTCGGATTCCGTTGCAAAATAGTTGAGCCCGGCGACCGACAGCTGGCGGACGTGCGGCCGGATCGCGGCGGTATCGGATTTCAGCTTGGACAGCGCGGCTTGAAAGCTGGTGGGATCACTGTCGATGATCGGCACCGCGCGGTCCAGATAGCGGTCAACCGCCTTTAGGTGGGTCGAAAACGCGGGGACCTTGCGCACGTCGCCATAAATTGACGCCTGGGCCAACGTGCGCACGCGGCTGTAAAATACGTCAAACCTGCGCCGCAAGCTGCGCATGTCTGGTATCTCGTCGGGCTGCACCTGCGCCAGTTCGAGACGAAACTGAAGGAACTCCACCTCAGTCTGGGACAGCGTCCACTGGATGTTGTCCGAACTGGCCGAGCTCAGCTGGGTGAGATCGCGGGAGACGTTCAGCGCCAGCGCCGCAATGGCAGCCAGCCCAAGTGCTGCAGGCACCAGCAAGGCGGCCAGCCGGAACCAGAACGTGCTGCGTTTTTTGCCGGCCATCGCCATCATCCTCAAATGCAGGCAGCCGGGCGGCGCGATACCGCATCATGCGGGTTGCTACTCGATCACCTCGATCCGGTCCAGTTGCCAGATGCTACGGGAATACACCACTTCTGATTGATATTCCGTTTTGCTGTCATAAGGGTAAACGATCCACAACGGCCCCTTGTCGCGCACCGACATTTCTTCGCCGTTGAGCTTGTATGCGATGATCGGTCCGCCCTGCACGGCATCGTGCAGCGGGATGTCGACAGAATAGTCGTTGATCGCGGTCGCCCGCAGCGTGCGCGCGGATATGCCCAAGTGATCCACCAGCGTTCGCAGCGGCACCCCCTCGAACTGTTGCACCCCTTGGGTCCAGATGGTCGAGGTTTCGAACGTCACCGAGCCCAGCTCTTTCAGCATCGCCAGATCAAAAGGAACCGCCGCCCCGTCCGCCTGGGTCTCATGCAGCCCGGTCACGGTTAACAACACGTCGCCGGTCGGCTCGTCCTGGCTGGATGCCACCAGCGGCTGCGCCGCAAGCAGGGAGACGGCAATGATCTTGAGCGCACGGCGGAGCATGGCATGACCTTTCAATTCTTTGACCTGCACCAAATGTTACATAATCGCCCCCCACAACCAAAAGGTTAGACGGATACTCCCCTATCCGTTCGAATAGGTCCCCACCCATCGCCGCGTCGGCTGCGCTCTGGTCGTCGGCCAAGCTGCGACGAATACGCGGCAATTTTGCCGTGCAAGCGCCGCAATCACGCGATACGTCTATAGGGCAGGAGCAAGGAGCCAGAGATGAGAGTATTGATTGCCGACGACCACGACCTGTTGCGCGATACGCTGGTTCTGTTTCTCGAAGGCCAGGGGGCCATCACCACCAGCACCGCCGCGGATCTGGATCAGGCCTGCAATCTGATCGAGACAGAAGCGCCTTATGATCTGGTGCTGCTGGATCTCAACATGCCCGGCATGAACGGGCTGAGCGGCCTGAAACGGGCGATGGCGCTGAAGGACGGGCAACGGGTCGCCCTGATGTCGGGGGCCGCCACCCGCCAGATCGCCGAACAGGCGCTGGAGGCCGGAGCCGCCGGCTTTGTACCTAAGACC
Source organism: Leisingera sp. SA32 (assembly GCF_056033425.1). Taxonomy (NCBI): domain Bacteria; kingdom Pseudomonadati; phylum Pseudomonadota; class Alphaproteobacteria; order Rhodobacterales; family Roseobacteraceae; genus Leisingera; species Leisingera sp. SA32. The sequence continues at coordinate 72,827 of NZ_JBVYHB010000011.1, read as the reverse complement.
CTGTCGGCAAAATCCATGATCAACGCGGTCAAGTTCATGGCCATGGGCGAACAATACGCCCCCATTGAATTCATGACCGCCGCTGAGACCGAGGCACCGCACCCGCTGGCAGAAAAGCTCTCACCGCGCGAACGTCAGGTTCTGAAAGGGCTGACCGAAGGCAAATCCAACAAGGAAATTGCCCGCGATCTGGCGATATCCGAACCAACCGTGAAGCTGCACATGAAAACGCTCTACCGAAAACTGGAAGTCACCAACCGCACCCAGGCAGCCCTGGCTGCGCGCGAAGCAGGGCTGTACTGACCCGCAGGCCGGCCGGCACTGCTGAACTGCGACACCGCCCGCTCAGTCCAGGCAGCCAGATAAACGCACAGGGCCCCCGCCCGATGCGCCCCCGCGATCCGGGTCACTGCGGATCCATGAACCAGGCCTTGGCGTTCTCGTAGCAAATACCGCGCACCAGCTGATTCAATGCCTCGGCGTCGTCGGGCAAATGCCCGGTTTCTGACCAGCGCCCGATCATCCCGCACAGCAGACGGCGGAAATACTCGTGCCGCGGGAAGGACAGGAACGAACGGCTGTCCGTCAACATGCCCAGGAAGGTGGACAGCAGGCCAACCTGCGCCAGCGTCCGCATCTGGCTTTCCATCCCGTCCAGCGTGTCATTGAACCACCACGCCGCCCCCGCCTGCACCTTGCCGGGCACCGAGCCGTCCTGAAACGTGCCGGCCGTTGCGGCCAGTACCGGGTTGCGAGACGGATCCAGCCCGTACAGCACCATGCGCGGCAACTGCCCGTCGCGGTCCAGACGGTCAAGCAGAATGTTCAGCGGCCCCGCCATGTCTGTGTCACGCAGCGAGTCCCCCCCGGCATCCGGGCCGACCGCCTGCAACAGGCGACTGGACCCGTTGCGCACCACATTCATGTGACACTGCATCACCAGCCCGCGCGCGGCATAGGCCCGCCCCAGCGCATCGAACAGGGCTGCACGGTGGCCCGCCGCCTGTTCGGGGGTGACCGGTTGCCCGGATCGCGCGGCTTTCAGCGCACCGTCAAGCGAAGTCGCGCCCGGAATGGCTCCTGCGTCGAGATGGTTGATACCATGATCCGCCGCCCGGCAGCCATGGGCGACAAAATGATCGAGCCGCATGACCAGCGCCGCAACCAGGTCGTCGAACCTGCGGATCGGATGCGTAAGAGCCTCAAGCCGCTCAATGTAGCGGGCAAATCCCGGCGCTTCGATCTGCACCGATTTATCCGGCCGAAACGTCGGCACGACACGGATGTCTGCCCCCGCCATCGCCGCGTGATGCGCGAGGTCGTCTAGCGGATCATCGGTGGTCCCAACCAGTTCCACATTCATCTGCCGCAGCAGCCCCTGCGCCGAAAATCCCGGCTCCTGAAGACGCGCGTTGGCCGTCTCCCAGACATGATCTGCGGTCGCAGGCGACAGCACCGTGCCGGTCAGGTCGAAATAGCGCCACAGCTCCAGATGAGACCAATGATGCACCGGATTGAGCACGGCCCGCGGCATGGCCTCGGCGAAGGCGTCGAATTTCTGCCGCCAACTCGCGGAGCCGGACACGCGAGCCTCTTCCACGCCCGCCCAGCGCATGACCCGCCATTTGTAGTGATCGAAGGCCAACCACATCTCTCCGAGGTTGTCCCACTGGCGATCTGCGGCAATCTCCGCTGGCGGCAGGTGGTTGTGATAATCCACAATGGGCAGGTCACGGGCGACATCATGAAACAGACGCCGCGCCGTGGCGGTGTCGAGCAGGAAATCACTGTTCAAAAAAGCGGTCATTGCCCAGTCTCCACAGTCTGGTCTTGGTTGAGGATATGCGCAACCGAGGCGGCCGATCCTGTCTCTTCCAAACGCTCGAATGCGGCCTGAACCGGGTTGGTCAGCGCCGCAGCCTCAGCCGGGACAGTGCCAGCCAGCGCCAGCACGGAGGCAACCGGCGTCGCCGAGGCGGCCGCCGCACGCAGCTCCGCCTGACGCGGATCATCAATCGGGGCAAGGTCGCGCAGGCCCTTGACCCAGGCCGCGAGCGCCAGCGCCGATACCGACCAGTCCCGCCCGGCAGAGATGTTCTGCGCAATCGGCGCCAACAGACGCTGCGGCATTTTCTGACTGCTGTCCGTCGCGATTTGCGCTAGGCGATGGCGCAACCGCGTATTGGCAAAACGCGCCAGCAGGTCATCAGCATAGGTTTCGATGTCGATTTCGCCTGGCAGCGACAGCGTCGGCGCCTGCTCGGCCAGCATCAGAAGCCGCAGAACCGCCCGCAGATCGGCGTCCCGCATGCAATCGGCAACCGTCTCGTGGCCACCCAGCTGCCCGACCCAGGCCAGTGTCGTATGGGCACCATTCAGCAGACGCAGTTTCATGTCTTCAAAAGGCTGCACATCCGGCACCAACAGCGCCCCACCGGCGGCAAAGGGCGGCACGTCTGCGGCGAAGTTGTCCTCGATTACCCACTGGCGGAAGGGTTCGCACAGGATCGCATTTGGATCTTCCGCTCCAAGCGCATCGCGCACCACAGAGCGGCTCTCGTCCGTCATCGCCGGTACGATCCGGTCCACCATGGAGGACGGAAACCGCACATGGGCCGCGATCCACTCTGCCAGCTGCGGATCCTGCGCCCGCGCAAAGCCCAGAACCGCCGTGCGGGTCAGCGCACCATTGTCGGGTTGGTTGTCGCAGGACAGGATTGTCAGCCCGCCGTGGCCCGCCTGCCGCCGCTGCGCCAGCCCGGCTACGATGACACCGATGGCCGTCGACGGCGCGCCGCCCGCCAGGTCGGCCCGAATGCCGGAATGCTCGGTATCCAGTGCGCCATCACGGGTGCAATAGCCCTTCTCCGTGATGGTCAGAAGGATCAGCGCCATCTCGGGCGATGCGATCACGGCAGGCAACGCCATGGCCCCGTCGCGGGCCGGGTGGCAACTGCCGGTCAACACGCCGATCTCGCGCAGTGTGGTCGCCTCGCCATCGGCCTCGGCTACGTGGTACAGACCACCGGCCTGATCCAGCGCGTTCAGCGCCTCCACACCGGAGTTCAACCGCGCGGCCACCACACCCCAGTCGCCGCCTTTCGCGGTCAGCCCGTGGTGCAGATACACCATCGGATGCGCGCGGGCAAAGGCCCCGAACCCAAGGTGAAGAATGCGCGGGCGCAGGCCAGCACGGTCATAGGAGCAGGGGATGCGGGAGCTTGTCACAGGGAGATCCTTCCTTGCGTCTTCAATGTGCGGCAGTCGCCTGCGGGCAGCACGATCTCAGCCTCGGCCAAGACTGGCGTTCCGGGGCCTTCGCGCCGCGTGCGCAGGCTGATGGTGTCTGCGTCGCTGGACAGCTCCAAATGGGTCAGACACCACTCTCCGCTGCGGGAGACACCGTCGTCTTCGAACATCAGGCTGCTGCTTTGAGCCGCATGGGCGGCAGGGAACACAGCCAGCACGCGGGCGGTTTCTGCCACCGGGGCCGCGCGGTCCGCCCCCTCGCCCATCGGGATCACCGCGCCGCCGCGCACAAACAGCGGGATCGTGTCCAGCGTCACGGGAACCTCCAGCCACTGCCCTCCGTCATACCATGTGCCGCTGTGGAAATCCCACCAGCCGCCCGCGTGTTGCGGCAGGTACACGGTATGGGTGTCCACGCCCTTGTCCAGCACCGTCGCCACCAACAGATCTCGGCCCAGAAGGAAGCTGTCACCCTCCTCCCAGGTTTGCGGATCATAGCCAAAGTCCAGGAAGAGCGGCCGCAGCATTGGCTCGCTCCGCTCTGCCGCCTGCCACAGGCAGGTATAAAGATAGGGCAGCAGACGGTAGCGCAGGCGGATTGCCGCGCGGATCTGGTCGGTAACTTCGGGGTACATCCAGGGCTCGTTCACCGTCGCATCGTCATTCCAGGAGTGGATGGTGAAACGGGGGTGAAAAATGCCGTTCTGCACCCAGCGCACGAACAGTTCCGGTTCAGGCCGCGGGCCGGAGAAGCCGCCGACGTCATGGCCGATGTTGTAAAAGCCCGACAGGCTCATCCCCAACCCGGTGCGCTGGTTCCAGCGCAGGGTCTTCCAGTCGGTCCGGTTGTCGCCGCTCCAGGTCTGCGCATAACGCTGCAAGCCCGGCGCCCCGGACCGGCTGATGAGATAAGGGCGATTGCCGGGCGCTTGCGCCTCCTGCGCCTCCATCGAGGCGCGCGTCATCAGGATTGGCATCACCGGCCGCATCAGCGCAATGTCGATGCTGTCGCCAAAGCCCGCGCATTGGGCGTGGCGGTCCCAGATTTCATATTCGTTGTTGTCGTTCCAGGTGGAGCCGATGCCACGCGTCAACAGCGCCGAGGTGACATTCGATTTCCACCAGTCCACCGTCGCCGGGTTGGTAAAGTCGAGGTGGGAGCCCTCATCATCCCAGAACACCGACATTTCGGGGCCGGTATCTGCATCCGCTTCGGCGCTGGCGCGGATGAACAGACCGGCATCCGCCGCCTCGTCATAGCGCGGATGGTCCTGCAGCAAGCAGGGCTTGATATTGGCAATCAAATGAACGCCCTGCGCGGCGAATTTCTCGGCCATGCCCTCCGGGTCGGGCATTTTGTCGTCGTTCCAGTTGAACACATAGCGCTTGGCACCAATGGAGGTGTAGCCAGAAGACATCTGAAAACTGTCGCAGGGAATGCGGTGTTCGGCGAGCTTGGTCAGGAACCCTTCCAGCTGCGCCTGTGCGTCCGGAGCGTCGGTATAGGACATGGTGGAGCCGGAATAGCCGAGGCTCCAGCGCGGTGGAAAGGCGGTACCGCCGGTCAACTGTTCCTGGCGCTTGACCAGGTCCAGAACCTCCGGTGCCCAGGCCATGTAGAAATCCAGGTCGCCGTCCTCGGCGCGATAGACCCGGTATGGCGCGTGGTAGTTGTCCAGCTCATTGCCCAGATCAAACCAGCATCCCGCCAGGTTGTCGTAAAAGACCGACCAGCATCCCGCCGCCGCTGTCCGGGTGATGGTGAAGGGCACATGTTTGTACAGCGGATCGGTGCTTTCGGCGTCATAGCCCATCGCGTCGATGTTGCGCATCTCATAGCGCTTGCCCGCACGGTTCAGGGGGCCGGTTTTCTCGCCAAGGCCGAAGACCGGCTCGCCCGGCGCGCGGCTGAGGAAATGCGCATGGGCATGATCGCGCAGCCCCAGATGGATGCCGCCGGTGGCGCGATCCTGGGCAAAGTCCAGCCAGGCACCGCCTACCTTGGCCTCCCAGATCATCTGCAAGGGTGACAACACCCGCACGCGCAGAGTCTCAGTTGCAATGCACAGCTCCTCGTCCGACACAGTGATCGCCGGTGCTGGGCAGGCAAAGCCCGACAGATCGTCACGGCTGCGCCCCTCCCAGGGGGCGTCTCCGCCGGGCGCGATGGTCCAGGTGCGATCCAGCCTCCACTTCGCGTCCTTTTGCAGCGACACGCGAAACAGCGCCTCGTCAAGAACGTGGATGTGCAGCAGATGGCGCCCCTCGACGCGCAAGGTGGCGCCGGTCGCGGTTTCCGCCTCCAGCACCCAGGACTTCAGACATTTCATTATTGATATCCCAACAGAAGACGCGGCAGGAACAGGCTGATCTCGGGCACGTAGGTTACCAGCATCAGCAGGCCGAACAGCAGCGCATAGAATGGCAGCAGCGGGCGGATCACGCGGGCGATCGACGTCCCACCGACCGAGCAGCCGACGAACAGGGCCGAGCCGACCGGCGGGGTGCAGATGCCGATGCACAGGTTCAGCGTCATCACCACGCCGAAATGTACCGGGTCCATCCCCAACCCCTTGACCACCGGCATGAAGATTGGCGTGAAGATCAGAAGCGCCGGCGTCATGTCCATGAACGTCCCCACGATCAGCAGGGCCACGTTGATCGCCAGCAGGATCGCAATCGGATTGTCCGACAACCCCAGCAGGAAATCCGAGATCGCAAACGGGATGCCGCCAAAGGCCATCACCCGGCTCATCGCAATTGAAGCCCCGATCATCAGCAAAACGACCGAGGTGGTCACTGCACTTTCGATCAGAATGGCCGGCAGGTCTTTCACGGTAATTTCGCGGTACCACACAAGCGCCAGCAGCAGCGTATACAGCACCGCCGCCGCCGATGCCTCGGTGGCGGTGAAGACGCCAGAGATGATGCCGCCCATGACAATCACGATCAGACCAAGCGGCAGCATCGCGTCGCGGGCGGCCACCCAGACCTCGCGCAGCGCCGGGCGGGGTGCCACCGGATAGCCGCGGCGCTTGGCAATAACACCAGCCACGATCATCAGCCCCAGCCCCATCAGGATGCCCGGCAAGTAGCCTGCCACGAACAGCGCAGCGATTGAGGTGCCGCCAGTAATCAAAGAATAGACGATCAGCGTCGCCGAGGGCGGAATCAGCAGCCCGGTGGGACAGGAGGCGATATTGACGGCGGCGGAGAACGCCGGGTCATAACCCTCCTTCTTTTGCAAGGGCGCCATCACACCTCCCACGGCCGCGGCCGAGGCCACGGCAGAACCGGAGATCGAGCCGAACATCATGTTGGCGATAACGTTGCAATGCGCCAGCGCGCCCGGCAGGCGGCCGCCCAGCACCTTGGCAAAGTTGATAAGCCGCATGGCGATGCCGCCGCGGTTCATGATGTTGCCGGCCAAGATGAAAAACGGGATCGCCAGCAGGGTAAAGCTGTCCAGCCCGGAGGCCATCTGCTGCGCCACGATGAACAGCGACTGATCCAGGCCCATGAACAATAGGAACGTGACCGTGGTGGCAATACCAATGGAAAAGGCAATCGGCACGCCCAGGGCCATCAGCACGGCAAAGCTGCCAAAAAGTAGAAGAATGGAAAGAGTCATATCGCCGCCTTAGTCCAGAGGTCCGCCGACCGGCGCGTCGTCGCCTGCATCCGGATCGGATGGGCCATCGCGCCACAGCTCAAACGCGAAAATCGCGCAGAAATAAAGGATGATGGCGCCGGCAAAGGGGATCGCGCCATAGACATAGCCCATCGGAATTTGCAGCGCTGGCGTCACCTGGCCCGAGGCAAAGGTCTTCAGCACCAACTGCCCGCCCCCCCTGACCATCACCATGGCGGCAAACCCCGCCACGGCCAGCAGCACGAACCCTTCGGACAGTGCCCGCGCCCGCCCCGCCAGCTTCTGGGTCAGCAGGTCAATCGCCAGATGGCGGCGCAACCCCATCGTGTAGGCGCCACCGATCAGCGCCAGCCACATGAACAGGAACCGGGCCAGCTCATCCGTCACCGTGGATGGCGTGCCGAGGATATAGCGGCTGATGACTTGCCAGCTGACACACGCCACAAGCACCACGAAGATCGCCGTGATGACGGCCTTCAGAAAGACATCGACAAGGGGCCTCATAGGCCACCGCCCCGTCGGCGCGGGGGGATTGCGATCCGAGTCATTGGTATTCTCCCTTTCACTGGCCAGCCAGTTCTGGGCCAGAACCTCGCGCAGGAATGCAAACTGGTCAACCAATTTGTATCACTTCAGCGGAAATTAGGCAAAAACGGGTCGAGATGGACGTTTTGGTTGACTGGATGTCGATTATAAGGAAGTCTCCGGCCACATTGGTTGACCAATTTCAAAAGGTCAGACCAAACCACTTGGGAGGAGAGACCATGACCAAGACTTTCACCACCGCTCTTTCAGCGCTGGCCCTGGCCGCATCGGCAGGCCTGGCTGGCGCCGCCACATTGAAACTGAACCACAACAACCCCCCGGATCACCCGGTGCATATTTCCATGCAGGTGATGGCCGACCGCGTGGCGGAGCTGACCGACGGCGAGATCAAGATCCAGATCTTCCCCAACGCCCAGCTTGGCACCCAGCGCGAATCGATGGAACTGGTGCAGAACTGCGCGCTGGAGATGGCGCGGTCCAACGCCTCCGAACTCGAAGCCTTTGAAGAAAGCTATTCGGCGCTGAACCTGCCCTACATCTTCTCCTCCGAAGAACACTTCAACAGCGTCATCACAGGCGACATCGGCCAGGACATCCTGAACGCTTCCGTCGACCAGGGCTTCCGCGGCGTTGCCTTCTACACCGAAGGTGCGCGGTCGTTTTATGCGCAAAAACCGATCCTGTCCCCCGACGACCTCAAGGGCGTGAAGGTTCGGGTGCAGCCCAGCCCCTCGGCGATCCGCATGGTGGAACTTCTGGGCGGCAACCCGACGCCGATCTCCTGGGGGGAGCTGTACAGCGCCCTGCAGCAAGGCGTTGTTGATGCCGCGGAAAACAACCCCACGGCGCTGACCACTGCCCGCCATGGCGAGGTCGTCAGCGATTTCTCCCTTGATGAGCACACCATGATTCCCTCGGTCGTAGTGATGTCGAACTGCGCCTGGGATGCGATGACACCGGAACAGCAGGACGCCCTGCGCACCGCCGCGCTTGATTCGATGGCCGCGCACCGCGAGGCCTGGAACGCCGCCTCTGACGCCGCAATCGAAGAGGCAAAGGCGACACTGGACGTCAATATCCACACCGTTGACAAAGCCCCCTTTGCCGCCGCCGTGCTGCCGATGCATGAAGAAGTCGCCGCGAAGTCGGACAACCTCGCCGACCTGATCGGTCGCATCAAAGCAGCGCAATAAGCGACTGAGGCACAGGCACCCATGTTAGAACGTTCCGAACTGGCCGATAACGCGTTGCAGGCACTGCATGACGAGGACTACGACCGCCCCTTCAACACGCAGAACCTCAACGCCGACACGCTGATCTTCACCCGCGGCCGCCAGGGGCAGTCGCTGGACGGGGATTGGAACTTCTGCGTCGACCTGCTGGATACCGGTCTGCGGCAGAAATGGTTCGCCATGCTGCCCGAAGCGCCGGAAGACCGGATCGAGCCCTGGGATTACGACCCCTACATGGGCGAGACGGTGCCTGTGCCCTCCTGCTGGCAAATGCAGCAGGAGAAATGGTATTTCTTCGAAGGCTCCGCTTGGTACACTCGCGCGCTGCCCCATACCCCCACCGCTGGCCGCCGCCAGATCCTGCGCATCGGCGCGGCGCAATATGACTGCAAGGTTTTCCTGAACGGGCAATTCCTGGGCAATCACTACGGCGGCTCCACCCCGTTTTGCGTGGAATTGACCGCGGCGCTGAAGCCGGGTCAGAACTGGCTGATGCTCTGCGTCAACAACACCCGGACGCGCGACCGCGTACCGATGCGCAACACCGACTGGTTCAACTACGGCGGCGTCTACCGCGAGGTGACGCTCTATGATCTGCCGCAAACGGTGATCCGCGACCTCTTCGTACGCCTCGACGGCGACAAAATCCGCGTCTCCGCCGAGGTCGATGGCGATGTGGAGGAGGCGCGCTTTGCCATACCTGAGCTTGGCGTCGATGGTCCCGTCCCGCTGGTCAACGGCAAGGGTGAGATCACAATCGCGGCCACACCGCAGCTCTGGTCGCCGGAAAGCCCGAAACTCTACGACGTCCGCCTCACCGCGGGCGAGGATGAGGTGCGGGACCGGGTCGGCTTTCGCACGATCAGCCGTGAAGGAACGGACATCCTGCTCAACGGCAGCCCGATCTTTTTGCGCGGCATCTCGGTGCATGAGGACGACGAGGCCCTCGGCAAAGTGACGTCAGAGGCCGACATCCGCCGCCGCTTTGCCCATGCCAAGGAGCTGGGCTGCAACTATCTGCGGCTGGCCCACTACCCGCACCACGAACGCGCGGCAGAAATTGCCGATGAGATGGGGTTGATGCTGTGGGAAGAGGTCCCTGTCTACTGGGCCATCGACTTTGCCAACCCCGCCACCCGGCGGGATGCAGAAAACCAGCTGCGCGAGCTGATCCGCCGCGACCGCAACCGTGCCAGCGTCATCATCTGGTCGGTCGGCAACGAGAACCCGGACACCGACGCCCGGCTCGACTTCATGCGCGGGCTGGCGGATCTGGCCAAGGCGGAGGACCCGACCCGCCTCACCTCCGCCGCCTGTCTGGTGAACCACGCCAAGTTGAAGATCGAGGACCGGCTGGCAGAGCATATTGATGTGATCGGTCTCAACGAATATTACGGCTGGTACGAAGAAAACTTTGACGAGCTGGGCGAGATTGGCCGCAACTCTGCCCCCGACCGCCCCGTTGTGATCTCCGAGACCGGCGCTGATGGTGACAACACCGAACATGGCCCCGAAAGAGGCCTGTTCAGCCTCTCCTATCAGGATGAGGTCTATCGCAAGCAAATCGCCACCCTGCGCGAGCTGGACTATATCAAGGGCATGTCGCCCTGGATCCTCTATGATTTCCGCGTGGAGCGGCGCCAGGGCATCTTCCAGCGCGGCTGGAACCGCAAAGGATTGATTGCCGCCGACAAGGGCACGAAAAAACCTGCGTTCCAGACCCTCGCCGCCTATTACGCCGAACGCGCTGCGCAGGATCAGACCGCCGCGCAGTCCAGCCATGAGGATCAGACATGAGCCAGTATCGCCGTTATCAGGATGTGGCACAGGCGCTGCGGGTAATGATCCGGGACGAAGGCCTTGTGGTTGGCGACCGGCTGCCGCCGGAACGGCAGCTGTCGGAACGGCTGTCCGTTTCCCGCTCTCTGGTGCGCGAGGCGCTGATCATGCTGGAAATCGACGGGCTGGTCGAGGTCCGCAAGGGCTCCGGCATCTATCTGGCCGCCCCTTCCGCGACCTCGGCGCCACCCGCGCGCGACGACATCGGCCCGTTTGAGCTGTTGCAGGCGCGCCAGCTTCTGGAAAGCTCGATCGCCGCCTTTGCCGCAGAGATGGTCACCAAGAATGACATCACCCGGATGCGCGAGGCGCTGGAGATGGAGCGCGCCGATATCGAAGCCGGCAGCACAGACCATTCCGGCGACGAGCTGTTCCATCGGCTGATCGCCGAGGCAACGCAGAACTCGGTTCTGGTCGATATGGTGGATGAGCTGTGGCGCAAACGCGACCAGAGCCCGATGTGGGCCAAGCTGCACGACCGCATCTTTGACGCCGACTACCGTCGCAACTGGTTGGAGGACCACCAGCGAATCCTGGCAGCTCTGCGCACCAAGGACAGCGCCGGTGCCCGTGCCGCCATGTGGCAGCATCTGGCGCATGTGCGCGAAACCCTGATGGACCTGTCAGATGTCGATGATCCGGCCTTTGACGGCTACCTGTTTCAATCCATTTCCGCGCCGAACTGATGCTGGCGCCCACCCCGGCGTCGCCTTTGGCACGGCGCCACACTGACAAGAACAAGAGGATCGCATGATCGAGACCTGGCGCTGGTTTGGCCCGCATGACCCTGTAACGCTCGCCGATATCCGTCAGGCCGGGGCCAGCGGCATCGTGACCGCCCTGCACGAGCTGCCCAACGGCACCGTCTGGCCGGTCGAGGCCATTGCGGCCCGGCGCGACATGGTCGCGGCCGCGGGCCTCACATGGGAGGTGGTCGAAAGCATCCCGGTGCATGAGGACATCAAACGGGCCGCCCCCGGCTGGCAGCAAAAGGCCGACGCCTGGGCGCAGTCGCTGCGCAACCTCGCGGCCTGCGGTATCACCACGGTCTGCTACAACTTCATGCCCTTGCTGGACTGGACCCGCACCGATCTGACCCATGCCCTGCCGGATGGCGCGTTGTGCCTGCGTTATGACGCGGTGGATGCGGCGGTCTTTGACATACACATCCTGGGCCGCGACGGTGCTGAAGCCGACCACCGCCCGGACATTGTCGCCCGCGCCGCGGAGCGCGTTGCCGGAATGTCAGCCGACGCCTGCGCCGCGCTGACCCGCACCATCATCGCAGGCCTGCCCGGCGCGGAAGAGAGTTTCGACCTTGACAGTTTCCGCGCCGAATTGGCGCTGTACGACGGCATTGATGCAAGCCGCCTGCGGGCAAACCTCGCCGCCTTTCTTCAACATGTCGTGCCGGTGGCGGAAGAGGTCGGCGTAAAACTTGGTGTCCACCCGGACGATCCACCCTTCCCGATCTTTGGCCTGCCGCGGGTGGTCTCGACGGCCGAAGATCTTCAGGCGATCCTCGACATGGTGCGCAGCCCCTCGAACGGTCTTACTTTCTGCACCGGCTCGCTTGGCGTGCGGGCGGACAACGACCTGCCGACGATGCTGAGGCGCTTCGCCGCGCACGTGAACTTCCTGCACCTGCGCGCCACGCTGCGCGAGCAGGACGGAGTGAGCTTCCACGAGGCGCCGCACCTGAGCGGAGATGTGGACATGGTCGCGGTTTTGCAGGCCGCCCGGGCCGCCGAAGCCGCGCAGGGCCGCGCCCTGCCCTTCCGCCCCGATCATGGCCATATGCTGGCCCACGATCAGCGCGTCGCCAGCACTCCCGGATACCCGTATACAGGTCGCCTGCGTGGTCTGGCGGAATTGCGCGGGGTCTTGCACACGCTCCAGCGCTTGTCCTCGGCATGAACGAACGACACCGCTTTATCCGCTAAAGCTCCTGCTTCGACCAGGCGCGGCATAGGCCCCCTCCCGGCGCAGGCCGTCGGCCTCGCTGGAATGGCCCGTATATGGATGACTGAAACGGCAATCGAAACGCCCCGGACAGGCCGGAGCGTTTCGTGCACCTTCACATCCGGGCGAAACGTCGCCCGGGCTTCTTGGTTTGCCTGCCGTCAGTTCACCCTGCCAGGCGTTGGTCATTGAACTGCGGCGCATCCCACCCCGCGCGTCCAGCATCCAGGCCTGCCGCGGCAGAGGTGTCCTGCGATGGCTTGAAGCTCGCTACAAGGCTTGCCAGCTCGGCTGCGGCCTGCTTCAACAGTTGCCCCTGCTCGCTGGATCGTTCGACCATGCTGGCATTCTGTTGGGTGACGCGGTCAAGCTCATTCACACCGGAATTTATTTCGGTGATGGTGGCGGCTTGGTCCCGCGAAGAGGCCGCAATTTGAACTGCCAGATCGGACACCTGCTGGATTTTTTCGATGATCAGGCCAATTGCCTGCCCCGCCTCATCGACCAGCCCCACTCCAACCTTCACCTTCTGCGAACTGGCGTCGATCAGCTCCTTGATCTCATTTGCCGAATTGGACGACGCCTGGGCCAGGGCACGCACCTCGGAGGCGACGACAGCAAAACCGCGGCCGGACTCCCCGGCGCGGGCCGCCTCGACCCCGGCATTCAGCGCCAGCAGGTTGGTCTGGAAGGAAATACCTTCGATCACGCCATTGATGTCAGAAATCTTGGCGGCCGACTCGTCGATCTCGCGCATCGCCTCAACGGCACGCTGAACGATCTCGCCACACCGCACGGCCTCCGCGCGGGTGTCCGTGACCGTGTGTTCCACCGTGCCGGTCTGTTCGGTCGCGTCGCGTACATTGCTGGTGATCTGGTCCAGCGCGGCGGCGGTCTGCTCCAGAGTTGCCGCCTGTGTTTCGGTCCGGCGCGACAGATCATCAGACCCTTGGGCCATGCGATTGGTCTGTTCCTCAATTTCACTGATCGTCTGCAACACCCGCCCGATCAGACCATCCAGCGATTCCGCCGTCTGGTTGAAGTCCGCGCGCAGCGTTGTGTACTCGCCGCTCATCTCACGGGTGATGCGATGCGACAACAGCCCCTGGGCCAGATTGTTCAACCCGGCAGCCAGCTCCTGCACCACGCCTGCCTGCTCCTCGGCGGCGCGGCGCGACTGCTCCTCCAGCGCCTCATTGGCCCGCATCGCCTCGATGAACTGCCCGACAGCGCCAGAGAGGTGCCCCAGTTCGTCGGTACGACCTTCCTCAGGCACGGCGCTCACAGTATCGCCCTCTCGCAGTGCGGTAATGCGATTGATGATGCGGTGCAGCGGTTTGGTGACAGACGCGGCCGAGAAAAACACGATAAAACCGACGATCAGGCAGATCGCCAGGCTGATGACGGCCGATTGTAGATACAGCTGCTGGATCGTCGCCTGCACGCGACCATTGTTGAACCCCAGCACCATTTGCGCGACCTGCCCGCCTTCGGGGTGCAGCACCGGAAAGGTGATATAGGCAAGCGCGCCCGCCTGCAGCGTGGTGGTGTCGTCGGTGGCGGCCAGCAGTTCTGGGACAGCTGCGGTCCAATCCTCCCGGCGGCTTTCATCCACAAAGATCTCAGCGAAGGGGTCGCCGTCAACCAGAACCTGGGCAAACAGGGCGTCCTGCATCTGCGTGACCCCCTGGATCGCGCCCAGCGCCGCGTCGCTGTTGAAGTCCCAGACCGCAGCTGCAACCGGCGGCGCCATGAAGGTTTGCGCCAGGTTCACCTCGCTGTTGAAGGCTTCAAGAAGCGCGGTGGAGTGTTTTGATGCCCAGAACGCCGTGTAAGCGGCGTTGGACAGGACGATGCATGCGATGATCGGAAACAGAAGTCGTTTCTTGATGGACATCGCAAATATCTGTTTCTTCAGATGTCTCATTTGACACTCCGCATGGTTGGAAGACACAGTTGTGTGGTGTGGACCGGCACCGGTTTTGATCCGGTGCCGGACGCCGTCGTGCCGGGGCGCGAACTTGGGCTGATGCAGCCCGCGCTCGCGCGGCGCCACGGCGCACGCTGCCACCTTTGTCAGGCGCTGCGCTCCTGGTTCTGCGCTCAGTAGGACATGTAGTTATCCGCCAGCGCTTCCCGGTATTTGTCGGTCCATCCGGTGTTGATTTCAGCAATCTTGCCTTCAGCTTCGAGTTCGGCAAAGCAGCGGTCGAACGCCGCCGCCATCTCCGCGTCCCGGAAGCTCATGCCATAGGGGGTCGGCTCAAAGATCGCCCGGAATTCAATCGGCTGGCTGGCATCAACGCCCGATGCGGCGCCTGCCTCCTGCAATTGGCGGGCAAATTCGGCAAACAGCATGCCGTCGCCCAGAATGCCGTCCACCCGCTTGCCGTACAGCAGCTTGCTTTGGGTTTCCTGATCGGCCATCTCCCGATACGATTTGAACGCGCCAGTTGCGCCGGACAGACCTGGAATGATGCTCGACGCCCCTTCAAAGGCCACGATTTTCATACCGTTCAAATCGCCAAGCGTGCTTGCTTCGACACCCGAGGATTTGAGAAACGAGATCCCGTTCTGGTAAGAGACGTATGGCGCCGTCTGCGTGCCAGACGTGGGCATTCCCACCGGCACGGTGGCGACCGCATCCGCGGTTCCGGACTCGAAGGACTGCCAGTGGCGTGTGAACGGTTGAATGGTGAATTTGGCACTGTGGCCGCAGTGATCCAGGGTCGCTGAAATAATCTCGGCCTCGCGGCCGGAGCCGTCCTTGTTGACCATCGGTGGCAGATAGCCGACGAGGACTTCAACCTCGGCTGCGTTGGCTTGTGCGGACGCCAGCGCGGCAGCTGCGCAAAGAAGCGCTACAAAACGGGTCTTCATGGTTGGTCTGCTCCTGCAAGTATTGGTACAAGCAGGCTAAACGGCGGGTGTTAATTGTTGCTTATTGCGCCCCGGGACAGCAATTTTTCGTCGCCCGCAGTTGATGCCGTGCCCAAACTCACAGCACAGGGAGAGCGGGTTCGACGGCGATATAATTGTTTCTTTTCAAAAACATGCGCGGCAAAACACCAAAAGCTTCGCGATCGACAGGCTGGAGCGGACGTCGCAGATTGGCACAGATGCGGCGCCGTGGAATTGAGGCGCCCCACCGCCCGAAGAAGCCTATAGAGCCCCTCACGGCCGCTTGGCAGCGAATCTGCATTTATCCTCCAGCTAGCGGATCCGGACTAGGAAGAGGGTACCCAAACCAGGGGCGCGCGCCCCAGGGCGGTTGCCCTCCAGATCGACAATAGCTTTCGGCCCGCTGACTGCCAAAGCGTGGTCAGGCGCTGCCGTGGAAAGGACGCTGGACCGCGACCATCTGACGACGGCCACGGTGCCAGATTCAGATCCAGATTCAAACGGCAGCGGTCACGATGATTTCGACCTTCAGGTCTGGACGCGCCAGTTTCGCCTCGCCACACGCGCGGGCCGGCGCATGCCCCTCTGGCACCCAGGCGTCCCAAACGCTGTTCATCTCGTCGAAGTCCTCCATATCGGCCAGCCAGACGATCGCCTGCAGGATCTGCTGCCGCGACGAACCCGCCTTTTCCAGCAGCGCATCAACGCGGGCCAGACAGTCACGGGTTTGCTCGGCCACGGTGGCGCCATCGCCGACCTGACCGCAGAGGTAGGCCACGCCGTTGTGCTTCACGATCTTGCTCATGCGGGGGCCGGTGTCGATCCGTTCAATCATCTTTCTCTCCTATTCAGCTGCATCGGCAGCGGTCTCATTCATCGCTGCCAGCTCGCCCAGTGTCACGGGTTTTATAGGGGGGCGAATGCGGTAGTATCCCGTCTCGTCCGCCGTCTGGCCGTTGGCGTCGGCCAGAAGCGCCGTCACGGACAAACCGCAATAGCGGCCCTGGCACGGCCCCATGCCAGCCCGGCCAAAAGCCTTGGCCTGGTTCGGGCCTAGGCAACCGAGCTTGGCATAACTGCGGATGTCGCCTGCGGTGACCTCCTCGCAACGGCAGACAATGGTGCTGTCCTCAGGCCGCAGGGCTGCACCATAAGGCGGATAGGCCGTATCCAGGAACGGACGCACCGCAGTTTCGTGTCCGTACCGCCGAAACAGCGGCGCGGCCAGGCGGTCGCGGTCTTGCGCGCTGATCCGGCCCAGCTCTTCCGACGCCTTCAGCGCGGCGAGGCGGCCGGCGATTTCGGCGGCCATTGCGCCGCCGATACCGGCACCGTCACCAGCGATCAGGACACCTGTCTTGGCGGTCTCTCCCCATTGGCCGGTTTCCGGCACGAAGCACCTTTGCGCCGCGGACCAGACATGCGGGATGCCGATTGAACGGGCGGCCTGAGTGTTCGGCACCACCCCGTGATGCAGCAGGACGGTATCGCAGGCAATGCAGTGGTCCTGCCCACGACTGCGGAAGGTGACGGCCTCGGCCTGCTTGTCTCCCGCCACCGCGATGTCAGAAGAACCGGTATAGCGGGGCACGCCTGCGCGCTTGATCTCCGCCAGCATCTTCAGCCCCTTCAGCAGATAGCGCCAGCCGCGCAGCGCCCCCGTCAAGTGGCGGCCTGCTGCCAGGAAGCCAACTGCCTTCTGGGTCTCGACCAATGCCAGCGGCGGCGTGCCTGCCCGCACCATCTGTGCGGCGATCAGATAGAGCAGCGGCCCGCTCCCGGCCAGCACCGCCCGCCGCGGCAGCACGCCGGATTGTTTGAGCAGGATCTGTGCGGCCCCTGCTGTCATCACCCCGGGCAGTGTCCAGCCGGGCACCGGCATGGGACGTTCCAGCGCGCCGGTGGCCAGGATCATTCGTGCTGCCTCGGCCTGCTCGCCCCGGCCGTTGCGCGTGAACGAAATGCGCAACCCGTCCTCGATGGCCCAGACAACGGCCCCGGAAACATGGCTGACGCCCGCCGCGCGGATCCTTTTGGTCAGGGATGCACCGTGCAGATAGTCCGCCCCCAGAATGGCACCACGCGAACTGGCAGCGCGGTCCACATCACGGTAAATCTGCCCGCCGGGGCGGTCTTGCTCGTCCAGAAGGACAACGCTCAGGCCTCTGTGTGCCGCCTCGGCCGCTGCGGCCATGCCGGCAGGGCCGGCTCCGATAACGGCAAGGTCATACCGTTTCATCTTCGGCCTCCGCTGCGGCTTCGTGGGGGCGGAAAATCCGCATGCCCTCTTCAACATCCAGCATGCAGGCCTGACGAACGGCGCCGTCGATGTCCACCAGGCATTCGAAACAGGCGCCCATCATGCAGAACGGCGCACGCGGAGCACCGGAGATCGGCGTATGGCGAAACACCCGCACGCCGGCGGCCAGCATCGCGGCGGCCAGGTTGCCCCCCTGGGGCAGCTGCAGCGGTTTGCCATCGAACCAGACCTGCACGCGAGGGGCAGCCTCCAGCTCAAGAAACGGGGAATCGGTCTTCACTGAACACCTCCAGGTCAGGGGCGGCGTCGGTGCCTTCCAGCCAGTCCGGCAGGAACAGTGCATGCGCCGCGGCGAGGGTGATGCCGCTGTGGCAAGTGACAAGGTAGGCGCCGGGCATGGTGGCGCTTTCCTGATAGATTGGCAGGCCGTCCGGCGACAGGATGCGCAAAGCCCCCCAGCTGCGCACCAGCTGTGCGCGGGCCAGCGCCGGGTAGGCCGCGATGGCTTCGGCCGCCAGCCCGGACAGGCCCGGCTGCGTCACCCGATCGTCGAGCCCGACCTCCTCGTTGGTGGCGCCGATCTGAATGCCACCCTCATCCACTTGCCGGGCAATCAGAGAGGGTCGGTTGATCAGTTTCGGCAGCTTTTCCGTGATCAGCACCTGGCCGCGCTGCGGCCGCACCGGCGCCTTGAAGCCCAGCTTGGGGCCCAGCTCCATGGCGCCTAGTCCGGCTGACAGGACAACTTTGCCCGCCGAGACCACGGTGCCGTCCGCGCAATGGACCCGGTAGCCATCCGGCTTGGACACCCCGGTGACGGTTTTGCCGTTGAGCACCTGCCCCCCACGACGGCGAACGTCGTCGGCCAGCGACAGCAGCAACCGCAACGGGTTCGCGTGGCCGTCCTGATGATGCAGGATCGCGCCCGCCACCTTGGGCCCGATGTGCGGCTCCTCACGGCTGAGGGCATTGCGGCCCAGCACCTCATAAGGGTAGTTGCCGCCCAGCTTGTCCTTCAACCTGTCATACTTCGCGACGGTGGCATAAAGCGTTTCTTCGGAGAAATGCAGGTCGTAACCGCCGTCCTGCCGCAACCCGACGGAGCGGCCGGTGCCGTTTTCCAGCTCGGCCGCAAAATCCCCCCAGGCGGCGGCAGACTGCTGACTCCAGCTGGCATAGCGCGGTTGCTGCATGCCCTTGGACTGCACCCAGACAAGGCCGAAATTGCCGCGGCTGGCCCGGAACGAGCCGTCATCGCCGTCCAGAACCGTGACACGCTTGCCGCGCCTCAGCAGCCCCCAGGCCACCGACAGGCCGACGACGCCGCCGCCGATCACTGCATAATCTGCTTCCATGCTGCCGTTTCTCCGGGATTGCGTGCGGGGCGGCGCGCGGCCGCCCCGTCCGTCTGCGGGTTATTTGCCGATCTGGTCCAGAATGCCTTGCCCCCAATCGGCGCCAACGTCGTTCAGAACCACCGGCCAGACCTCACTGCGCACCTTGGCTGCCATCGCCTCGCGCTCCGCCTCGCTCAAATCGACGACCTTGGCGCCAAGCTCATCCGCCAGCCGTTGTTCCCATTTGCTCTGGTCTTCCTCGGCCACGGTCCAGCGTTGCGCCTCGAACGCCGCTGCCGCGGCTTTCAGGGCCTCCTGATCCTCAGCATCCAGTTCGGAAAGCGAGCTGTTGGAGATGATCATGTACCAAACCTCGAAATGGGTGTTGGCAGGCACGTAGGCTTTGGTCACATCGCGGAAAGACGCGTAATACCCTTCGGCGCCAGAGCCGATCACGCCATCTACGACGCCGGTCTGGATGGCGGTGAACGCCTCGGAGAACGGGATCGGCGAGGGAATGTAACCCAGCGCCTCGCCGGTCAGCTGGAAGCTCTTGATGCCGGGCACACGGACCTTGATGCCGTTGGACTGCGACGGATCCCCCGGATTGACCGGATCGGTGTTCAGCGCGATGCCGCCGAAATACACCGGGTAGGCCGCCAGCATGGTGATGTCCTGCTTGGCATAAAGCTCCGCCATCACGTCTCGCACCGGGCCATTCGGGCCATAGATTGCGCGCGCTTCCTCCCAGTTGTTTGCCAGATAGGGAAAGGAGCTGATCTGCATCCGACGGTCTGCGGCAGCGGCGGCTGGCTGGGTGGCCATGTCGATCGCGCCAACGCTGACACGCTCCTGCACGGTGGTGTAATCGCCCAGCGCCGAGGCCGGAAAGATGTTGATAGACACATCCCCTTCAGTGGCGTCACTCACCTGGGCTGCAAAGACGCGCAGCTCCTTGTCGATGGTGGTGTCCTGCGGGCGCACGTGGCTCATCTTCAGGTCAGCGGCCGAGGCAAAGCTTGCAAGCGACATCAGGGCGGCGGCCGCGGTGCCGGTCAGAAAGTGTTTCATGGGTAGTCTCCTCCGTAAGTATCAGGGTTGGGTCAGTAGCCGAACAGGCGGGGCAGAAAGAGCGACAGGTCGGGCCAGAGCGAGGTCAGAAAGACCACCGGCACATAGCCTGTCAGGATCAGGATCATCGCAGGCGGGATCACCTTGGTGACCTTTACGTTGCCGATCCGCGCGCCGAGATAGAGGATCGAGGCATAGGGTGGCGTCACCCCGCCCATCGCGGTGTTCACACCCATGATCGCGGCGAACTGCACCGGAGAGACACCGATCGCCTGCATCAACGGCAGCAACAGCGGCGCGATCAGGATGATGGCGGTGACGTCATTCACAACCATGCCGACCAGGAACAGCAGGATGTTGATGAAGATCAGCAGCAGCACCTTGTTCTCGGTGATCGCGAAGATCGCGCTGACCATCTTTTGCGGGATCGCTTCATAGACGAACATCTGGCTCAGGATCATCGAGAACAGGATCATCACCATGATCGCGCCGACAGCGGTCGCGGCTTCCTTGCCCGCCTCCAAAAAACTTTCCCACGTCAGACCCCTGTAGATGAAGAAGCCGACAGGCAGCGCATAGATTACTGACAGGGCAGCAGCTTCGGTCGGGGTCATGATGCCGCCGTAGATGCCGCCCAGAATGATGACCGGCATCAACAGCGCGGGCGTGGCGTTGAAACCCTTCTTGGCCACATCGCCCGCCAGCTGCGAGACGCTTGGCGCATCGTCCAGCACCAGATCGAACTTGCGGCTCATCCACAGGTTCATGGCCGAGAAGTTGAACATGATCAGCAGGCCTGGCCCCAGCGTCGCGAGGAAACAGGCGAGGATCGACGTATCGGTCACCCAGCCGTAGACGATCATGGTCACCGACGGCGGGATCAGCAGCCCCAGGATAGAAGAATTGGCGATCAGCGCCGTGGCGTATTCCCGCGGGTAGCCACGTTTTTCCATCTCCGGGATCAGCAGCGGGCCGATGGCTGCGATGCCGGTCAACCCGGAGCCGGAGATCGCGCCGATGATGGCGCAGCTGACTGCAGCCACTACGCCCAGGCCACCGCGGACATGGCCGACAAAGGCATTGACGAAGTTCAGCAGCGAAGCGGCGATGCCGCTGGCCGACATGATGGTTCCTGCCAGCACAAACAGCGGAATGGCCAGCAGCACCGGGTTACCCAATTGCTGTGTTCCCCACAGCATCATGCCTTTCATGGTCACATCACCCAGGAAGTACATGATCATCAGGGCGGCCCCGAAACAGTAGGGCAGCGGCACGCCAAGGGTGAGGGTCAACACCAGAACGGCAATGGCTAGCAGGGCAATCTCGATCATTCTTCCGCTCCGGTGCGCAGAGTGTTGACATGGCGGAGCAGATGCACCGCTGTGTAGAGCATCATCAGCGCGAGCCCGACGACCAAAGCCACTTCGGAGTAGAATGTCGGCAAATACAGCGTCGGGCTCTCCTTCCAGACCCGCCAGGCATAGAGGGTGTAGTCCCAGGCCCAGCTCAGCAGCCATAGGCCAACGGTCAGGCTGATGATTTCGCCGATGATCGCCAGCACGGTGTGGCCGCGCGGTGTCTTGATGATGATTTCCAGAACGTTGGCGCGGATATGGGTGTCCTCGCGCGAGGCGTTTACCGCGCCAAGCAGATACAGCCAGACGGTCGGATAGAGCATGGTTTCCTCCAGACCCATTACCGGAATCTGCAGGACGTAGCGGGTGACAACCTGGACGAACTGCCCCAGGGCCACCAGGCAGATCAGCCCGGTAAGCAAGTATTTCGCAAATGTGTCCATCGGTTCTCCTCCCGGTCTGTCCTCACCGGCTTTGGGGGATTTGGCTGGACACGGGCCATAAAATCAATTTCAAAATATCTCTATCTCCATAAACTCAATTGATGGTGCTGCCATGAACCTCTCGATCCGCCAGCTCTTCACCTTCCGCGAGGTCATGCGCAGCGGCTCCATCTCCCAGGCGGCACGGACGGTCGGCCGCACCCAGCCCGCTGTCAGCACGATGATCGCGACACTGGAAACCGAACTCGGCTTCAGCCTGTTCGTCCGCGAACAGGGCAAGCTGATCCCGACACCGGAAGCCCGTTTCTTTGTTGAAGAATGCGACGCCGTGCTGGAGCGCATCGAACGGATCGAGCGCACTGTCAGCAAGATCCGCTCGCACGATGCGGGCAAGCTGCGCGTCGCCTGTCACCCGGCCGCAGCCGGTTTGTTCATGCCGCGGATCCTCACGGAGTTCATGCAAGGCAAGGAAGACCTTGAGGTTTCCCTGATCATGCGTTCCTCCGATGTCATTGAGGATCTGATCGCCTCGCAACAATTCGACATTGGCTTTGCGGAAACGCCCGCACCGCGCCCCTCCGTTCGCCAGGTGGACTTCGATCTCGAATCTATCTGCGTTATACCGGCTGGGGATCCGCTGGCCGCCGCCGCAGAGATCACGCCGCAGGATTTGGACGGCAAACCGATGGCCGCCCTGTTTGCAGAACACCCAATGACCATCAAGACCGAGGCCGCGTTTCAACGAAGCGGCTGTCGGTTCCGCAAACGGCTGGAATTGCGGACCTGGGCGCCCGGCCTGCAATTCGTCGCAGAGGGGATGTGTTACATGGTCTGCGACATGATCACCGCCTACAGCTGCCTTCAGCAAAGCCAGACCACCAGCGAACTGGTACTGCGCCGTTTCCGACCGCGGATTGGCACCGGCGTTTCGATACTGACACCGGGTTACGCAACCCAGTCGCTGACCTCCAAGAGGTTCAGCACCCAGCTGTGCCGCTCGATCAATGACATGCAGGACAAGGTGCAGGATTGCCTCGCCCTGAACGCGACGTCGGCAGGGCTGTAGAGAATGTGGGGGCAGCCGCCATCATGGCGGTTCTGAAACCGCCCCCCCCCATCGGGCCGTGTCTCAGGAACCGGACGCAGACGCGCGCGTGCGCAGCGCGCAATCTGCCTGGTGCTGGCTGAGAAAGACCTCGCCGGTTAGCGCGTCGAGAAAGTGGCTGCGCTGGAGCCGATCCATCACCGGCCCCTTCACCTCGCTCAGGTGCAGGCGAATCCCTGCATCGGCGAGGCGCGTGTTGATTGCCTCCAGCGATTCCAGCGCTGACAGATCGACCTCATTGACCGCCGGGAACATCAGCACCACATCGGTCACCTCTGGCGTGTCGGACACCAGCGCCGCGACTTGGTCTTCGAGGAACCGCGCGTTTGGGAAATAAAGGCTCTCATCAACCCGCAGCGACAGGATATGGGGCTGGGTTTCGACCGTATGGCGCAGAACGTTGCGAAAATGCTCGGTTCCGGGCACCCGGCCGACCACCGCCATATGCGGCCGCGACGTCTTGTAAAGATGCACGAGGATCGACGTCACCACACCGGCGCTGACCCCGATTTCGACACCGGCCAGCAAGGTCAGCAGCAGGGTTGCCGAAACCGCCGCGAAATCGGCCCGGCTGAAGGCCCAGGCGCGCTTTAGGATCGAAAGATCCACGAGGCTCAGCACCGCGACGATGATGGTGGCCGCCAGTGTCGCCTTTGGCAAATAGTGGATGAGCGGCGTGAGATAGAGTGCCGCCAGCGCCAGGCCGGCGGCGGTAAAGGCTCCGGCTGCCGGTGTCTCCGCCCCGGCATCATAATTCACCACCGACCGCGAAAACCCGCCTGTCACCGGGAAACCACCCGTGAAGGCGGCGCCGAGGTTGGCAGTCCCCAGCCCGACAAGCTCCTGATCCGGGTCGATGCGCTGACGTTTCTTGGCCGCCAGCGTCTGGGCGACAGAGATCGACTCGACGAAACCGATGATCGAGATCAGCATCGCCGGTAGCAGCAGCTGGCGCAACAGATCGGGCGTGAAGGACGGCAGGGTAAGCGGTGGCAGGCTCTGCGGCACCGCGCCAACGATGGCTACGCCCCGCGCTGCCAGATCGAACCACCAGACCGCAAGGGTGGTTGCGACGATGGCCAGAACCGGCCCTGTCTTTGCACCGATGTCGGCCATCCGCGGCCCAAGGCCAAGCCTGCGCAGCAGCGGCTTCAACCCACCCCGCACCCAAAACAGAAAGGCCGTCGCGCTGGCCCCCAGACCAAGGGTCGTCAGGTTGGTTTGCGGCAGCTGCGCCCACAGGCTCGCGCCCAGCTCAACCAGAGTGTGGCCTTCAGCCCTGATGCCCAAGATGTGGCGCAACTGGCTGGCGGCGATCAGAATGCCCGAAGCGGTGATGAAGCCGGCGATCACCGGGTGTGACAGAAAATTGGCCAGAAAGCCCAGCCGCAAGACGCCCAGCGCCAGCAGCATCAGACCCGAGAGAAAGGCTAGCGTCAGGGCCGCGGTGACGTAGCCGGCCGTGCCGCTGTCCGCGATGTTGCCCACCGCCGCCGCCGTCATCAGCGAGACCACCGCAACCGGCCCGACCGCAAGCGCGCGGCTGGTGCCGAAGATGGCGTAAAGGACGATCGGTGCAATCGAGGCATAGATCCCGGCCTCTGGCGGCATCCCAGCCAGCAGGGCATAGGCCAGCGACTGCGGGATCAGCATGATGGTGACGATCACCGCCGCGATGAGATCACCGGTCAGCGCCGCACGATCATATTGGCGGCCCCAGTCAAGGATCGGCAGGTAACGGGTCAGCATGGGCGGGCCTTCGCAGTGACAGCAGGCCGAGCGACGCAGGGCCACACGGCGCAGGATCAATCGAAACGATTGACCGGCAACTTCAGATAATGGTTGCCATCAGACTCGGCCTCGGGCAGCCGCCCGCCACGCAGGTTGATCTGCAACGCGGCGAGTATGCGGTCGGGCAATGCCAGGGTGGCATCACGCTCGTTGCGCTGCTGGATGAATTCCTCGCGCGAGGTGCCATCCTTGACATGCGGGTTGCGCGCCTTGTGATCGCTGACAGTCGCCTCCCAAGCCGGTTCCTCGCGTGTCTCGGTGCCGTAATCGTGGCCGACAAAGAGCCGGGTGTCTTCGGGCAGCGACAGGATGTCCTGGATCGACTGCCAGAGCTCCTCGGTAGTGCCGCCAGGGAAATCCGCCCGCGAGGTGCCGACATCGGCGTGCATCAACGTGTCGTGCACAAAGGCCGCATCGCCACAGACATAGGTGATTGAGCCAAGCGTATGGCCGGGCGACAGCATCACCCGCATCTCAAGATCCCCTACTTTGAAGGTCGCGCCCTCCGCAAACAGGTGGTCAAAGTCGCGTGACGGATCAAAGGCATCGGGCATATTGTAGAGGCCGGCCC
Organism: Leisingera sp. SA32; assembly: GCF_056033425.1. Classification (NCBI taxonomy): domain Bacteria; kingdom Pseudomonadati; phylum Pseudomonadota; class Alphaproteobacteria; order Rhodobacterales; family Roseobacteraceae; genus Leisingera; species Leisingera sp. SA32. Next base: position 47,513 of record NZ_JBVYHB010000011.1, on the reverse strand, counting down.
AGATTTTGGCGATCTCGGGCACCATTGCGCCGATGGCATTGGGCGCGCCGGTGCGCGCCTTCAGATGCGCCGAGGCCATCATGTGATCGGCATGCGGATGGGTGTCGAGGACCCATTGTACCTCCAACCCGTTGTCGCGCACCAGATCGAGCACCTGATCCATGCTCTCGGTCGAGAAGCGATAGTTCTTGGGGTCGAAGTTCCAGACCACGTCGATCAGCGCCGCTTTTTTGGTCGCCGGATCCGCGCAGATGTACTGGATCGAGCCAGTGTCGGGCTCGTAAATGCCCCAAACGTCCGGGCTGCCGATTCCGGTTGACGGAGAGTGACGAACAACGGGGCTTTCGAGGGGCTTGCTCATTGTGGCGTTCCTTTCGCAACTGGGGTGCTGAAGTCGTCGACATGGCGTGCCAACCACATGCCGATCAGCATCGTCGGCACAAAGACCAGGGTGCCGCTGGCAGCCATCGGCAGCGCCGTCAGCGCCGGTCCTGGGCAAAACCCGCCAAGGCCCCATCCGGTTCCAAAGATGGCCGCCCCCGCCAGCAGCCTTGGGTCAAGGTCGGTGCGGGTCGGCAGGCGAAACTTGCTGTCAAACAGCGGCGCATTGCGGCGGTGGAACAGGATAGCAAAGCCAGGTGCGGTCACCGCGATCGCGCCCCCCATCACAAAGGCAAGGCTAGGATCCCAAGTTCCAAACAGATCGAGGAAGTTCAGGACCTTGGCTGGGTCAGCCATGCCTGAGATGATGAGTCCAAGGCCAAAGACAAGACCGGACAGAAGGGCAAAAACCTGTTTCATGTCAGCCTCCCACAGCGTGTCGGACGATGAAAACGGTGGCAAATGCGAACCCCATGAAGGTCACAGTGGCGATGATCGAGCGCATCGAGCCGCGCGAGATGCCGCAAACCCCGTGCCCCGATGTGCAGCCATTGCCCAGGACCGCGCCGAACCCCACCAGCAGCCCGGCCGCCGCCATCACCAGCGGGTTCGAGGGCACCCATTGCGCAGGCCAGCCCCCCGTCACCAGCAGCCAGATCGGCGCCGCCAGCAGCAGCCCCAGAACAAACAGCAGCGACACCCCGCGCGCCTCACCATCCGTGCTGCGCGACAGGGCGCGCGAGGTCAGGCCGCTGATCCCCGCGATCCGCCCGTTGGTCGCCATCAATAGGACCGCCGAGGCCCCGATCATCAGACCGCCGCCCAGCGACAGCCATGGTGTGAACGTGGTTTCCATCTCTCAACTCCAATCGCGCGCCTGATGCGGCCTTGATTCCTACCCGACCCTTATATATTCTATAATTCTAATATTCAAGGATAGGAATATAGTGAAAGCAGACGATCTGGCCCAAGGTGACGTTCGGGGCGCCGCAAATCTGATGAAGATGCTTGCGTCGGAGACCCGCTTGCAGATCCTCTGTCACCTTGCTGAGGGGGAGTGCTCTGTCGGCGACCTCGCGCAGGCCTGCGGCACGGCACAGCCCACGATGTCCCAGCAGCTGCGGCGGCTGGCGGATATGGGGGTCGTCGCCAGGCGGCGCGACGCCCAGACGATCCTCTATCGCTTGGCAAAGCCGGAGGTCATTGAGATCCTCGCGACCCTACGCCGATTCTACTGCCCGTCCTGAGACCGGGCTGACAGTTGCCGCCACCAGCGCCTCAGATACCGGCTTTTTGGTCGGCGTACGCCTTGACGAACCGGCCGATTTTCGCCTCCGAGAGATCAATGCCCCGCTTCGCACCTTCGCTGAGCGCCGCCTCGCCGTTCCAGCCCTTATCTGCGGCCAGGGCCATAAGGGTCATAGCCGCTGCGCGTTGCCCCGACACGCAGTGCAGGAAAACCGGCTGCGGAAGATCGTCAAGAGAGCGCCGAAAGTCATCGACAAAATCGTCGTTCAGGTCGTCTGGCGTCATGGGGACATGCAGATAATTCAGCCCCGCGGCCTCGGCCAACTTTCGCTCGGCCTCGCTGGACAGCCCTTTATCACCTTCTGCCTTGAAGTTCACGAGGCTCATCATGCCGCTGGACGCCAGTTGGCGGAGGGTCTGCTCATCCGGGTTGAAGAGTCCCACAATGTGATTGCTGTCTATCGTTGCGATCTGCTCCATAGGCCTAGCCTTCCATGTTGTGACAGTTTCCTTGGCCCCCATTCCCGCGATGTGACCCGACTGGCCCCCGCGCAGGCGAATGAAATGGCTTTCAAGCCACTCAACGTTCCAATGAACGGGTTTGTTCCGACAGAGCATGTGGGGCGCTGCGGCCAAGGGAAAAGGGTGGTGCTCGACGCATACATCCTGCGTCGCAATCGCCCCATGGCCTTGTTCGACAGGTTGAACGCCCCAAGCGTCCTGCCCCGGCATCAGGCCAGTCGCAGAACCTGCTTGATGACAAATTCCGTCTGTGCCTCGGTCTGCGCAGGACCGATGGGCAGGCTGATCACCTCAGACGCCAAGACTTCCGACAGGGGGAAGGCCCCTTTTGCAATTTCAAGATCGCTGTAAGCTTTTTGCAGATGCGGCGGCTTTGGGTAGTGGATCACGGTGTGAACTCCGGCATCCTCCAGCCTGGCACGAAAGCCTTCCCTGTCGGGGTGGCGCACCACAAAAAGGTGCCATGCCGGGTCGGCCCAGTCTGGTACAACCGGCAGGCCCAGACCGGCCGAAGACAACCCCTCCAGATACCGCGCGGCAATCGCGCGTCGGCGGCCATTCCAGTCATCGAGAACGCGGAGCTTTACCTGCAACGCAGCCGCCTGCATCGGATCAAGTCGGCTGTTCTGCCCCGCCAGCTCATGCTCGTACTTGACCGCAGAACCATAGTTCCGAAGCATGGCAACCCGCTCGGCAAGGGCGGATGACAGGGTGGTAAATCCGCCCCCATCCCCCAGCGCGCCAAGGTTCTTGCCCGGATAAAAGCTCCAGCATGCGGCCTCTCCGAAGCTCCCGATGCGTTTGCCCTTATACTGGGCACCATGGGCTTGGGCCGCGTCTTCCAGCAGGTGCAGCCCGTGCCGGTCAGCCAGGTCCAGCAGCGGATCCATGTCGGCCGGCTGGCCATAGAGGTGGACCGGAATGATGGCCTTGGTTCTCGGCGTGATCGCGGCGGCGACGGCGTCTGGGTCAATGTTATGTGTCGATTCCAGCGGTTCGACGGGCACGATCGTTGCACCGCAAAAACTCACCGCAAGCCAGGTTGCGATGTAGGTGTTTGCCGGCACGATCACTTCGTCCCCCGGCGCCACGCCCATTGCCTTCAACCCCAGCACCAGCGCGTCCAAGCCGTTGCCCGTACCCCGGCAATGCGGCGCACCGATATAGCGGGCAAAATCCGCCTCGAACGCCTCGACTTCGGGTCCCAGAACATAATACCCGGAACGCGCAACCCGCAGCACTGCCTCGTCGAGCTGGTCCTGGAGTTCCGCATGCGCCGCAGCGATGTCGAGGAACGGAACCTTCATGATGCACCTACAGCGGTTCTGAATTCATCGTAATCGCGGATGTAGTCGTCTTCGTCATAGAATTCCGACGTCAGCACCATGCAGACGGCCCCGGATGAGAAATTGTCAAGGTAGCGCCACATCATGGGGCAGACATACAGGCCGTAATACGACCGGTTCAGGTGGAACTTCCTGGCCTCGGCCCCATCATCCAACAGAATGTCAAAGCTGCCGGACATGCAGATGATGAACTGATGCAGGTTCTTATGCGCATGTTGGCCCCGATCCGCCCCACCCGGCACGTCATAGAGGTAGTACACCCGCTTGATATCAAACGGAATATGGTTGCCACCTTCGACAAAGGTCAGGTTGCCGCGCACATCCGTGATCTTGGGCAAATCAATGAGCTTGCAGTCATTCAGAGGCACGGGTCCCACCTTCGCATTTGAATGTCCATTGTGTATATGCATATCTGAACCGGGCCAGCAAGCCGAGGCGGCAGCCTCTGCGCTCTCAATCGAGGACAGATTACAGCCAATGAGCAAAAAGCTACTGATCATCGGTGCGGGTGAATTTGCCGACATCGCCTATGAATATTTCACAGTCGACAGCGAATACGAGGTCGCAGGCTTTGCGGTTGAGGCTGAATACCTTGCTGAGACCGAGAAATTCGGGCTTCCGGTGGTCGCCTTGGACACCGCGGAGAGCGTGTTTCCGCCCGCCACGACCGAAGCGCATGTGGCGATCACCTCGACCAAACTGAACCGGATCCGGGCCCGGCTGATCGCGATGGCACGCGACAAGGGTTACAAGCTGGCAAACTTCATCAGCCCCCATGCCATGGTCTGGCGGACCGCCGACCTGGGGGAGAATGTCTTCATTTTCGAAAACAACGTGGTGCAGCACGGGGTGACGGTCGAAAGCGGCTGCGTGCTGTGGTCAGGCAACCATATCGGTCACCAGACCCGCATCCGCGAAAACTGTTTTATATCTTCCCACGCGGTGCTCTCGGGCTACTGCGACATCGGTGCCAGCAGCTTTGTCGGGGTCAACGCCACCTTTGCGGACAATGTCAAAATCGGCAGCGATTGCTTTGTCGGCATGGCCGCGGCGGTCAACAAGAGCTTTGACAAACCGGGACTGATCCTCAACGGCAACCCGGCGGAACCGGCGAAAGTGTCCTCCTACCGCTATTTCAGGATCAAGCAATAACATGGGCTGGCTAAAGAAAGGTCTGGTCTTCGCGCCGGACGGCAGCCGGGACTGGCCCAGGCATTCCTTTATGACCCCCTGCCCCTGGCAGCGGGATGACAACACGATAAGACTATACGGCGGCATGCGTGACGCGCAGGGGATCAGCCGGATTGGCTGGGTCGATGTGGATGCCGCCGACCCGACGCAGGTCAAGGCCGTATCCGAACAGCCTGCGATCGGTTTGGGCGCACCGGGCATGTTTGACGACAACGGGATGATCCTGGGCGACGTGCTGGAGGTGTCGGAAAACGAGCTGCGGCTCTACTACGTCGGCTTCCAAGTCGTCGAGAAGGCCAAGTTCCTAGCCTTCAGCGGTGTCGCAGTCAGCCGCGACCGCGGCGACAATTTCGAGCGGGTACAGCAGACCCCGATCATAGACCGCTGCCCGGAGGGCGCGTTCATCGGCGCGCTGCATTCCATCGCCGCTTTGCCGGATGGATCCTACCGCGCCTGGATCTCCCGCGGGTACGGCTGGCAGGACATTGGCGGTCGCCTGTTTCCACAGTACGACTGCTGGACGCTGACCAGCCCCGACGGTCTGAGGTTCGACAATGCCACCGCCCGACGGATCATACCCCCAGCCAAGGACGAATACCGCATCGGCCGCCCTCGGGCGAACCAGCTGCCGGATGGCTCCTGGGAACTTCGGGCCACCTCCGACACCCTGTCAAAGCAATACGCCAGTTTCCGCTTTACCTCTCCGGACGGGGAGAGCTTCAGCCGCACCAGCGATGAGGAACTGCCGCGTGCCCCCGCGGGCAGCTGGGACGCAGAGATGACTTGCTATCCTGCGCGGATCGACACCCGCCAGGGCCGCAGCTATCTCTTCTACAATAGCAACAACATGGGTGAAACCGGCGTCGGCGTCGCCGTGCTGGAGGAGTAGACCGTGACCATCGAAGTGCAGCGCTATGCGCAGGACCATGCAACTCAATGGGATACGTTTCTCAAGGCCTCCAAGAACGGCACGTTTTTGCATCAGCGCGGTTTCATGGATTATCACGCGGACCGGTTTCAGGATCATTCGCTGATGTTCTATGAACAGGGAAAGCTGCTGGCGGTGCTGCCCGCCAACTCCGATGGACCCGTGCTGAATTCCCACGGCGGCCTCACCTATGGCGGGGTGATTTCCGGCGCTAGGATGAGCGCCGAGCGGATGCTTCTGGTTTTTGAGGCTCTGGCCGACCACTGCCGCAGCGCCGGGTTCACTGACGTGATCTACAAGGCGATCCCCTACATCTACCACCGCCAGCCCGCTGACGAAGACCTGTATGCTCTGTTCCGGCAGGGCGCGCAGCCAGTGCGCACGGATGTTTCGGCCACCATCGCCGTTCCGCGGCGACTGCCCTTTGGCAGCGGCAAGAAAGACGGCCTGCGCAAGGCCCGCAAGGCCGGCCTGGAGGTCCGCGAAAGCACGGACTGGAGCGCCTGCTGGAGCTTGCTGACCCAGGTGCTGGACGAACGCCACAGCGCGCGGCCTGTGCACAGCGAAGCGGAAATCCGTCTGCTGGCAGAGCGGTTCCCCACCCAGATACGGCTGTTCGGCGCGTTTGACGGCGACAGCATGATTTCATCCCTGGTGGTGTTCGAATGTGGCGAGACGGTGCATGTTCAGTATATCGCCTCGTCCGACCAAGGACGCATCAAAGGCGGTGTCGACCTGATCGTGCACCACCTGCTTGAATCTGTTTTTGCAGACCGTACCTGGTTCGATTTTGGCATTTCTACGACTGATAAGGGGCAGTCCCTGAACACGGGCCTTGCCCGGCAGAAAGAAATGTTCGGCGCACGCAGCACGGTCTATCAGCAATACCGCTGGAACCTGGCTTGATATTGTTCCTGCTGCGCGTCGGCAAAACGCTGACCGGTCCCCGCTGCGCTGCCTGGAGGACAAGGATACGCCATGCCCCCCTGCTGCCAGCTTCATTCTGCTGTCCTATTGCCAGGAAGACACGTTCGAGCAAGCGATGCAGTCGCTGCTGGAGCAGGACTGCGAACTGATTGAAATCATCGTGTCGGACGATGCGTCAACCGACAGCACCTTCGACAAGATCCGGGCACTGGCAGAAATCTACGACGGTCCGCACGGGCTTGTGGCGCGGCGCAACGGGGTGAATCTTGGCGTTAATCAGCATATTGAGCTGGCCATCTCCCTCGCCTCATCCGACCTGATGATCTGGATTACCGGGGACGACGGGAACGCCCCGAACCGGGCGCAGCGTGTCGTCGACTGCCACCGCCAAACAGCCGCCAAACTGTTATACTCCGACGCAGAGACGCTGACCCCGGATGGCCGCCCCGGCGCGCACGATTACCGCAATGCCCTGCTTTACAACGCGTTCGACCTGAATGATGCCGTCGGCTCCTGTTCCTTGTATCTCGGCGCGACGGCGGCATGGCACAAGGATTCGTGCCGAAAATACGGCGGGTTCCCAAAGGAGCATGGCTACGAAGATCTGATCCTGGGCTCCTGGGCGGTTCTGGAAGACAGCCTGCACCACATCCCAGAAAAGCTGGTGGTGTACCGCGAGGACATCGGGATCTCTGTGCAACTGAAGCGGAAGGTCAGCCAGATGTCCAATGAGACACTGCGCATTGGGACGCTCAAACAACAGTTTACGGCCCTGCAACAACGGCTGGCAGATGCCAGAACGTCTGGGCTTTCGGACTCGTCTCCACTGGTCAGGAAACTGGCGCGCGACGTCGGCAAACTCTGCGGTCGGCTGAAGGCGCGCGAAGGTATCAGAAGCGTTCCCGGCGACAACGCATTCGACTGGCCGTCACGGCTGCACGGTCTGACAAGTGAAGGCGGCCGCCGCATTCAGAAAAGAAAGTCGGACATGTCGGCACCCCGGCAATTTCGGCCACCGGCGCCTTGGCCGCGCTCCGTAATCAGCCGCCTCAGTCACCCTGACGCGCGCCAAGCTTGTCGGCCTTTTCGGCGTCCCGTTGGCCCATCGGCTCGTCCGGGCCAACAGTGGTGTCATAGGTTGTCTGCGCCTCAACCTCGGCGTTTATCTCCGCCCCCAGAAGGACAATAAAAGCGGAAATCCACAACCACATCAGCAGCACCACGACCCCGGCCAACGTACCAAAACTCTCATTGTAGGACGCGAAGTTGCCCACATAAAAAGCAAACCCTGCGGACCCGACAAGCCACAGAACGCAGGCAGATATGGCACCAGGCGAGGCCCAAAGCAGCTCCGGTTCGTCCCGCGACGGACCATATCTGTAGACAACCGCCAGCCCGGCCATTGTCATCAGCATCAGCAGCGCCCACACCAAGACCGTTCCCAGGATCTCTGTCAGCGGCCCCGCATCGACCAGCGCCACCACCGACGGAACCGCGAGCGTTGCCAGCAGCCCCATCAACAGCCCGACAATCAGGCAGACCGTCAACGCCAGCGTCACGAAAGTCTTTACAAAGAACCCGCGCGTTTCCTCTTCGTCATAGGCGACGTTCATGCCTTCGATCAGGCTGTTCATGCCCTTGGAGGCTGAGTAGATGGCGACCAGGATGCCCGCAACAGCGGCGAGCCCCAGCCCCCCTTCGCGGGAGCCTGCGACCTTGGTTGCTTGGGTAACGATGATGTCCATCACCTGTGCGGGCACCACCCCTTCGAACTGGGAAATCTTGTCCACGATCTGGCTCGGCTCCACCATCAGGCCGCCAATCGCCAGCAGCGCGGTGATCGCAGGGAACAGCGCCATCAGCCCGTAAAAGGCCACACCGGCGGCGATCAGACCCACGTGATCGGTGGCAATCTCATCCTTCACCCGCAGGGCGATGTCTTTCCAACCCTTTGCCGGGATCCCCTGTGGTGCTTCTGCATCCCTGCCGCGTGCCATGACCGTTTCTCCACATCCGTACTTCGGAAATGACGGAGGCCGCAGCTGCGGCCTCCGCGTACTCAGGTTAGGATGAAGGCTTGCCGAGGTCTTTTTCCTTGGCCTTCTCGGCGGCCTTGTCGGTAATGCGCTTGCCCGCCGACTTCACTTCGTCCGCGGTGGCCTTGGCCGCAGACTTGCCTTCCGGGGCTGCGCGGTCCATCTCCTTGCGCTTCTCTTCCGCGATGGTTTGCGCTTCGTCCGCCGCGGCCTGCATCACGGCCTTGGCCTTCTCCTGCTCTTCGCGGAAAATCGACTCGGCCTGATCCATCAGCGCATCGCTGTGGGCACCAAGAGCGTCATCCTCTGCCTTGGTTCGTGGCAGTGCCCCCCCGATCGCAGCGCCCAGCGCCAATGCCAGCGCCCCGGCCACCAGCGGCTGGCGGTCATAGAAATCAGAGGCCTGACGCGACTTGGCCTGGAAGGCCCGCGCAGCCTCGCGGCGCGCATCGATGGCCGCTTCCCGTGCAGCAACAACCCGCGCCCTGGCTTCCTCAGACAGGTTTTCCGTGCCTTGCGCCAAACGTTCGCGCAGCTTCGCGGCGCGGGCCTGGGCTTGTTCCACGGTGTCTGACGCCGCAGCGGATGCCGACGCGGCCCGCTCGCGCATTGTCTGAGATGCCGCCTGACCGGCCGCGGTTGCCTTGGACTTGGCTGCCGCACCAGCATCGCTGATCGTGGAGGTGGCCTCCGACGCCTTGCTCTGCACGGATGAACTGGCCGATGCGGCCTTGTCGTGCAGGGCCGCCCCGGTTGCGGACGCCTTGTGCTTCACCCTCTCGGCGGCTTCCGACGCGCGATCGCCAAAGGACTCGCTGTCATCGTCCAGATCATCGGTGCGGGCCCAAGACGGCGTGGTGTCGTAGCCGCCCTTCATCCGCGGGTCGGGGCGGGTCACCAGCGTGCCGCCTCCGGCGCTTGCGCTGCGATGGCTGTGCGACGGCGCGTGGCGGTCCCAGCCAGCGTCTGCATAGACGTCGCTGCGATCACGCCCGGTGCCGGCATAGCCGCGACCTGAATAGTCGTGCCCACGCTCCATGGCGGTCTGGGAGCTGCCCTTGGAGCGACCGCTGCCGAAAATCATCCAAGCCAGCCCAACCCCCGTCAGCACCACGGCAGCCGGATTTTCCTTCACGGTGCGGGTGATGGCATTGCCGATTTCGCCGCCATGCTCCCGCAGCTGGTCGCCCAACTGTTGAACCATGCCGTCCACCGACAGCTTGTTTTGCAGGGTTTCAAGGTTGCTGGTCAGCTCGGCGCGGTCACGTTCGATCTCGCGCTCGATTTCATGAACAGAGCGGTCATCATTTGTCATCGTAAGTCTCCTTGATGGATTGCGCGTCACGCTTGACGTTTTCAGCGGTGCGAGAGGGCGCCAGGCTCGACAATTTCAGGTCGTTGCTACCCTTGGCGACCATGCCAAAGGCAATCGCGGCAAAGCCCACACCAACCAACAGCGCGGCCCAGCCCGCATCCATCCCGGCCTCGGTCAAGGCTGCGGTCAAAGCGCCGGCCAACACGTTCAGCGCGGTCAGCGCAACGACCACCCCGCCGACGATCAGGCCAAGCGCAATGGCGGCCCGGTTGACGTTTTCGCTGATTTCCGTGCGCGCCAGCGCGATTTCGTTGCGGATCAGCGAGCTGATGTTGTTGAGAGCATCGGTCAAAATGGCTGCGGGACCCGACGCGGTGTTCGGATTTTCACTGGTTTGTTTCATTGCTGGTCTCCCTTGGTCCGCACGGCCGGTGCCGCGGTGGCTGAGGTTGCAGCGCTGCGCGATGCGTGGCTAGACGCGGCGGCGCCCGTCGGGCGGGTGCCGACCTGCGCTGTTCGTGCCTGGGTGCCAGAGTATCCACATTGGGATGTCTCAGCGCTGTCAGATGCCTTGGCAAACCGCGCGGCGGCGAAGCCCAGCAACGCGGCGCTGCTCAGAAACACCGCCGGGTTCTTGCGCGCAAAATCGGATACCGAATTGACCATTTCGCCCAGGTCCTGATTGCGGATCGCATCGGACGCATCTGCGAGCGTTCCGGCCATCTGCCCGATTGCACGCTCATGCGGGGTGCCACTGCGCAGATCCTCAGAGGCATCACGCAGGGCAGAGGCCACGGTTTTCACCTCATCCGCCACGCCGTCTCTGGCTGACTCAGCGCGGGCCTGTGCCTCTTTCTTCGCCGTGTCGGCAGCGCTGAGCGCCGCGGATTTCGCCTCTTCGGCAACGGATTCTGCAGCGGATTTCACTTTGTCTGTTCCGGACATTTGAAACTCTCCTTCTTGTCAGGCGATGAAATTAAGCAACGCGAGAACGACAACAACGACGCCAATGATGTAGAAGATACTGTGCATGGCTCCCTCCCCGGGCTGTATCGGTCAAATCGATACAAGGAGAACTCGCGGCCAACCGGTAAAGTTCCGATCTTTCGCAGCTGCAACCAGAAGTGGCAGGGCCAATTGCCGCAATTCTACCCCCTTCGGCTACCTCCATTCGCCCCCCCCCCAGCCGCGTCGATCGCGACGGGATGGCGCCCGAAGGGGGGATAAGGAATGCCAAGGCGCGCTGTCAGCCCGCACCGGGCAGAATGGTCGGGTGTCCGCGCCGTTCAAATAAAACAGGCTGCGGGAGCGCAGCGCCCCGCAGCCTGACCAGCCGAGTGTGCTGGAAGCGTGCTAACCGCCGATGCTGCGGGCCGAGCCAAGGCCAGCCGCATCTGAGCGGCCGCCAAGTTTGTCGCGCACGCCGGATTCGATCTTCTCGCCGGTGTCTGGGTCAATGTTGCGCCAATAATCGAACGCACGTTGCAACACCTTCTCGCTGACCCCGTCGCAGAGATGCCCCACGACGTTGTCCACCAGCCGCGCGCGGGCCGCATCGTCCATCACGTCACGCACCAACCTGCCGGCCTGGCTCCAATCATCATCATCCTCACGCAGGGTATAGGCCTGGCGCACCATATCGCCGTCCGCATGCCACAACCCCGCTTCGCTGCTCGGCTCAGGCTGTGCTGCTGGCCCGCCATAGCTGTTGGGGGCATAAACCGGATCGCAAATCTTCTCGGTCCGCCCCGCGCCATCCTTGGAGTAGCTGTGTACTGGACATTGGGCGCTGTTGACGGGGATCTGCTTGTAGTTCACGCCAAGCCGGGCACGGTGCGCGTCGGCATAGGCAAAGCCACGCGCCAGCAACATCTTGTCCGGCGACAAGCCAATCCCCGGCACCATGTTGTTGGGTTCAAACGCCGCCTGTTCGATTTCCGTGTGGAAATCCGTCGGGTTGCGGTCAAGTGTCAGCTTGCCGACCTCCATCAGCGGGTAGTCTGCATGCGGCCAGACCTTGGTCAGATCAAAAGGATTGATCCGGTAGGTTTTTGCGTCCTCATACGGCATGACCTGCCACTTCAATGTCCAGCTGGGGTGGTTTCCATCGCGGATCGCATTAAAAAGGTCCCGACGGTGATAATCCCCATCACTACCGGCCAGCCGATCCGCCTCGTCCTGGCTCAGGTAGGCGTTTCCGTCGCCCTGGTCGGTATGGAAATGGAACTTCACCCAGAACTTCTCGCCCTCGGCATTCACCAGCGAATACGTGTGGCTGGAATAGCCGTTCATCTCGCGCCAGGTTCGCGGAATGCCGCGGTCCCCCATCAGGTAGGTCACCTGATGCGCGCTTTCGGGCGAGAGTGTCCAAAAGTCCCACTGCATGTCATGGTCGCGCATGTCGTTGTCTGCGCGGCGTTTCTGGCTGCGGATGAAGTGCTGAAATTTCAGCGGGTCACGGATGAAGAAGATCGGCGTGTTGTTTCCGACCATATCGAAGTTGCCATCCTCGGTGTACATCTTGACGGAAAAGCCACGCGGATCGCGCCAGGTGTCGGGGCTGCCACGTTCGCCGGCCACGGTGGAAAACCGTGCGACGACGTCACAAGATGCGCCCGGCTGGAAAATCTTCGCCTTGGTGTACCGCGAGACGTCCTGGGTGGTTTCAAACCGTCCGAACGCACCGGATCCCTTCGCGTGGGGCTGCCGTTCCGGGATGCGCTCCCGGTTAAAATTGGCCATTTGTTCAAGGAGATAATGGTCGTTTAGTACGATAGGCCCATCCGGGCCTACGGTCAGCGAATGCTCATCGCTCTGAACCCGAATACCGGCGTCGGTCGTGGTTGGCGGGTTGCCCTTCTTATCGGTCATATCAACTTTCCCTCGCGTAGGCTCCTACGGCAAACGCACAAGTGCCCGGGAAAGTTCCCCGATAGGTGACGAGCCCAAGCCGTGCCTCCACGTGCCGCCAGGAACGGCGGCTACTGGGGGCCCAGCACCGTCTCCGCCCAGCGGTCGCAAATGTCCCCAAAGCAATCGTGAATTGAGTCCGTCGCGATACTGCTGCCGTTCGACAAACGTCCGGCCAGCCCAAGCCCCTGCACCGGAGTGCCATCTGGCCGCATCGAAACGGCATCCGACCTGCACCGCGCGCCCAATCCTTCGTCGACCGCCAGCAGGGCCTGAGCAGCCTGCAACCCCGCAACCAGCGGCTCGGTGATTTGCTCCAGCACCGGGGACGGCAGCACGCTGTCGATCATCACCTCTGCGGTCACAACCGCTCCACCGGACCGCAGCTCCCAGCCGGACGGCGACAGGGCGATCGAAGGATCATCCGCCGCACGCGGATCCACCAGGCCGGTTTCGATCAACGTCAGAAGCTGCCGGGCGACGTCCACCGGTGCGCCGTAGGAATACCGTTTTAGCCCCTCGTCAAACGCGGTGAAGGCGCGCGCTGACGCCGGGGCAACCGGCCTGCTGTCATAGATTTGGCGCAACAGCGGCTGCCATTTGCGCCACAGCTGCCCGACGGTGTAACCGACGGTCGGCACGTCCCGCCCTTCAGCTTGCCCAATGCTCTTTCGCAGCGCATCCAGGGTGCCGCACTGCTCTTGACTGCCTGGCGCTTCGGCCTCCACTCGCAGCCACGCCAGCACGTCATCTTGCGCCGCGGTCCCACCGTCTTCGCGGACGACACGCGATGCAGCGGCTGCAAGCCCCTCAAACACCATCGGCAGGCCTTCCCTACCAGAGTCAGAAAGTGCTGCGCGCACGGCAGATGCAAATGCGGCATTTTCCTCTGGCAGAGGGTCAAACCGCGCATCCAGCGCCGCGTTCAGCGGCTTTGGCGCTGGCGGCTGGCCATCCAGCGAAAACGGAACAATCCGGGCCGGCTCCCGCCCCGACGGGATGTAGCGTCCGCCCTCGAACCTGCCGCCAAGACCGAGTGTCAGCATGCGGATCACATCCAGCGCCGACAGGGCCAAGCCGCGAATGCCCACGGTGCGCCCTGCCCAATCCCCGGCAGCTTGGATCAACGCGGCACCCGGATAGGCTGGCCACAGCGGCAGATCATGGCCGTCCGCGTGCTTGCGCCATCGCTCCAGCTGCGGATCCGACCGGGTTTCCGGCTGCCCTACCGATACCAGAATATGCTGGTAGGGACCGTCACCGCGTCCTGCCGCTCCGTCAGCGCACAACCGCCATCCTGACTGATCGCGATGCGCCGCGCTGACCCGCACCGGGTGATGGGCCACCGAAACCTGCGCAGGCAACCCTGCCAAAAGCGCCTTGTAGCGATCATGCAAATAGGCCCCCAACCTGGCGCGGGGCAGATAGACCTCTCCGTCGCGGCCGGCCTCCCCCAGCCACTGCGCGAAATTGTTACACCGCCCGGTGCTCAAGGGTGGCCGCGGCAGGGAAATGCTGCGCAAAGGCAGGTTGAGAAGACAGACGTCGCTCTCACCCGGGCTGAAGCTCGGACCTGCCGCGGGCCAAGGGCAAGGGTCAAACACATCTACCGCCACGGCGGTCCCGGTGACCTGTGCCCGACGCACCAGCGCCTCAAGCGCGCCCAGACCGCGCGGCCCGAAGCCGACAATAGCAATGCGACACCGGTCATGCGTCATGATGCGGTCCTTCCCTCTGCGAACTGCCGCCACATTGGGCCACAGCGGGGCGGAGGTACAAGACGGAAACGCACGGAGAGCCCGCCCCTGTCCTGGTTCGGTCAGCTGCAAATTCAGCCCGCCAATCCGCAGGATACCCCTCCGCGTTCTATTGATCCAGCGCTCGCAGAAGTGCAAACACCTGCTCCCGCATCCAGACGGCGACAGGTGTCGTCTCTGAGCGCTTATGCCAGACCCCGATGATGACCGGCGGATCGATCGGCATCGGCGGCTCAAACACGCAAAGCTCAGAGGTATTTGCCGCATCCGCTGCCAACTGTGCCGGAACCAGCGCGATCAGATCGCTTTCGCGCACGGCGCGGCACACGCCGGAAAAGACCGGCACTGTCATCGCGACCTGTCGTGTCCGGCCAACCCGCGCAAGCGCCGCATCGCCCAGCGACGCACTGTTGCCTTCCGGCGAGAACAGGACGTGGCGAAGCGCGCAAAACACGTCCAAGGGCATCCCCTGGCCCGGTTCGAGTTCCGAAACGCCCGGATTGCCGCGCCGCGCGATCACATGAAAAGGCGAGCGAAACAACGGCTCCTGGCTGACCCAATCAGGCAGGGGCATATCGGGGATCAGCGCAAGATCCGCATTGCGACGCTCCAAGCTTGCGACATAGTCCGTGGCGACGAGATCGACCAGTTGCGCGCGAATGCCCGGCGCTTTTTTGTGCAGGGTATCGGCCAGTCGGGGCATCAGCAATTCGGCAAAGAAGTCACTTGCCGTGATACGGAATGTACCGCTGGCCGTATGGGGATCAAACGGCGCGGGCGGCGCCAGCATCGCCTCGATGCGCTCAAGCTCCTCCCGTACCGGCCCGATCAGCCCGGCGGCATAATCCGTCGCGACCAGCCGGTTGCCGTGACGGACAAACAGGGGGTCCCCCAAGGCATGCCGCAGGCGCGACAGCGCCCCGGAGACCGCGGACTGCGACAGTCCCAGCCGCGCCGCCGCTTTCACCGTCGACCCTTCCGCCAGAAGGGCATCCAGCGCGCGCAGCAGGTTGAGATCGAAGGTCGCGAAATTCA
The DNA here is from genome assembly GCF_056033425.1 of Leisingera sp. SA32. Lineage (NCBI taxonomy): Bacteria > Pseudomonadati > Pseudomonadota > Alphaproteobacteria > Rhodobacterales > Roseobacteraceae > Leisingera > Leisingera sp. SA32. The sequence goes on along the minus strand of NZ_JBVYHB010000011.1, from coordinate 31,917 downwards.
TTTCATCGATAGCCTATATCGGGAAATACACTTTGGCAGGTTCCGCCGCCTCCGGCTACACTCCAGCTTACGAAAGCGCTTTCGTTTCAGTTCCCCTATACGGAGTGAAGCGATGACAGACCTGACAACCGATGCTGCTGCCATCGAATGGCTTGGCGTCAGATACAAGACCCTCCTCTCTGCCGAGCAATCCGATGGCGCCATGTCTATCGTGGACAGCTGGTCACCGCCGGGCAGCGGCCCGCCACGACACATCCACGCAGCAGAGGACGAAACCTTCGTGATCCTGACCGGGACCTGCAAGATGTGGATCGAAGGCACGGAAACAACCGTCGGTCCGGGCGAATCTGTGTTCATACCTCGCGGCACAAACCATACCTTCAAGGTGATCGGCGATGCGCCCTCGCGGCATCTGGTTATCCTGACGCCAGGGGGATTCGAGCGGTTTTTTTCTGAGATGGCAGAAGGTCAGTTCCGCATTCCCGACGACATGGCTTCCATTGAGGCGTCCGCGAAGCGCCACCACCTGACCCTCACCGGTCCCCCTCTGGAGTGACCCCATGACCGACGCATACATCGTCCATCACATCCCCGTCTGCCCCTTCTCTCAGCGCCTCGAGATCCTGTTGGCCTTGCGCGGGCAGCACGACGCGGTCGAGTTCCGCACGGTCGACATCACCAAACCCCGCGACCCGGACTTGCTGGCCAAGACGCAAGGCACCACGGCGCTGCCCGTACTGGAGACACCGGATGGTACGATCCTCAAGGAAAGTCTGGTGATCCTGCGCTATCTGGACGAAGTGATCGCAGGTCCGGCGCTGCGTCGCGACAATCCACTGGAACATGCGACGGAGATGATGCTGATCGCTCACGAAGGGGCGTTCACGCAGGCGGGGTATCTCTTTGTCATGAACCAGCAGCCCGACAAACGCGATGTCTTCGCGGACAAGCTGTTGTCGATCTATCGTGATATCGACGGTTTCCTGGATCGCAACAGCCGCGGGGGCCCCTATCTCTTCGGTGAATTCGGTCTCGCCGAGACCGTCTTCACCCCCCTGTTCCAGCGGTTTTGGTTCCTGGCGTACTACGAGGATTTTCATGTGCCCGATACTCCGGGCTACCGAAGGGTCCGGGCGTGGCAAGATGCCTGCCTGTCCCACCTTGCGACCCAACAGGTCTCAAGGGAGGAGATCGTAAAGCTCTACTACGATTACGCCCTTGGCGCAGGAAACGGCGCGCTGGTTGATGGCCGTTCGGTTTCCAGCTTTGCGTTTCAGCCGCACTGGCAGCACCGCCCCTGGCCCCCACGGGACAAGTATGCAGGCACGGCCAGCGATGAAGCATTAGGGCTGGTGCCGTCTTGACCGGCAGACCTGCTCCCTGATCGTTGGAAAGGAGCTGCGCTAATCTAAGCCACTCGTTGCATCTGCTAAACGGGTTAGTTGATATCATTTCTCTGCCAATGGGCCAGCGCCGGTGGCTTGCCGCCAAGGGCTGAATGAGGACGCTGGTGATTGTAGAAGGTCATCCGTTTCCGGATGGCCGCTTTCGTCTCCGAACCGGTTTGCCCGGCATGCAGCAGGTGATGTCCGAGCACCCGCTGACCGGCATGGGATTGCCCGCAATCCCCGAGAGGGGGACTTGGTTCGGGCGATCCACACGCAGTGCTCTCAGCAATCAGGGATCCGCGGTTCAGCTATCGGGCCGAGGACGTGGTCCAGACGCTGAAAGCCGTTTGCGCCAAGGTGGGCTTACGGGAGCAGGTGTCGCGGCTGAACAAGGGCCTTGTCCTACAGCTATCGACATCCCTTGGGCGGTCGCGGGGACCCGATTGAAGGTCAACTCGAGGTTTACAAAGCCCAGGCCTCAATGCCGGCAAGATCCCTGCCCCGCGCGGACGCGGCGCGGCAACTGGCCACTGGAGACACAATACCATCAACGGCAACCGTGAGCGCGGCACAGGAAAACTGACCAACGAACTCTACCGGGGGCGACACATCTGGAACCGCCTGCGCTATCGGCGACGAAAGCCTGTAGGCGCACGGCCGGGATCATGTGTGGCGACGGGTGCTTCTCGAGAAGCGCCAGGAACCAATCTGTCCGGACGCTTCTGTGAAACCGCTCGTATATGGGAAAATAATGAGGCAAGGACTCGACCAACACGCTCTTGCGGGCTGGTCGAGCCTCCGCGAAACGCCCGTAATTTAGCACAGTGCTAGTGTCATGCACCATTATTCTGACGACGCTGAGGTGGGTGCCCCAAACGGCACCCGGGTCTCAGATGACGGTGACTTCCATCCCGCCCAGCCCGTCGATGTCCAGCCGCATCACGTCACCTTTGACAATGGCGCCGACACCGGCAGGCGTGCCTGACAGGATGACGTCGCCCGCCGCCAGCTCGAAATACTCCGACAGATAGGCGATCATCTCTGGCACCTTCCAGATCATCTGGTTGAGGTTGCCCTCTTGGCGGATTTCACCATTCACTTCCAAGCTGATGCGTCCTTCGGACAAATGGCCGGTCTCGCTGGCCCGATGAATCGGCCCGATCGGCGCCGAACGCTCAAACGCCTTGCCTATCTCCCACGGGCGACCCATTTTCTTGGCCACACCCTGCAGATCACGGCGCGTCATGTCGAGCGAAAGCGCGTAACCGTAAACATGCTCCAGTGCCGAATCGACAGGAATATTGCGGCCGCCGCTGCCCAGGGCCACCGCCAGCTCCGCTTCAAAATGCACATCCGAGGATTGGTCCGGATAGGGGAATTCACCGGAAGGGTCGAGATTGTCAGGGTTTTTCTGAAAGAAGAACGGCGGCTCGCGGTTCGGGTCGTGACCCATTTCGATGGCGTGAGCGGCGTAATTACGACCAATGCAATAAACGCGGCGCACCGGAAACCGGCATTCTTCTCCCTCCACGGGAAGAGAAGTTATTTTTGGAATATCAATTACATAACCGGACATTACAGCCTCCCTTTGGCATTTCCTCACAGCAGTGCTAGAACATTCACGCAGTCAGATCAATCACGATCAATAGTTTTTATCGATTTTTTTCACTTGATTTGTGCGCTTGATCAGCAATAGTTGACCCAATAGACCTTAATTGGGCAACCAATTTAGGAGTTTGATCAGCCATGGAAGCGCCAATGGATGTGTCACGGGCCCCGGGGCTCGCTTCTCTCAAGACCTATATCGCCGAGGGCAAGTTTGCGCCGGGTGACCGGCTGCCGCCGGAGCGCGAGCTGACTGAGGCGCTAGGAATGAAGCGCGCTACTCTGCGCCGGGCGCTGGAAGTGCTGGAGCAGCAGGGCGTGATCTGGCGCCATGTGGGCAAGGGCACCTTTCTGGCCGAGGAGCGCCAGGATGATCTGAGCGCTTGGTCCAGCGAGATCGGCCGCCAGCTGACCCCGGTAAAAATGATGCGCGCCCGGCTGTGCCTCGAACCGGCGATCGCCCGCGAGGCGGCGATCAATGCCTCCGAGGCGATGCTCGGCCGGATCCGCGACGCGGTCGAAGGCGCCGAGGAGGCCTCCGACTGGGAAGGCTATGAAGCGCATGACGACGCGCTTCATCTGGCCATCGCCGAGGCCACAGACAACCCGCTGCTGCTGGCACTCTACCAGCAGCTCAACAACGTGCAGCGCGCGGTGGCCTGGAACAGCGTGGTGCGAACCACCGACCGGCCGCCGCGTACCCACACCAGTTTTGCCGAACACCGAGCTATTGTCGACGCGATCGCTGCCCATGATGCCAATTGGGCTCATGACGCGATGCGGCGGCACATCGGCTCGGTCTCGGCACGCCTGTTCGGAGAAATCTGAGGGCGAAAGTTTCGCCGGTGCACAGAGGAGAAGGCGCTGACGGAAGACGACCGGAACCGATCTGACAGGGAGGAAGATCATGAAGACCATTCTAAGAACAGCCTCGAACCTGGCCGCATCCGCGCTTATTGCCGCGGCGGCTTGGGTTCCCGCGGCAGCGGGCGCCGATACCGTAAAAATTGCGCTGGCCGAGACACCGTCCGACGAGCTGGCCGCGTTTTTCGTGGCGCTGGACCGGGCCAAGGCCAACGGTCTGGACTATGAATGGACCGCCTTTTCGGATGAGGAGCTTGCCATTCAGGCAGTGCTGAGCGGGCAGATGGATATTGGTTTCGGCACGCCCTATTCGGCGATGCAGCGCTCCAAGGCGCCGATCCGTATCATCTATCAACTGTCCAAGCTGAAATTCTTCCCCGTCACGACCAAGGCCTACAGCAAGCTGGAGGATCTGGATGGCGAGCCGATCCTGCTGCACTCGCGCGGCGGCGGCACCGACGCAATCGCCAATGTCATCGAGGAGCGGCTCGGCATGAAATTCGGCCGCCGCTCCTATGTGCCCGGATCCTCCAACCGGGTAGCGGCACTCCTGGGCGGCCAGGCCGATGCGACCATCGTCGATCTGTCCAACACCAACAAGCTGATGCGCGGCCCGGCCGCTGACCGCTTCAACGTGCTGGACCTGTTTGAGGTGGAGGCCAGCGACGAGGCGCTGTTTGCCAACCTCGACTGGATCAAGACCAACGAGGAGCAGGTCCAGATCTTTGTCGACGCCCTGCTCAGCGTGTATCGAGACATGGCCGAGGATCCCACCGTGGTACGCCGAGAGACCGACCCGAACGGCCCCATCGGCCAGCTTCCGCCCGAGCTGCTCGAAGGTCTGGATGGTTTTTACGCCGACGCCGTGAAGGCCGGGCTATACTCGATGGATGGCGGCGGCGAGACGGCGGCCCGCGCAGACCTGGAATGGTACACCGCAGCAGGTCAGCTTGATGGCGATCCGGCCGACATGAACATTGAGGATTACTGGCACCTCGCCCCGCTCAAAGCAGCACGGCAATAAGTCCGCCCGGGGCACCGGCCGGTCCGGTGCCCCGCCCTGCCCCCGACATTGCGAGGACAACAAATGGCGAACCGATCGCTATATCTCAAACTGCTCTCGGCGCTTATCCTGTTTGGCGCCTGGGAAATCGCTGGACGGATCCCCGTCAGCTACGCCTTTCCAACCTTTACCGAGTCGATGGCCGCCCTGTTCAATCTGGCATTGGACGGCACCCTCTTTGTTGCCTACGCCGAAACGCTAAAACCGCTCATCGCCGGGGTGGCGATCTCCACCGTTGCGGGCATTGCGCTTGGCGTTTGGATTGGCCTCAGCCGGTTTTTTGACTGGCTGGTTTCGCCCATTTTCATCGTCATGCAGTCGGCGCCGCTGGCAGCGCTCATCCCGCTCTTGGTGATGGCCTACGGCATCGGCCTGACCTCCAAGGTTTTTGTGGTCTGCATCATGGCAATGCCGGTGATTGTGCTGAACACCGCAGGCGCGGTGCGGCACACACCGGAAAACATTAAGGCGATGTGCCGCTCCTTCATGGGCTCGCGCATCGACATGCTGTTCAAGATCATCATCCCCGCCGCCTCGCCGCTGATCTTCTCGGGCCTGCGCCTGGGCGTTTCGGCCGGCTTCATCGGAGCCATCCTGTCGGAGCTGAAAATCACCCCGACCGGGGTCGGCGACATCATCACCTTCTCCCGCTCCATCGCTGATTACCCCAGCATGTATGCGGCCATCTTCTCGATCATCGTTCTTGCGGTTCTGTTCCTGAACTTGCTGGAGCGCACCGAAACCCTGCTCTTCAAAGGAAACGACCGTGGCTATGTCTCAGATTAAATCCGTCTACGAAAACGCAGAACCGGTGCAGGATATTGCGGTGTCCACCCGCGGGATCTGCAAGAATTACGGGGCGGTTGAGGCGCTCAAAGACATGACGCTGGAGTTCCCGCGCGGCCAGTTGACCTCGCTGCTGGGGCCCTCGGGCTGCGGCAAGACAACGCTGCTCAAGATCATCGCAGGGCTGCTGGAGCCGACGTCGGGCAAAGTCGAAGTCAACGGCAAGCCGGTGACGGGACCGGGGCCGGACCGCGCCTTTGTGTTTCAGGATTTCGCGCTGCTGCCCTGGGCCACGGTGCTGCGCAACGTCGCCTTCGGGCTGGAGCTGCGCGGCGTTGCAAGATCCGAGCGCGAGGCGATCGCCGAGAAATACATCAAGGACGTCGGCCTGGCCGGGTTTGAGCAGTCTTATCCGCACGAGCTGTCGGGCGGCATGCGGCAGCGGGTCGGCCTCGCGCGGGCGCTGTCGGTGGATGCGCAGGTCTTGCTGATGGATGAGCCATTTTCGGCGGTGGACGAGCAGACCCGCCGCAAGTTCCAAGAGGACCTGCTGGCGCTGGTGCAGAATGAGAACAAGACCTTCATCTTTGTCACCCACTCGATCGAAGAAGCGGTCTATGTCTCCGACCAGATCGCCATCCTGCTGCCCCGGCCCAGCCGGGTGTCAGAGATCATCCGACCCACCGGCTTCCGCCAGAAAAGTCACGACCAGATCCGTCGCGATCCGGAATATCTCGACATTGTCGATGATATCTGGGCGTCGCTGCGCAGCTACGTGGAGTAAGCCATGCATATCTTCGGTTATCGCCTTCCGGCCATGTCTTCGCTGTTGCTTTGGGGTCTGGTCTGGGAGCTGGTCGGCCACGCCGATCTGACGTTCTTCGTCCCCCCTCTCAGCGAGGTCGTCACCACCCTGTTGAAGGTACTGCCCACCTCCAGTTTCCTTCAGGCCCTTGCAGAGACAGGCTACGCCTTTGGCATGGGGGTATTCTTCGCCGTCGCCATCGGGGTGCCAGTGGGCATCCTGATGGGCCGCTCGCGGCTATTGGACGAGATGCTGCTGCCTTGGGTGAACGTGTTCCTCAGCGCGCCGCTGACAGCGCTGGTGCCGGTACTGATGGTGCTGTTCGGCTTCGGGATGAAATCGATCATCATCACCACCTCGCTGTTTGCGGTCTGGATCATCATCCTCAACTCGCGCACCGGGGTGCGGCAGATCAACCGCTCGCTGGTCGAGATGGCGCGCAGCTTCGGCGCCAAACCCATCGACGCCTTTTACAAGGTCTACTTCTGGGCCGCTCTGCCCGAAATCCTCGGCGGCCTACGGATCGGCATCATTCGAGCCGTGAAGGGGGTCATCATTGGCCAGCTGCTGATCTCGATCGCTGGCTTTGGCGCACTGTTTGAGCTGTATTCGGCCAACTTCATGATGCCGCATTTCTGGGCGGTGCTGCTTGTGCTGTTTGCCATGGCCTTCAGCATCTCGGAATTCCTCGGCTACCTGGAGCGCAAGGTCTCCTACTACGCCGCAAACCGCTGACCACTGGGGGCGGCTCACTGCAAGCGTCGCCCCCGCACCAACCAATGGAACCCTTCCCATGACTGAATTCATCACCCTCGGCGCGGGGCTCGCCGCTGCTGGTCTGCTCTCCGGCTTTCTCGCCGGGCTATTCGGCATTGGCGGCGGTGCAATCCTGGTGCCGATCCTGATCACCGCCTTTCCGCTGCTGGGAATCGAGGCCGCGGTTACCGCGCATCTGGCCGTCGGCACCTCACTGGCGATCATCATTCCAACCGCCTTCCGCTCCTTTCGCGCCCACCGCGCCAAGGGCGCCGGAAACGAAGCAATGCTGCGGGACTGGATCCTGTGGGTGCCGTCCGGCGTGTTTGCCGCTTCGCTGATTGTCGGCAATGTCTCTGGTGATGTGCTGCGGGTGGTCTTTGCCGCCGTGGCGCTGCTGATCGCCACAAAAATGCTGCTGAACCGCGCCGAATGGGTTCTGGCGCCGACCCTGCCAGCCCGCCCAGTCACCAATGGCGTGGGGTTTGGTATCGGCTTTGTCTCCACCTTCATGGGGATTGGCGGCGGCAATCTGAACAACCTGTTCATGACCAGCTTTGGCCAGACCATCCACCAGGCGGTTGCCACCTCGGCGGGTCTGGGCATCCTGATCGCGATCCCTGCAACGCTTGGCTATATCTATGCGGGTTGGAGCCACCCGGATCTGCCGCTGGGTTCTCTCGGATATGTGAACCTGCTGGCGGCAGCACTGGTCGTGCCCTTCTCGATGGTTGCTGCCCCTTGGGGCGTGCGGGCCGCACACGCCTTGCACCCGCGTCGGCTGGAAATCGCCTTTGGTGTTTTCCTGCTGCTGGTGATTGCCCGCATGGCCGCCGATGTGATCGCCTGACCACCGCGGGCCTAAGTCCCGGTTCACGCAACAAGACCGCTTCCGCCTGCAGGAGGGAGCGGTTTTTTCCGAGCAAGCGCAGCCTACCGATAGAGTACAAATACTTTACCTTGGAAAGGCACTTTGCCGATTTCACTTCTCCCGACAGGGAGGATAAACCATGCGCCTCACCATCAAGTCACTCATCCTGGCGCGGCCCTCGCCGCTTTTGCGCCCGGCGCCCGCGCTGAAGAGTACCAGATCGGCACCACCAGCGTCGGCGGCGCCTTTTGCCCCATGGGTCCGCGCATCTCCGATCCAGTAAACAAACATGCCGACGGGCACATCACCATGGTGCCGTCAGTCACGCAAGGCACGGTGCAAAACCCGCGGGTTGTGGACCGCGGAGAGGTCGAGCTCGGTATCACCAACGCCACCCTCGTGGCCGATGCCGTGGCCTGCCGGGAGCGGGCAGCACCGCCTGATCGAAAGGATTGACAGCAATGAAACTGACAGAATTCCGCCGTGTGGTGACAGGCCATGACGCGTCCGGCAAAATGAGCGCCAGGGCGCGCGCAACGCGCTTTGTGTTTTCGGCAACCAAGTTTATGACATGGCTATGAACGATCTGTATCAAGACACCACCGCCGTGACATCCGCCACGCAAGCCGCCTACAAGGCCATCCGCCGGATGATCATCACCGGCGAGCTGCCCCCTGGCGAAAAGCTCAAGATCGAGAACCTGAAGGTGCGGATCCAGACCGGCGCCTCGCCGATCCGCGAAGCACTGACGCTGCTGGTTTCCGACAAGCTGGTGGAACGGCTCGACCAGCGCGGCTTCCGTGCCTCGCCCGTCAGCCAGCAGAACTTCGCAGAGATCCTGCGCCTGCGCTGCGCGCTGGAGGAAATGGCCCTGCGCGAATCCATCGCCGCCGCTGACGAAGATTGGGAAGAGGCCTTGGTGCTGTCCCATCACCGCATGGTTCGGGTCGGCGCGGGCGACATGGCGCTGTTCGAGGAGCAGCACAAGGGCTTTCACATGGCGCTGCTGGCGCGCTGCAGCTCTCCTATCCTGCTGGGATATTGCAGCCAGCTTTATGATCTGAACGTGCGCTACCGCTATCTTGCCGGGCGCTCGCGCAATTACGGCAAGCGCGACGTGCCGACTGAACACCGCGAGATCCTGGATGCAGCACTGGCGCGGGATGCCGATCTGGCCGCCTCACGGCTGCTGAACCACTACCAGCAGACCGGCACCTTCCTGTACGAAGCCCCGGATATGCCCAAGGGCTAGACAAGGCTGTGCCCTGCGGTCCGTCCCGGCACCGAAGGCAGCCTGCGGTTGAACACGCCGCGGCGCTGCAATCCAGAACATGGTCCGGCGGTCAGAAAGCTCGATACCTCTGCCCGCCGGACCTTTTCCCGCACAGTTATGCGTCACTTCGCAACCAGCTTGAAGTCAAAATCGACCGTGGAAAAGACGCCGTCCACCGTCCCCGACAACACAAAGCCGTCGGGAAAGCTGCCTGCCGTCTGCGGCCCATAACGCATTACCAGATCCTCGCGCACGCCGAATACGGTGTCCTGGTCCAGATAGGGGTCATCTTCCGGAAAGACTTCGGTCACCAGCTCGCGGTAGCCCTCTGCCGTGATGATGAAATGCAGATGCGTGGGCCGCCAGGGATGCCGCCCCGCCGCATCCAAGATCTGCCCGACCGGCCCGTCGGTCGGCACGGTATCTTCCTCCGGCCGCACAGTGGTGAAGGCGCAATAGCCGTTTTCATCCGCGGTCATCAGCCCGTGAAAGGACATGATGTCCTGCTCCGGGTCCTGGCTGGAGTAGAGCCCGTTGGGGGCGGTCTGCCAGATGCCCAGCTGGGCGCCAGGAACCGGGTTGCCGTCGACGTCCCGCACATGGCCCTGCACCCGCAGCACCTCACCCTCGAGATGCTTTTTTAGATCGTCGCCGATCGCCATCGGTGACGCATCGGTTACATGGAACGGTCCCAACACGCTGGAACTGGTGGCCGCCGGGTGAGAGTTGATCATATCGACCAGCGACGACAGCCCCAGCACGCTCGACCGCAGCACGAATTCGTTGCGCTCCGGCGTAGTGATCCGCCCGGCCCATTCCACTGCCTCCAGCCCGGCGCGCCGTTCTTGTCGGGGTGCGGGATCAATGCGACAGCGCCGAGGCCCAATCACGCAAGGGAACCGCACCACTGGCGCCCAGCTTGGCCAGATAGGCGCGCAGCATCTCGGCGCCGGGCTTGCCCTCGCCTTCCAGCGTCTCGCCCCACTCCGCCGCGATGTCCGGCATCGACGCATCCCGGGCGGCGCGCTGCTCATCGCTCATCCTGATAATGTTGCCGTCGGCCGCAACGTAGGCTGCGCGTGCTTCAACCGCTTGTCCACCTCGGGGGTGAAAAAGCTGCTGAACTCCTGTACCCACATCGAGCGCGCCGGATAGCCGTCGATCACGTTGATTGTGGTGCTTTGCTGCGTCAGCTGGGGGGGCGCTGCCCGCAAGGTCCGCGACACCAACCGCCACACGGCATAATCATGGTCTCTCCTCCCACTTTTGCGCCGCTTCAGGCGCCTTGAACCGGACCCGCCGCAGCCGGTCTGGATGTCGCGCCGCTGACGCGACCTCCCGGAGCGTCAGCGGCGTTTTCCCGGTCAGGCCAGGCGGCGCAGATCCTCGAAGGGCAGCCGTGGAAGCTTGCCGAATAGCGCCTGCTCGTTGGCGTAGCCGAAATTGCACAGGAAGTTTGACTTCCAGCCGTTGTCGGCAAAGAACTCCTGATCCACCACCGCGTTGTCGAAGCCCGACATCGCCCCCACGTGCAGGCCGAGCGCCCGGGCTGCGATCATGAAGTAGGCCGCCTGAAGCGACGAGTTGCGGAGCGCCGTTATTTTGCAATGTTCCGGCTTGCCCTCCAAATGCGGGCGGCGGTCTTCATGCGGAGAAGTTTCCGGCAGCCATTTTAGAACGCGGGATCATAGGCAATGATCGCCGATACCGGCGCCGCCATCATCTTTCCGACGTTTTTGACCTACAACGATTTTGCCAGCCGTTCCTTTGCCTCGCGGCTTTTGACGAAGACGAACCGCGCAGTCAGGGTGTTCATGCTGGTCGGGCCTGCGATGGCGATCTCGTAGATCTCACGCAGCAGCGCCTCCGGCACCGGCCGGTCCTGCCAGGCGTAATGCGAACGCATCGCGCAGGCTCAGGTCGATGGCGTCATCACTGAGCCGCGATATGCGGCCGCGCAGCGCCCGCAGATCGGCCTGAGCCTTGGCCCTGGTATCGACCCCTGCGGTCATTGCGCCGCCTGGACCTGTTCCGCTTCGTCCACAATCGGGCTGGCGCAGACGCCGATGCCTTCGATCTCGACCTCCACCACTTCGCCGGGCTTCAGCCAGCGCGGGCCGGGTTTCTTGGCGTGACCAACGCCTGGCGGCGTGCCCAACGCAATCAGATCGCCGGCTTCCAGCGTGGTGAACTGGCTCATGATCGCAATGGTCTGCGCCACGTCCCAGATCATGTTCGAGGTGTTGGAGCTTTGCAGGATCTCATCGCCAACGCGGCTTTCGATCTTCAGCCCCTTGGCACCTTCGGGCAGGCTGTCCGGGGTGACCACATAGGGGCCGATGGCGCCGGTCTGGTCGAAGTTCTTGCCCGGCGTCCACTGATGCGTCTTGCGCTGGTATTCGCGCACCGAACCGTCGTTGAACACGGTGTATCCAAAAACGTGCTCCAGCGCGTCCTCTTCCGCGACATGGCGGCCGCCCTTGCCGACGATCAGCATCAGCTCCGCCTCGTAGTCCAGCATCTCGGAGCATTGCGGGCGCACCAGCGGCGCGCCTGCCGCCATGATCGACTGCCGTGTGCGCATGAACATCGCCGGGTAGTCGGGGATGTCATAGCCGCCTTCCTTGATGTGTTCGATATAGTTCAGGCCCAGGCACAGGATCTTGCCGGGTGCGTCAACCGGCAGCGCCGGAGTAATCTCCACCACCGCGGCACGGGGGCCATCGGCGGCGGCCGCCTGCGCCCTCAAGTCCGCTGACGCGATAAGCGCTGCAAGATCCTGCCCGACAGTCGGCAGCGCCGTGCTCAGATTGACGACTTCAGTACCTTCCACTCGAAAGACGGACACGGTCCCCGCATAGGATCCCACCAGAAGCTTCATGATTTCTCCTTTCAGAACTCCGTCTATTTTTTCGATATAAATCTCTAATGTCAATGAATATCGATTTTGTAGAAATGGCGTGATGCCGGATTGGAATGCTTACAGCGAAACGGCCAGGGCGCGCGGCGCGCTGGCGCTCGAGCTATATGTAACCGAAAGTACACCTAACGGCGAAGGCGCTGACATCGCAGCGGTTTTGCCGGACCACCTTGCCTATCGGCGGCAGCTCGAAACCGCGGGCATCCTGTTTTCTGGCCGGCCCGCTCAGCGACGAATCAGGCAGCCGGATCGAGGGCGCCGGTCTCGTCATCTACCGCGCCGTGTCGATGGAGGTCGGAAGCCGACCGCCTAGCCAACGCCGTGGCGGCTCTCTTCGAGCTCTATGCGACGCTCGCAGCGGTGCACGACATCCTGAAGGCCGAGAAGGCCCTGGAAGCGCTGCGCAGCAGCGCAGCCTGACAGAACACGCGGGCTGGAACACCCGCGTCAGGGCGCGCTGACGACCCTTCTGCTGCTACAGATGTCGGCGCGCCCGCAAAGAAGACGCCCGTGCAGGTCACCCCCGCACGGCCTCATCAATCACACGCGAGAGCACGGTCTCGCCGGTCTGTCGGTTTTCGGTGCCCACAGCCGAAGGAGAAGCCCATGGCCCTCACGAACCTGATCGATCTCATCGCCGAAGTTGCCGCCAAGCGGGCGGCCCGGGAGGCCAACGCGAAGGCGGACACTCCGGACGAGGTAAGGTCACACTGGCCTCTGATTTTGGCCAAAACAAGGAACCTGCACCGTCTTTGGTCGCGGTAACCGTGTTTTGGGCGAGGCTGAACAAAGCCGCTGCCAGGCGCAAGATTTCCACGCGCCCGCCTTTATGGAACGTATTGAATGCTGCACGCCGCCAAGCCCCTCCGCGTTGCGATCTATGCGCGCTACTCGACCGACCTGCAGAACCCGACATCGATCGATGACCAGGTCCGCCTGTGCCGCCAACACGCGGACCGACAGGACGGCTGGACTGTGGTGAAGGTCTTCCAGGATGTGGCGATCAGCGGCGCGACACGCGGTCCTCCCGGCTTTGACGCTTTGCAGGACTTCATCGCTGATGGCGGTTGCGACATCGTCCTGTTCGAGCACCTCGACAGGTTGGCGCGCGATCTTGAAGTGTTGATGCTCTTCTACAAGAAGGCCCGCCACGCCGATGTCGAGATGCACCAGCCCCATCGTGGAAAGCTGGGGATCTTTGACATCGGGATTCTCGGCACCTTCGCACAGCTGTTTCTGGAAGAACTGTCACACAAGACCCGTCGTGGCCTCATCGGCCGTGCTGAGGCGGGCAAGAACACTGGAGGACGGGCCTACGGCTATCTCTCGAAAGCGCTTCCTGAGCGCGACGGAAAGTCAGACGGCAGCGTCATGGAGATCAACCCCGAAGAAGCTACGATTGTGCGCCGCATCTTCGCGGAATACGCCGCAGGCAAATCTCCGCGCCAAATTGCGGCCGACCTCAATGCGGCTTCCGTCCCTGCCCCGCGCGGGCGCGGCGCAGGCAGCGGTCACTGGAAGGCCAACACGATCTACGGTCACCGGGCCAGAGGCACAGGTATTCTCAACAACGAACTCTACGCCGGGCGCCACGTCTGGAACCGGCAACGCTATTCCAAACACCCCGAGACCGGCAAACGGGTCTCCAAGCCCAACCCGCCCGACGACTGGCTGCTCACCGAGAAGCGGGAACTGCGGATCATCGATGAGACCCTCTGGAACGAGGTCAAAGCGCGCCAGGAGGGAATTGACAGCCAACGCACGCGCGCCAAAGCCGGGGGCCGCTCCGGAGCCGGAGCCGCGCAAAGCGCGCGCAGACGGAAGTACCTTCTCTCAGGGCTGCTGAGCTGCGGCCAATGCGGCGGCAACCTTACTGTCGCGGGCAGAGGCGCGCGCCGACGCTATTACTGTGCCAACCATAAGGAGAAGGGCAAGGCCGTTTGCACAGGCATGCCCGGCCTGGCCGAGACCGACGCCGCCGAGAGCATCCTGAGCGGTCTTCGCACTGGCCTGATGCAAGACGCCGCCTATGAGGATTTTCGGAAGAAGTTTGTCGAGAAGATGCGGGCCCAAGAGCACGAGACTGGCGAGGCCCTGCGTCGCCACGATGAGCGGATCCGGGAGACCGAGAAGACCCACGCCAACCTCATGCGCGCGGTCGAGGGCGGCACCTTCTTAGAGGCGCTGATCGAGCGGCTGAATGCGGTGGATGCCGAGCTGAAGGCCCTGCGGGCCGAGCGGGAGATCCTTGTTCCCACTCCGATCGACCTGCCGGACGACCTGCCCGGTCTTTACAAAACCTACGTGGCTGACCTTGCAAGAACGCTTTCGGATGAGGCGGTGGCAGGTCCGGCAGCTGACGAACTTCACACGCTGGTCGACACGGCTGTGGTGAGCTGGGATGACCAGAAGGAACACCACGAGCTTGAGATTCAAGGTAAGCTTATGGAGTTGCTTGCAAAAACAAAGCCCGCCGATGAGGCGGGCTTTGTGGCGAACGGTCATTCGCTAAAGCTGGTTGCGGGAGCAGGATTTGGACACTGTTTTGTCCAAGCCCAATAATTGCAGCCTGCCACGGCCAGCCGCACCTCCGCCATCCAAGGCCCCTGCAACTACTAGGCCATCAGCCAGCGCGTCCAATCCGGACCGACTGACGTAGGTTGCGGAAACCAGATAGATGCAAGTGCCCATAAAGGCCCAATTAGTGAAAGCACGCAAACGCGAAGCGCTGGGGACACAGTCATCTCTTCTTTCCACGGGGCCTCCGCCCGACTGTAAACTGTTTTCCGCTGGCAGGCCTCCTTACTTGCGGATCAAAGCGTGCCGACCTCTACCGGATCCGCTGGATCCAACGGGTATAGCGGTCACGCTCTCCGTTCGCAGTTGCGGGGTGTGATACCGCTGCGCATGAACTCCAATTCACCCTGCAAGAAGGCAGGCCGCATGGTGCTGCTCCGACACATGCCTGAGCGGCGGCACCGCTTTGCGGCAGGCCTCGGTTGCCAACGCGCAACGCGGATGAAAGGCGCAGCCCGCAGGGGGATTCAGCGGGCTGGGCGGCTCGCCATTGTCGACGCTGCGGCCGCGCTTGGGCGCGTGGATGTCGGGAATCGTGTTTAATAGCAGCTGCGAATAGGGATGCAGCGGCTGGCTAAACAGGGCCTCCACCGGCGCCATTTCGACAATGCGGCCAAGATACATCACCGCGATCATGTCCGACATATGGCGCACCACGCTCAGGTCGTGGCTGATGAACAGATAGGTCAGCCCCAGCTCCTGCTGCAGGCGCCGCATCAGGTTCAGGATCTGGGCCTGCACCGACACATCCAGCGCCGAGGTGGGTTCGTCGCAGACCAGCAGCTCCGGCTCGCAGGCCAGCGCCCGCGCGATCGAAATGCGCTGCCGCTGGCCACCGGAAAATTCATGTGGGAACTTGCTTGCGTCATCCGCCGCAAGCCCCACCGTTTGCAGCAGCTCCTCGACGCGGGCGGCAGTCTCGGCTTCGCTGCTGCGCAGCTTCATCTCGCGGATCGGCTCTGCAATGATATCCCCGATGCGCCAGCGCGGGTTCAGGCTGGAGTGCGGATCCTGAAAAATCATCTGCACCCGCACCGGGCGCCCTTCGGCGCCGCGGCCAAAGCGGATATCGCCGCCGCTGGTGGCGTAAAGCCCGGTCACCAGCCGCGCCACGGTGGATTTTCCGCAGCCTGATTCGCCGACGATGCTGAAACAGCTGCCTCGGGCGATGGTAAAGCTGACCTCGTTCACCGCGTTCACCAGCAGCCTTGGTTTGCCCTCCAGAACCCGGTTCAGCCAGGGCGCAGAGACGTCAAAACGTTTTGACACGCGGTCGACGGTCAGAATTGGATCGCTGATCTGCATCATTGGGTGCCTCCGTCTTGGATGAAACAGGCCGCTTCGCTGCGTGCCGCCGGAACCAGCTGCGGCCGTTCGCGCAGGCAGCGCGGTCCGGCCTGCGGGCAGCGTGGGTGAAAAGCGCAGCCCGAAGGGCGCGCGTTCAATCTCGGCATCGCGCCGTCAATCTGCGCCAGTGTGCCGCTGCGCGCGTGCAGGCTGGGAATCGCGGCCATCAGCCCACGGGTATAGGGGTGCTGCGGATCATGCAGCACGTCCTCGACGCGGCCGGTTTCCACCACCCGGCCCGAATACATCACCGCGACCCGGTCGGCAGTCTCGGCGATCACGCCCATATCGTGGGTCACCAGCATGATGCCGGTGCGGTGCTCGTCGCACAGTCGCCGCAGCAACGTGGTGATCTGCGCCTGGATCGACACGTCCAGCGCCGTCGTGGGTTCATCCGCAATGATCAGCTGCGGCTCCGCCGCCAGCGCCAGTGCAATCACCACCCGCTGCCGCATGCCGCCGGAAAACTGGTGCGGATACTGCTTCAGCCGCTCCTCCGGTGCCGGGATGCCGACCTCGCGCAGCAGGGTGATGGCTTTTTTCTGTGCCGCCTCGCGCGACATCGGCTTGTGCAGGCGGATGGTCTCGATCAGCTGCGCCCCGATCGAGAACAGCGGATTCAGCGCGGTCAGCGGATCCTGAAAAATCGCGCCCATTTCACGCCCGCGCACGCGGGTCAGTTCTTCTTCTGTCAGGGTATCGACCCGGCGGCCGCCAACACGGATCTCGCCCTTGGCGATCCGGCCCGGCGCTTCTAACAGGCCCAGCACCGCCAGACCTGTGATCGACTTACCGGCCCCGGATTCGCCAACAACGCCAAGGATCTCCCCCGGTGCAATCCGGATCGAGACATCATCAATGGCGGTGAGCAACCCGCGGCGGGTCGGGAACTCTACGGTCAGCCTGTCGACCTCCAGTGCTGGCGTCCCCTCGGGCACGGGCTGGCTGCTTGGGTCCTGTGGTGCAGGTGCTTGCCTCAGCATCATCTCGTTATCCTTCAGGTCTGGGGCCGCGTCAGCGGCGGGTAGGTCGGGGGAAAGATCTCGGCCAGCGGCGGATGGCCAACCGTCCGGTCCGGGTATTTGGCCAGCAGCCCGTCGAACTGCGCCTGTGCGCGCAGGCGGGCGGCAGCCATGTCGATGCCGGCAACTTCGCCGTCGCGCATCGACAGGCGGCCATCGACGATGGCGGCCCTGGTGACCCGTCCGGTGGCGCCCAGGATCAGCGTCTGCACCGGGTCGATGGTCGGCGCCATTGCGCTATCCGACAGGTCAAAGACGGCGATATCCGCCCTGCCCCCGACTCGCAGCACGCCAATGTCGTCGCGGCCCAGAGCCGCCGCACCGCCCAGGGTGGCGGCATCGAACATCTCGGCCGAGGTGATGGTGGTCAGATCGCTCTCCACCACCCGGCACATCATCATGCCAACCGCCATGTTCAGCACCATGTCCGGCGGCGCGGTGTCGGTACCCATGGCAATGCCGATGCCCTTGTCGCGCAACCGCCGGAATGAGCGCAGCGCACCGCCGTGCCGGGCCGCGACCAGCGGGCAATGCACCACACTGGCGCCATGCTCGGCGTAGAGATCAAGATCCGCATCATCGGCGACCGTGGCATGCGGTGCCAGCAGACGGGCATTCAGCAGGCCATGGCTGTTCAACCACTGCGGCGCGCTCATGCCATGCAGCTTTTGAACGGTGTCGCGCTCCATCTGACCCTGCGCCATATGCAGGCGCACCGGACAGTTCAGCTCCTCCGCCGCGGCCATGGTACGGCGCAAAAGCTCTGCGGTGCAGGTCTCCACCCGATCCGGCGCCAGCAACGGCGAGATCAGGTCATGCCCCTCCCACGCGACGGCAAAGCCGAGCGCCGCCTCCAGCCCCGCCAAGCCGCGCGCCTCGTCGAACTCGGCCACCAGGCGGCCATCGGCCTCGGCCACCATGCCGCCGCTGCGATAAGCGGGCCCCAGCCAGACGCGCAGGCCCAGCTCTTCTGCGGCCTCGGCAGCGGTAGTGAATTCCTCCACCGTCTCACCCCATTCGCGGTAAAACAGCGAGGCAATGGGTGCCGCGGTGGTGATCCCGTTCTGCAGCAACTGGCCAAAGGCAAAGCGCTTCTGAAACGCCAGTTCCTCTGGGCTGTACATTTCATAGGGGCCACGATCGACGTAAGAGCGCGGCCAGACGCGGCCCTTCTTGTCGCCGGGCCAGTTGTCATGCGCCAGCAGCGTCGTGTCGAGGTCGGACAGCGCGTCGAGATCAACAAAACCCGGCGCGATCAGCGCCTGCCCCATGTCGTAGCGGGCCGCAACCTCGCCCTCGAACGGCAAGCCCACGTGGATGACTCGGCCGCCGTCGATCACCACCTCGCCGTTTGGCACCAGATGGCGACCGTCCGGCGTGTCGGCGATCACCCAGGCCGCCCGCAACGCCCAGCGTCCCGGCGGGCGGGCCCCCAGCGGCAGGTCAGCAAAGCGGCTCATGGGGCCTCCACCACTGTCTTGCCACCGCGCGCCGTAACCTTGCCCGCCTTGACCACCAGCTGGCGCGGCGCGTGGGTGACCACCGCCTGCACAACGGTTTCGCCCTGCACCAGCACCACATCGCCCGGCGCGCCGACCTCCAGCGCGCGGCGCGGTTTCGCCATCGCCTCGGCACCGCCGCCCGCGCAGATATCCAGCGCGGTCTTCACCTCGCTGTCCATGCGCAGGTTGTTGCGCAGGCCTATGAACTTGGCGCGTTCCAGCATGTCGCCGTTGCCATAGGGCCCCCAGGTGTCCTGAATACCGTCATTGCCGGCACCAATGCGGATGCCATGCGCCATCAGCCGCTTGACCATCGGCGCGGGCGAGGACGCCGGCGCGGTGGTCATGATCCGCACATCCAGCGCGGCCAGCCGCTCCAGCATCGCCTCGACCCGCTGATAGTCGTTCATGCCCAGACAGAAGGCATGGGAAATGGTGACCAGCCCCGTCATGCCCAAGGCCTCGGCGCGGGTCAGGATCTCCTCCATCGAGAACATGCCCATCTCACCGCGTTCATGCAGGTGAATGTCGACGCCCTTGCCATGTTTTTCCGCCAGCCCAAAGACCACGTCGAGATGCCCCTTGGGATTACGGTCCACGCCGCAGGGGTCCAGCCCACCGACCAGATCCGCCCCCATCGCCAGCGCCTGATCCATCAGCTCCGCCGTGCCCTCGCGGATCGTCAGCCCGGACTGTGGGAAGGCCACGGTTTCGATCTCGACCACGTCGGCCAGCTTGTCGGCTGTTTCCATCACGCCTTCCAGCGCCCGCAGCCCGCCGTCGGTGTCGATGTCCACATGGCTGCGGATCAGTGTTGCGCCATAGGCGGCGGTCTGCAGGGCATGGCGCATCGACTGCACATGCGGATCCAGCCCCAGCCGCGCCTTCATCGCGCGTTCGTTGTCGATCATCGCCATCAGGTTGCCGCCGCCGACATCGTTCTTGTACCAGGGCCAGCCGATCAGCGACTTGTCGAGATGGGTATGCGCATCCACCAGCCCGGGAATGGCGATCGCACCCACGGCGTCCTCAGCAGGCACGCCGGGGGCGTCCAGCCCCGGCGCGATTTCTGCGATCCGGCCATCGCGGATCAGGATGTCAGCGCTGTCGCCATCCCCGATGCGGGCCTGTTTGATCAAGAGTGAAGTCATCACAGTCGTCCTTTAGCGAAGTTTCGGGTTGAGCGCGTCGCGCAGCCAGTCGCCCAGCATGTTCACGGCCACTACCAGGATACACAGCTGCACCGAGGGGAAGAGCACGATCCACCAGGAGCCGGAGAACAGATACTGGTTGCCGACCCGGATCAGCGTCCCCAGCGAGGGCTGGTTCGGCGGCATGCCAACGCCAAGGAAGGACAGCGTTGCCTCGATCAGAATCGCCAGGCCGAAATTCAGCGTTGCCGCCACGAACACCGGCGTCAGCGTGTTGGGCAGGATATGCTTCAGCATCAACCGCCGCCCCGGCGTGCCCACCAGCCGCGAAGCCTGCACATATTCCTTGCGCCGCTCGACCATCGTCTGGGCCCGCACGACGCGGGCGTATTGCACCCAGGAATACAGCGCGATGGCCAGCACCAGCACCGCGGCGATGCCAGCCTCACGCAACTCCGGCGGCAACAGCGCCTGCGCGACCGAGCTGACCAGAATGGCCGCAAGGATGATCGGGATCGACAGCAGCACATCGCCAATGCGCATCAGCACATTGTCGACCCAGCCGCCATAGTAGCCAGCGGCCAGCCCGGCCAGCAGGCCAATTGCCAGCGATACCGCAACCGAGGCAATACCGATGAAAATGGAAATCCGCGTCCCGTACAGGATACCCGACAGAATATCGCGCCCCTGCACGTCAGTGCCCAGAACAAAGGGCATCTGCCCGCCCTGCATCCATACCGGCGGCAGCTCGGCGTTCCACAGCTCCAGCGCCGCAAGGTCATAGGGGTTCTGCGGTGCCAGCACCGGCGCCAGAAAGGCGGTCACGGTGACAAAGGCCAGCACCGCCGCCGCGCCAACCGCGGATTTCGAGTTCTTGAAGCTCCACCATAGGTCGCTGTCAGCGATCCGGGCCAGGCGGGCGGCAAGGGGCGCGCGGGCGGTTTCGGGTTGGGTTCGGATATCGGTCATTTGTCAGCTCCGCGCAGGCGGGGGTCGATCACCGCATAGGTGATATCGACCAGGGCATTGAGGGTGACGAAAATCAGCGCGACGATGCAGAGGTATCCCGCCATGATCGGCACATCGACAAAGGTCACGGCCTGGATGAACAGCAGCCCCATGCCGGGCCATTGGAACACCGTCTCGGTCACCAAGGCAAAGGCGATCAGCCCGCCGATCTGCATGGCGGTCATGGTGACCACCGGCATCAGGCAGTTGCGCAGCGCGTGGCGAAAATGGATGGTGCGGGCCGGAATGCCGCGGGCGCGGGCGAACTTGATGAAATCGGTGCGCAGCACCTCCAGCATCTCGGCCCGCACCAGCCGCATCACCAGGGTAATCTGAAACAGCGACAGCGACAGGGCCGGCAGGATGATCGACAGCCGCCCCGACGGGGTCAGCAACCCGGTCGACCACCAGCCCAGATCCACCGTCTCACCGCGCCCAAAGGCGGGGAACCAGCCAAGCCAGACCGAAAAGATCAGGATCAGCCCGATGCCAACCACAAAGCTGGGCAGCGATATGCCGATGATCGAGGTGAACTGTAGCGTTTCCGCATACCAGCGCTGGCGGTGGATCGCGGTGATGACCCCCAGCGGGATGCCAACCACCAGCGAGATCAGCGTCGCCACGATCACCAGCTCAAAGGTTGCGGGAAAGCGCTCGGCGATCATCGCCAGAACATCCTGCTGGTTGCGGAAGGAAATGCCAAAATCCCCCTGCGCCGCGTTTTTCACAAAGGTGGTGAACTGCACGATGAACGGTTCATCCAGCCCCAGCTTGGCGCGCAGCGCATCCCGCTGGGCCTGGGTGGCCTGTTCGTTCAGCATCAGCTCAACCGGATCACCGACAAAGCGGAAGATCATGAACGCGATGAAACTGACGGAAAGCATCACGAAGATCGCATTCGCCGTCCGCTTGATCAGAAAAGCCAGCATCGGTGCCTCTCCCCTGTAGTGTTGAAAAAACGGGGCAGCCCCCGGCAGGCGCTGCCCCAGTGGGGGATTACCGGATCACGAACCACATGCGCGGCTTGTTGTCGGGGAACTGCGGGAAGTCCTCGAAGTCCGCCGAAACCGCCCAGGCCATCGGCTGCTGGTGCAGCGGCATCATCACGATTTCTTCCTTGGCAATGCGCAGCGCCTCGGTTTCCATCGACAGGCGCTTTTCGCGGTCCAGCTCGACCGAGGCAGCCTGGGTCAGCTTGTCAATTTCCGGATAGGACCAGCTGCCCCAGTTGAACACGCCGGAGTTGCCCTCCTTGCTGTGCAGCATCTGCACCAGGATCGAATAGGTATCCAGCATCGGCAGCGTCGCCCAGCCGATGGTATAGACATCCGCCTTGCCGCCGGCGCGCTTGGGCGTCTGCTTGGCTGTGGGGCCGATGTCCAGACGCGGGCTCAACCCGATCCGCGACCACATGGAGGCGATCGCCTGGCAGAACTGCTCTTCGTTCACGTAGCTTTCATTGGTGCAGACAAAGTCGAATTCGAAACCGTCTTCATACCCGGCCTCGACCAGCAGTGCCTTTGCCTTTCCGGGATCGGCCGCCACGACATCATCCAGCGCTTCGGAATAGCCGGGGATCGAGGGCGCAACCAGCGTGCCGGCATTGCGGGATTTGCCACGCATGACACGGGACTGGATCAGATCCATGTCCACCGCCAGCTGCATCGCCTGGCGCACGCGCAGATCGTTCATCGGGTTCTCACCACCGGCCACCAGTTCATCCCGCCGGTTGAAGCCCAGCATCACGGTACGCAGATCGGTGCGCTCCAGAACCTTCAGGTTCTGCGCCGCCTCCAGACGCGGTAGATCCTGCACCGGCGCACTGTCGACAAAATCAACCTCGCCGGACAGCAGCGCTGCAACACGGGTCGCGGCCGAGGTCACCGGCTGGAATTCGATCCGGGTCAGGTTATGCTGAGGCTCATCCCACCAGCCCTCGTTCACGGCCAGCACCGTCTGCGCCTCGGGGGTGCGGCTTTCTAGCACAAACGGGCCGGTGCCATTGGTGTTGAAGGTGGCGTAGCCCTCGACCCCGGCGCTGACGTCGGTCGGCATCTCAGCATTGTTCTCAACCAGCCAGTCCTTGTCGAAAATGTGGATGTTGGTCAGGTCGTTCAGCAGCAGCGGATAGGCACCGGTCAGTTCAATATCGATGGTATGATCGTCGACCACGGTGGCGCTTTTGTAGGCCGGCAGGTTGCCTTTCAGCGGTGAGCTTTCGTCGCTGACACGGGTCAGCGAGGCCAGCACGTCCTCGGCGGTGAAGGCGTTGCCATTATGGAATTTCACATCCTTGCGCAGGCTGAACCGCCAGGTCGTGGGAGAGATGATCTCCCAGCTTTCCGCCAGCGCCGGCTCGATCTGCAGATCGCGGTCAAAGCGCACCAGCCCCTCATAGATGTGGTTGAGGAAATTGATCGTGTAGCTGTCACCATAGGAATACGGGTCTAGCGAGACGATGTCGCGCGGCGCGCCCCAGCGCACCGTCTCCGCCGCTGCCGCGGAGTCCAGCGTCACCGCCGCCATGCCGCCGAGGAGCGCGGCCTTCAGTTCAGTCTTTGAGATCATTCTGTGGTCTCCCTGTTGCGAATACAAAATTCGTTACTTTTGCATCCATTTCGAACACGGCCTTCTCTGTGCCTTTTTGCGGTTTCCGCAGCACCCGGATCCTGCCGGATGTTGAGGCGAGGTTATGGATCAGATTCATTTATGTCTACAAAAATGTTTACAGATTGTATTCAGTAACTGTATCCAACACAAAGCAACCGAAAGCTGCTAGTTTCGCCGAAGCCTCAGGCCTCCGCCTGAAAACGCTTAAATTTCAAGCATGAGAGCACAGTAAATGTACAAATCATCGACCCGCAGCTTTCCAGTTTACGATTCCCTCCGCCAAGCCATCATCGAACAGGCGCTGAAGCCCGGCGTGAAACTTCCCGAAGATTCGATTGGCGAAACTTTCGGCGTCAGCCGCACGACTGTACGCAATGCGCTGGTGCGCCTGGACGCCGAAGGTCTGGTCGATCTGCAGCCGAATCGCGGTGCATCAGTCGCCGAACCCACCATCGAAGAAGCCTATGACATCTTCGAGATGCGCCAGTGCCTGGAACGCGAAGTGATACAGCGCCTGTGCAAGATGGACCCCAAGCCGATCATCAAGGCGCTGAAGGCGCATGTGAAGGAAGAAGAGAAATACCTCGGCAAGGATCATACCCGCTCAATCCGGCTGGCTGGTGAGTTCCACATCCTGCTGGCAGAGCTGACCGGCTCCAAGATCCTGGCCAATTACGTAAATGAAATCGTTTCGCGCTGCTCGCTGATCCTGGCGCGGTTCGCGCAGGTTCACTCTGCCGAATGCGGCGTCGAGGAACATGCCGAACTGATCGCCGCCTTCGCCGAGGGCGATGCCGCACGCGCCAGCGCTTGCATGCAGAGCCATCTGCACGGGGTGCAGAACCGCGCCCTGCTCAACCCCGAAGACGCCGACTCCGACAACGTGGCGCAGATCCTGTCACGCTACCGGCCTACCAAGACAAAACCCTAGACACCGGGAGACCCGCCATGACCCACGACACCCAGCCCGCAACCGGGCAGACGCGATTCGACTTCGCCAAGCTGACGCCGCGCGAACGCTACAAGCTGCTGATCGGCGCTGTGGTGCCGCGGCCGATCGCTTGGGTGACTACGGTCAGCGAGGCGGGCATCGCCAATGCCGCCCCCTACAGTTTCTTCAACTGCCTGTCCTCCGACCCCGCCATTCTGGCCATCGGCGTCGAAAACCACGCCGACATGCGGTTCAAGGACACTGCCCACAACATCCGGGTGACCGAAGAATTCACCGTCAACATCGCCGCCCACGCCAACCTGCACGCGATGAACACCACCGCGGTGCCCTTCGGCCCGGAGGTCGACGAGATTGCAGAGGCCAGGCTGACCATGCTGCCGGGCGAATTTGTCTCCTGCCCGCAGATCGCCGAGGCCCCGGTGCGCTTTGAGTGC
The DNA here is from genome assembly GCF_056033425.1 of Leisingera sp. SA32. NCBI lineage: Bacteria > Pseudomonadati > Pseudomonadota > Alphaproteobacteria > Rhodobacterales > Roseobacteraceae > Leisingera > Leisingera sp. SA32. Next base: position 6,983 of record NZ_JBVYHB010000011.1, on the reverse strand, counting down.
CGCCGCCACACCACTCTGAACATCGGAAAATCCCGCGAAATCATTCTGGGCGAGGTGCTGGCCATGCACAGCCATCCCGGACTGGTGAACGACCGCCACCATGTCGACCCGGTGGCGCTCGACGCGCTGGGGCGGATGGGCGGCCACGGCTATTGCCGCTCGAACCAGACCTTTGATCTCCCCACCATGTCACTGGAGGAATGGACCGCCTTCACCAACCGCCAGAGCGAAAGCCTGCACGGATGAAGCTGTGTTTCGTGAACCCGAACGCCACCGCCGAGATGACCCGCCGAATGGTGGAGCAGGCCCGCAACCTCGCGCCGCAAGGCGTTGAGGTATCCGGCGCAACCAACACACAAGGGCCCGCCGCGATCCAGGGCCAGGCTGATGGTGACGCGGCAGAGCCGGGCACCCTGGCGCTTTTGGCCGCGGGCGGCTTTGACCTCGGCGTGATCGGCTGTTTTGACGACACTGGCCTGCCCGCGGCGCGCCGCAGCTGCCCGGTGCCGATCCTAGGCCTGGGCGAGGCAAGCTTCACCCAGGCGGATGAACGGGCAGCACCTTTTGTCGTGCTGACCACCTCGGCATTGTCGGTGCCGGTGCTGGAAGCCAATATCACAAGCTACGGTCTGGAACGCCACTGTCTTGCGGTTGTCGCCTCCGGAGTGCCGGTGCTGGATTTCGAACACGACCGCGCCAGCGCGCGGAACCGGCTGGCCGAAACGGCAAAGAAGGCCTGCGATGACTTCGCCGGAACCCGCACGCTGGTCCTGGGCTGCGCAGGCATGGGCGGGTTGGCCACCGACCTATCGAAAGAGCTGGGCCTGGCGTTCATCGATCCAATAGAAGCAGCCCTGGCCCTCGCGAACCGCGCTTGGTCTGCCGGCGGCTGATTTTCGTTAGGCTCAGGCCCCAGCCTTTTGCAGCGCTACCGCGAGTTGGTCGAGGATCTCGCTCGGTCGCTGAACGCGCCGGAGGTGAAGCGGGAAGCCACGGCAGCGCTGCGGGCGCTAATTTCGCAGGTGCGGATGGTTCCGGATGCCGATGCGCCCGGCGGACATCAGCTTGAACTTATTGGGGAATTGCGGCGTTGCGGCAGCATGGTTGCAGCGATACCGCACTCGGTCCCGGCCGCTGGTTGACGGCAGACAGCCCAATCTCGACACTCGAACCAGGCGCAGCGAAGGCGATGCTGCGCCTGGTTCGAATGGCAACGAAGCGCAGACAGCGACGTTTGCAAAGTCTTGGGGTCTGCCAGCCGGGCGGCGATCCCATGCTGCACGAGCAATGAAAGGAGCAGACCTTCGCCGCACGCGCAGCCACCAATCATAATCGAACGGAAGGGATGCGGGACAACGCCGACCTTGGATTTTTCTTCTTCGCTGACGCAGCATCGCTTTGCACATGCGGCGGGCTTCTCGCTGCTTTGCAGCCCTTGTTACGGAAACGGTTAATGCTTGCTGAGTTCGAAAGGTAGATCAAAACCGCGCTTTCGCTGCATGGCGTCTGGACAGGATAGACGCGCGACTTAACGCTCTTGGATCTTGCCTGCCAGCGCTTCTCGGCGACCGTCGATCTGGTCCCAGTTCATATCAATCTCCTTTCGCGAAAGTTGCGCGTTACGGTAAATAAACGATTGGACTCCGCAATTTCCGATTGCGCTTGGGGCCTGCAGCTCAGGCGAATGGTGGCCACGAGGTCAGAAAGCTGCGGGCATCTTGGATCGGGATCACAATGCAGAAGGTTTGGCCAAATTATGCATAGCCCTCACTAAGTTCCCGGTTTATTTCCCTGGCTCGCTTCAACAAATCAGCGACAGATTGCTCGTCGCGGTCATCGGCTTCAACCTTGCGGGCATCGTCAGTCCAGCTCTTAATCTCTGCTTGGACCTGTTCAAGCTTTTCGGATGCAGCGCTGTCAGTTTGCCGTGTCCGTAACTGTTCACTCTGACGTTCCGTATGCGCAGAGCACATTTCTGAATGTAGTTGTTCCAGCCTGGAATTTGGAAGTTGCATAACGGTCTCCTTCGGTTGGCCTACCAATAAACGCCTGCACCGCCACTGACAGGCAACTGTCGTGGCTGGATCCGCGCTTGCCGCGCCCTTGAGGCGGATCCGGCATCCTGCTTGTCAGTTTGGACGCTGCCGTCTTGGCGGCATGTGCCATCCGGCATGTCCTGCAGACCGGGCTGTTGGCCCCGTGCATCGTACGAGTCGGACGTAAGCGGCATAGGCGATGTCTAACCCGCTGCGATTGAGTATGTCATGTCGGCGGCCTCCGAACGGAGTTACCACCAGCGATGATCCGGTTAATCAGAGCCGCCACGGCCAGGTGCGCCTCTATATCGTTGTCAGTGCCAGCTGCGTTCTCATGTGTCTTTGCCGCATCGCGCAGGATACCCACGATCTCGTGTTCAGGCAGGACTTTGTTATCGTTCATAGCCAGCAGCAGTGCTTCGCAGATCGAAAGGGCGGCCACTCCCGGGAAGTCCTTCTCGCTAAGCATTTCATGTATTCCTTCCGGGTGACGGTAAAATAATGCGCGGCCGAATGGCCTCGCTTGTCCCAAGCATCTTCGCAGAAAAAATGGTATGCTGGGCTAACCGAAAGCAGTCTCCGCGCCATTGCGTCTGGAGTTTCTTTCCGGCTTGCGAGGCCCCGATGACGGATATCTTAGAAAGCCCGCTTACACGCAAGCTGCAAGTTTTTGTCGCCCTGTCTGATGATGAATTAGGCGTCTTGAAGCGTTTGCATCTGCGCCGCCGGTCCTTTGTGGCGGGGCGTGATCTGGTGCATCAGGGGCAGTCGGATCAGGCCGCTTACATTCTGGTCGCCGGCTGGGTGTGTTCCTACAAGCTTCAGCCGGACGGCACCCGCCAGATCGTGGATTTCCAGATACCAGGAGATTTTCTTGGATTGCGCAGCGTGCTGCTGCGCACGTCCGACCACAGCTTTGAGCCGGTCACGGATATTCAGGCTGTCGAAGTCTTCGCGGACGACCTTCTGGAAGCCTTCGAGAAGACGCCTCGCCTGGCGGCAGCCATTCTCTGGGCGGCATCACGGGACGAAGCCATGGTGGTCGAGCATCTCGTCGGAGTTGGCCGACGCGCTGCGGATGCACGCATGGCCCATTTCCTTCTGGAACTGGGGGCAAGGCTGAAACTGGTCGGAATGGGGAGCAAAAAAGGGTACGCCTGTCCTTTGACCCAGTATCAGCTTGCTGATGCACTCGGCTTAAGCGCCGTCCATGTGAACCGCGTTCTGCGGCAGCTTCGCGACAGCGGCCTGCTAACCTTTCGGGACGGCCGTGTGAGGTTCGACAATTATAACGGATTGATCGACTTTTCGGGCTTCGATCCGGCATATCTGGACCAGACAGGCCCGCTCTTGAAACGACGAAGGTCGCCCCCCCCCCGGAATAACTTGGGGCGACCTGATTTTCATTTAGAACGAGGACGTGTCAGGAGATTGCTTTCTTCGCCGCGTCGAGTTCCCTGTTCGTCTCGGCGTAGTTATGCGCCTCATGCGCTTTTTCTGCAGCCTGGTAATGTTTCAAGGCCCGGTCCTTTTTGGGACCGGCGGTTGCTTTGTCACAGGCTGCTTTGACCGAGGTCATCTTTTCGGTGGCATTGGTCTGTTCAGGTGTCATTGGATTGTCCTTTCCTGGACATTCCGAGAATAGAACGCGCAGTGCTGTACAGTCCGTTTGAGGAACCGCACGCATCCCGCGCTTCACTATTGCCCGAAAATGAGTGCCGCCGGAGATTCGGCGGGCACGGGCCCATGTACCCATCTTCCGCGCAGCGCAGCACTGACTCAGGTTAGCTTGAGGCGGGATCCGGGTCTTCTGACCGGTGATTTTTGAACGAACATTTCAGCAGCCCGTTCACATGCCGGTATGCGCGTTCAAGGTTTTGCTCCGTGGTGAGGATTCAAGCAGCCGACGTCAGCTGGTGGGGGTTTGCTGATGTGACAGGCGCAGCCAACGCCCGTTGTCTTGCAGATATGAGGACGTGCAAAGCGCCTCATAGATCGGTAATCCAGACTTTTCAGCAGATACGCGGTAGGCAAGCACCGCAACCGGTCCCTGCCTGACTTGGCTGCGGTCCTTCATTACCACTGTTCGCCAGCCCGTGTTTTGCTTCACATGCTCAATGATCTGCCCGCCCTGCAGGATGCCCGGCGGATAGGGAAGCACCATCACTGCGTTTTTTGCAGTCACGGTGCGGGCGCTTTCCGCGCCGCTGGTCCAGCACCGCTCCTCCTGATCCCAGAGGATCGCATTGTCCCGGGCGGAGAGGCCACCCTGCTTGCGGTCGCCGTTCTGTGCTTTGCCCACTATCATTGGCCAGTTCCCTGAATGCCCGCGAGTATAAACTGCAAAATCAGAAAGAGGAGCGTCAGTACCGCCCAGATCAAACCGGAAAAATTTGCCGATCCGGTTTCTGCGCCACCAGAAACGGCCGTCACGAGACTGCGATGTTTGGGGAGAAGGCGAGTCAATTTTCGCGCGACCGATCCACCATCCTGCTTGAGTGCAGGCACGTCACGGAATTGCAACAGCAGCATCTCCAGTCGCGAGCCCGCGGCCTGTTTCTTCAGGGAGGCTAGCGTGGCGGCCTCCTCCCAAGGTTCGAGTTCAAGCCGCGCAAAGGCCGAAAGAACGGTAACGGCATTGCCATTCCGGTCTTCACCAACGAAGGCTTGCAAGAACCGGTCAAACTCCGGGTCATGCGGATGAAGAATGCCAGCGGCGGGCATCGGCGTATTCTCCCTTTTGATGTGCCCGGATTTGAAAGCGGCTGTTCCGGGTGAGCGGAGCCGCCCCTTGCCGGGAAAAGCTGCGGATACCTCCGATCGTACACGCATCGCCCGGATCACGCGCTGACGCAGATCAGTCGGTGCCCCCCTGAAGCCAAGCCGCAGGGCAGGTCCAGATTGGCCCGCGCGACCCTGGTCTCGGCGGCGCTAACATGGGTCAGCGCGACCCGCCTGGTTCTGGGATAATGTATGATGACCGCAAAGTTTGGCGGCCACTCTGCAACCGGAATGCTACAGCCAAGCCAGCGCGGAAGACATGCAAACATCGCGGAGACCGGTGATGGCCTTACGCTCAATCAAATCCACCATGACTTTCCCGCAGCCGTTTACCTTATCCGGATATCCAGACGAACTGCCTTCCGGCGAATACGAAGTGCTGGTCGAGGAGGAGCTTATCGAAGGGCTGAGTTTCACGGCTTACCGCAGAACTGCGATTTACTTGACCGTACACGGCAAGGGGCGTTTGCCCGGCCGAACAGAGATGCGGCCTATTACTTGGGCGGATTTGGAAGCAGCGCTCGGCCAAGACCAGAAACGCAACACCTGAGTATAGCGAGGCGGCGCTCTCCCCGCTGGAGGAACCACAATGAATGCTCCCGAATGGCTTAAACCCGGTCTCTACGGCGTCGCGATCGGCGCAGTAATGGTCAGCATAGCAGGATTTTCCTGGGGAGGCTGGGTAACCGGCGGAACCTCGAGCGACAGATCCGCGGCGATGGCCCGCGACCATGTCGTCACCGCACTGGTGCCGGTCTGCCTGAACATGGCCCAGACAGATTTGGATCGGTCTGCAAAGCTGGCAACGATCAGAGCGGCTCCGACGTTCAAGCGGCGAGACGCTCTGATGCAAGCTGGCTGGGCAACGGTTCCTGGAGCTAAGGCCCCGGATCGCGACATTGCGCAGGCCTGTCTTGCGGCCCTTGACGTCGACAAGTGGAACGCCCCCACTGAAGTGGTCCACCTTTTGGGATAGAATTATCCCGTTTTCAGGAGGACGACGAGATGGCCGGCAAGCGAGAGAAGCCCGAAGATATCGTGCTGAAGCTGCGACAAGTTGAAGTGCTGCAAGGGCAAGGCAAATCAGTTCAGGAGGCCGTGCGGCAGATCGGAGTGACGGTTCAGACCTACTATCGATGGCGCAAGGAGTATGGCGGCATGAGCCGCGATCAGCTCAAGCGGCTGAAAGAGCTGGAAGCTGAGAATACCCGGCTCAGACGAGCCGTGTCGGATCTGACACTGGACAAGATGATCCTGGCCGAGGCCGCACGGGGAAACTTCTAAGCCCTTCCCGCCGCAGGCAGTGCATCAACCATGTGCAGCAAACCCTCAGCGTATCGGAGCGCAGGGTTTGCCGCACATTAGGTCAGCATCGCTCTACGCAGCGCAAGGTGCCCTGTGGTCTACCGGACGAAGCCCGGCTGACCGAGGACATCACCGCGTTGGCCGAAGAGTTTGGCCGCTATGGATATCGCATGATCACTGGGCTGCTGAACAACAGCGGCTGGCATGTAAATCACAAGCGCGTTGAACGGATCTGGCGGCAGGAGGGGCTTAAAGTCCCGCAAAAGCAACCCAAGAAAGGCCGACTTTGGCTGAATGATGGTTCCTGCGTCCGGCTGCGGCCGGAGCGCCCGAACCATGTCTGGTCCTATGACTTTGTTCAGGACCGAACCCACGACGGGCGGATCTTCCGCACGCTGAATATCATCGATGAGTTCACGAAGGAGGCGCTGGTGATCCGGGTCAAACGCAGGCTCAATTCAACGGATGTGGTCGACGCATTGACGGATTTGTTCATCCTACGCGGCCCGCCGGAATACATAAGGTCGGATAATGGTGCAGAATTTATTGCCAAGAAGGTGCGTGCCTGGATCGATGCCGTCGGTGCGAAAGCCGCATTCATCACCCCCGGCTCACCATGGGAGAACGGCTACTGCGAGAGCTTCAATGCCCGTTTCCGGGATGAGCTGCTCAACGGCGAGGTCTTCACCACGTTACGCGAGGCCCAGATCCTGATCGAACGCTGGCGGCGTCACTACAATACGGTCAGGCCCCACAGCGCCTTAGGATACCGGCCGCCAGCGCCCAAGAGCATTGTCCCGATAGACCAAAGGCCGACTATGCACTAACATTCAAACTGGACCACCCGATGGGGGCACACCA